>JBGSOR010000095.1:0-17557 GCA_041738985.1 Chromatiaceae bacterium | reverse complement strand
TCCCGTCGGTTAAGCAGCTTCATCCTTACCCGACGGTGCGCTTCGCGTCATGACCCGAGGCAGGAGCCGTATGCGGTAGTTCCGCTCGTACGGATCTGTGCGGGGGGCGGAGGGTAACCTCCGTCCCTACCGCGACCCCCGGTTGCCCTTCTGGTACCGCCAACGTTCCATGGATGCTCAATGAGACACCTTACATGCGTGAACGGTCAGAAGGGCGCGCATCCTAGACCCCTTTATGAATCACTGGAGTTGTGTCGTTGTGAAAGCCATCGATTGCGCAAGACGTTCCATGCAATTGCGGCACTGCTGGGTGTTGCTGAGTTGGCTGCCCCTTGCCCCGGTCATGGCCGCCGACTGGCAAGGAACCTTGCCGGATGGTTCGCAGGTCGAGGTGGATGCCATCACGCATCGGGCCTGGCATCGAGAAGGTAGCAGGCTGGAGCCCATGTGGGATGGCGTGCACCAACTCGAGGATGGCTCGGTGGTGATTGTCAGCCGTGGAACCGCGGTGCCCACCCAGCAGATGCTGGAGACTGGATGCATGCACCCAAGGAGGAATCACGGCTCGCGACATCGGCGTGTGACGATTTGATCAAACGGGTCTGCGGTGGGGATAACCGCTGCGCGACGTCGCAACCCTGTGGTCTGGCGCATCAGTTACGCGACATGGCGGCGGGCAAGTTCGCCAAGGGGATGGGCGCTGATGCGCGAATCAGGACCGGTGACCAATGTCGCGAGGCGCTCTCGAATCCGTTCTTTGTGCGCTGCGATTGATCCATCGGCTTCCGCCGAGGCGCTTATGTGCCGCAGCGTACAGACAGCCATCGCCGGTGCGCCTACAAGAACAGTGTCGCAATGGTTCAGTCGGGAGCAGCCCCACAGCCTTGATCCAGAAGGGTGACTGGTGCGGATCGGAGTTTATCCGCCACCGCCGCGATGAGAACCGACGGCGCGTCAGCGGTAACGAGCCATGGCCCCGCGGCATGATCGAAAACGTGTCCGGGCACGAGACATTCGATCACGCCATTGATCGGGTCAGCTAAATGGTGACCCCGGAACCTGGGGAACGGATGAACACCGGACAGACCGACGGTGACGCAACGGCAGCGGATGGCACAGACACACAATAAGAGATGATGAAGAACAAGCTCATAGCGCTGATTCTATTGATCGCAATGGGCGGATTGTCCGGCTGCAATACCATCGAGGGCGCCGGCAAGGATATCCAAAGCGGCGGTCACGCCGTGAGCGATGCGGTCAGGGACGTCAAGTAAGGAGATGTGAAGCGGCATGGAGGCCAAGATCGATCCTCAACCACTGGAGCAATGATCATGCATTTTGATTTCACCAAGCACAACGTCGGCAACATCGATCGCCTGATCCGCGCAATTCTAGGCGTTCTCCTAATCGCCAGCGTCTTCTTCGGAGGTCACTGGGTGGGCGGACTGATCGGTGCGGTGCTGCTCGGCACCGCCTGGTTCCGGTTTTGCCCGGCCTACGCGCTCTTCCATTTCAGCTCCGAAAAGCACGTGGCCTCTGTGGGCAAATAGCCACCGAGCCGCCAACCGACCGGACCATCAGGCCCGGCGGTGGGCTACCGGGCCGTTTGACCGTGCGGGACCTGATCGGCCTGCAGGAGCGCGGTTATCGGGTTTCCATCGCGGTGTTGTATTCACCAAGCAGCGCGGCGTGATTGCAATGGGCGCGATGCAGCAAGGCTTGCTGCGCCGAGTCGCGGTTCGCCGCGTTGCCCGCCCAGACCGCCAGGGCCGGGTGCTGCAGCGCACGCCCGAAGGAAAACGACAGGGGCCAGGGCGGCTGCGTCGACACTGACCGGAAGCGCCGATTCATGGAGTTCAGCCGCGCGGTGGCCAGTTCATCGGATTGCCCGCCCGACAGGAAGGCGATGCCCGCCACTGCGGCGGGGACGGCCCGCAGCAGAGATTGCAGCGTGGCGTCGGCCACCGCTTCGTCGCGGTCTTGCGTGGCGCAACCCAATCCCGGCACCACCATGTTGGGTTTCAGGATCATCCCCTCGAACAGGATACCCTGCTCATAGAGCTGGTCGAACACCCGGTGTAGGACCTCCTCCGTCACCGCGCGGCAGCGCTCCAGGCTGTGGTCGCCGTCCATCAACACCTCCGGCTCGACGATGGGCACCAGTCCGACTTCCTGGCACAGGGCGGCATAGCGCGCCAGGGCATGCGCATTGGCCTCGATGCCGGGCCGGGTGGGCAATCCATCCCCAATGGTCAGCACGGCGCGCCACTTGGCGAAGCGCGCGCCCAGGTCGACATAGGTCGCCAGGCGTGCACGCAGGCCGTCCAGTCCCTCGGTGACGGTCTCGCCGGGACGACTGGCCAGCGCCTTGGCCCCGAGATCCACCTTGATGCCAGGGATGATCCCGGCCGCGGTGAGGAGGCTCACCAATGGCGTGCCGTCGGGCCTCTGCTGGCGAATGGTCTCGTCAAAGAGGAACGCGCCACTGATGGACGCGTTGAGGCCGGGTGTGGACCCCAGCAGGTCACGCCAGGCAAACCGGGCCTCTTCGGTCTGGGCGATGCCGACGCTGGCGAAACGCTTGTGAATGGTGCCGGTGCTCTCATCCATGGCCAGCAGGCCCTTGCCCTCGGCCACCATCGCTTGGGCGGTGTCGATCAGCGCTTGAGTGTTCATCTTGGTGCTCGCTCCAACCTAGGGTTGTCCGATATTCCACGTCCAGTTGCGGATCTCCGGCAGATCCTGGCCATGCTTGGCGATGTAGTGCCTGTGCTCGATCAGCTTGTCCTGGACCAACTGCTTCAGGTAAGCCCCCTTGGTGCCCAAGTGCGGCAGGCGATCGACCGCATCCTGCACCAGATGAAAGCGGTCGAGCTCATTTAGCACGCGCATGTCGAACGGCGTGGTGGTGGTTCCCTCTTCCTTGTAGCCGCGCACATGCTGGTTGTGGTTGGCGCGTCGGTAGGTCAGGCGATGGACCAGCCAGGGGTAGCCGTGAAAGCCGAAGATGATGGGTTTGTCGCGGGTGAAGAGCGCGTCGTAGTTGCGGTCGGTCAGTCCGTGCGGATGCTCCAGGCTGGGCTGCAGGCGCATCAGATCGACGACATTGATCACCCGGATCTTCAGTTCCGGCAGATGCTCGCGCAGGATGGACACGGCGGCGAGGATCTCCAGCGTCGGCGTATCCCCGCAGCAGGCCATCACCAGGTCCGGCTCGCTGCCCTGGTCGTTGCTGGCCCATGGCCAGATCCCGATGCCCTCCGTGCAATGCACCACCGCGTCCTCGATGCCCAGCCATTGCGGCATGGGGTGTTTTCCCGCGACCACCACGTTGACATAGTGGCGGCTGCGCAGGCAGTGATCGACCACCGACAGCAGGCAGTTGGCATCGGGCGGCAGGTAAATGCGCACGATATCGGCCTTCTTGTTGATGACGTGATCGAGGAAGCCGGGGTCCTGGTGGGTGAAGCCGTCGTGATCCTGCTGCCAGACGTGGGAGGACAGAAGATAGTTCAACGAGGCGATCTTGCGCCGCCAGGGCAGCTCCAGCGTCACCTTCAACCACTTAGCGTGCTGGCTGAACATCGAGTCGACGATGCGGATGAAGGCCTCGTAGCTGTTGAAGAGCCCGTGCCGTCCGGTCAGCAGATAGCCTTCCAGCCAACCCTCACATTGGTGCTCGCTGAGCATGGCGTCGAGCACACCGCCGGCGGGCGCGAGGAATTCGTCGTTGGCGGCGGTGCGCGCGTCCCACTGCCGGTCGGTGACCTCGAAGACCGCGCTCAATCGGTTGGAAACGGTCTCATCGGGGCCAAAGAGGCGGAAGGTCCGCGGCGCCTGATTGAGCTTGGTCACGTCCCGTAGGTACTGACCCAGGACGCGCGTATCCTCGGCCTCGACGGCGCCGGGTGACGGCACCTGCAGTGCAGACGCGCGGAAATCCGGCAGGCGCAGGTCGCGCAGCAGATTACCGCCGTTGGTGTGCGGATTGGCGCCCATGCGCCGCTCGCCCTTCGGCGCGAGCGCGGCCAACTCCGGGAGGAGTCGGCCCTCCGCATCGAACAGCTCCTCCGGCCGATAGCTCCTCATCCAGCGTTCGAGCGATTGGACATGCTCGGGATGCTCGGCATCCACAATGATCGGCACCTGATGGGAGTGGAAGGTGCCTTCGTTGGGCACGCCATCGACCATGGCCGGTCCGGTCCAGCCCTTGGGCGAGCGCAGCACGATCATGGGCCAGCGCGGACGGGAGGCATCCTGCGCGTCGCGCGCCTGGCGTTGGATCCGCTGGATGTCCCCGATGGCCTGATCGAGTGTCTCGGCCATCAGCTGGTGCATGCGCTCCGGCTCATCGCCTTCGACGAAGTACGGGGTCCAGCCGCAGCCGCGGAAGAACTGCTCCAACTCCTCGGGCTCGATGCGGGCCAGCAGGGTGGGGTTGCTGATCTTGTAACCGTTGAGGTGCAGGATCGGCAGTACGGCGCCGTCGGTGATCGGATCGAGAAACTTGTTGGACTGCCAGGCGGTCGCCAGCGGGCCGGTCTCCGCCTCCCCGTCGCCCACGACACAGGCGACGATCAACCCGGGATTGTCGAACGCGGCCCCGAAGGCGTGGCTGAGCGAGTAGCCCAACTCGCCGCCTTCGTGGATCGATCCCGGGGTCGTCGGCGCCACATGGCTGCCGATCCCGCCGGGAAAGGAGAACTGCGTGAAGAGCCGCTTCAGCCCGGCCTCGTCCTGGCCGATGTTCGGATAGATCTCGCTGTAGGTCCCCTCGAGGTAGGTATTGGCGACCAGCGCCGGGCCGCCGTGGCCGGGGCCGGCGATATAAAACATGTCCAGGTCGTACTCTTTGATGACCCGGTTTAGATGCACATAGATGAAGTTCTGGCCCGGTGTCGTGCCCCAGTGCCCAAGCACCATCGGCTTGATATGCGAGAGCCTCAAAGGCTCTTTCAGCAGGGGGTTGTCGTAGAGATAGATCTGACCGACCGACAGATAATTGGCGGCACGCCAGTAGGCGTCCATCCGGTCGAGCAGCTGGGGTGCGAGGTGCCCGGTGGTCATGTCTGAATGTCCTGGTTGAGGCGAGATGGAGGGCGTGGATGTCGATCAAGCAAGGGATCACGTCTTTGACCGTCGCGTTCATCGGGATGTAAGCATTTACCGCCCGGAGGATGGCCCCGAAGGCGACCGGATCGATCTCTAATTGGATATAGGCCCTGGCGTTACTCTATTAACCTGTGATGCTGATTCATATCAAATGTCTATCTATTCCGGTAGAAGTCCGGGCGGGACAGCCAACGGCTAACTTTTACCCGATCCGTATCCCAGAAATCGGAGGCAGGAGCCCGAAGACAGACAATAGCCAAAGAATCACTACAATGACCACGACCGCGTTCAAGATCTTCTTGATGGTACCATCCATGGGGATGTAGTTATTAACCAACCAGAGGATCAATCCCACGACCACTAACGTGACGACTAATGAAACCAGAGGCACGGCGTTTCTCCTGGCATACTGCGCGAGCATTCGGCAAGCCTCACGATAGGGTCTGCCCTCGCCGGCGTCTGTTCGCTAGCAGACATTGCACGGTATTTAGACCTGAGCCTTCTCAGTCGACTGCTGGGCCGTCGCGCCGCGGAGGGGATTCGCGCGCTATGTTTGCTAGCGCACGGAGCAAACGGATTTTTCAGCTTACTTTTCACCTATCGGTGCGGACCGTCGTTTCATTCCAGGTCACGCGAACGCCAATTTACAGCGAATGAGGCGAAAGTCGGCGCGCCTTGAGGTGGGCACCTGAAGGGCGGTCGCCGCTTCCACGGAAGCGGTCTGGATGTGATCGGGTCTACATTCGCCATTGGAGATGTTCAACCGCTTCCATTCCTTGTGGCGTTCGTTTAGGTGTCACGCCGACCAAAGCGACGAAACAAAGAGGAGAACGCGTGTGCGTCCCGACGCCGCAACGAAACCCGCCCACTTCCACAATCGGCTCCTGGCCGCGCTGCCCGACAATGACCGGAGACAGACTCTGGCGAACTGCGAATCCGATTTACTGCGGTTTGGCGAGGTGATCAGCGAACCCGGCGACCAGATCCGCGACGTCTATTTTCCGACTGACTGCTTCGTTTCCCTCGTGACCCCGCCCGCGGATCAGGGCGGTCTGGAGGTGCGGCTGGTCGGGAATGAAGGCATGATCGGCACGCCCCTCATCTTGGGGGTAGAGGTCACACAGGTCCGCACGTTTGTCCAGGGCGCCGGTCCGGCCTGGCGCATGTCCAGTGAACGATTTGGCGAGGCGCTGCACCAGAGCGAAGCCCTACAAGCAAGGCTCAACCGCTATCTCGACGTGTTGATGAACCAGAGCACGCAGTTGCTCGCCTGCACCCGCTTCCACATGGTGGAGGCTCGCCTCGCGCGCTGGTTGCTGATGACCCAGGATCGGGCGCATTCCGACCACTTCCATGCCACCCATGAGCTTCTGGCCCTGTTGTTGGGCGTGCGTCGTGTGGGCGTCACCAAGGCGGCGAGTGCGCTGCAAGAGCGCAAGCTGATTCACTACCGTCGTGGCGATGTCACCGTGCTCGACCGCGCCGGCCTGCAAGGCGCCGCCTGCGACTGTTATGGGGCAGCGGAGGCGCTGTATGACCAGGGCATGGGCTCTGACGCGCAAGGTGGTAAGCGCAAGCCGGCTAGCATCTTATTGAAAGGACTGAATGACCGCGATGACCCTTCCAGGCGGTTTCCACTGTGACGACCGAGCAGCCGTCCGCCGACAACCAGCGACCTCAGGCGCGGACACCGAGCGTCCGTTGCGCCTCGCCCGTCTCGCCGTCGATGCGCAAGGTCTGGCCCTGGCGGTCATGGCCTCGATCGCGGCGATCTTCGCGCTGGATTGGGCGCAGGGATTTCTGATCCCTCTGGAAAACGCGGGGGCCTGCCTGGGCCGTGGCGGCGGGTTTGCTGCATCTCATCCCCTATCTGGGCCCCGGCCTCGTCGCCATCGCCACCGGTATGGTGGCCTTGATCCAATTCCAAATCCTTCGCCATGGCGCTGCTGGTGGCGGGCGCGTGGCTGGCGATCGCTATCGCCGTCGGTACTTTGTCACCACCTGGATGACGGGGCGAATCGCCCGCATGAATTCCGCTGCCGTGTTCATCTCGCTGCTCTTCTGGGGTTGGGTCTGGGGTATCTGGGGCATGCTGCTCAGTGCATATCATCGTCATCGTGAAGGTTGTGTCGGAGCATTTCGAATGCTACGAGGTGGTCAGGAAGGATCTCGAGCGAATGCTCCCCCGTGTGCCCGCGAAGTGGGGCGGTTTCCCGAAGGGCCTCAAGCGGGGCGGCGTATTCAACCCCGCCCCGCAGTTTTCTGGCGGCAAGGCGGAAAGGTTCGAACCGTTTCAGACGGGGCCATAGGAAATGCGACAGGGCGAGAAGCGACCCATTTGACCACTGACCCCTATGGCCTTGCTTCTTGCGCGCGCTTCTCGGATGCCGCCGTGCCGGAAGCCGCCGGCAAGAGATTTTCCCCTTCCTTCAATGGCCTTGCCTCCCGCGCCTGCTCCTCGATGACGATCGATTCGCTGTACAAACCGGCTTCCGCTTTTGTCGACGCGACTTCGAGCTCGTCGTGCCGCGATTCGGCGGGGAGCCGTTTTCCCGGCGCGGCACCCTGCGCGTCTGTCGGCTTCTGGGCGAGGATGGTGACGGGGATGCCTTGAGGGAAGACAACCTCTCGGGCCTCGTCGGGCATCGAGACGCCCCGGTTCTGAAAGGCGCCCTTCACCAGCCGGATAACCGAAGACCGGACCTTCAGCCAGCTGTGCTCGCGCCCGTTTAGCCAAAAATAGACGCGCAGGTTAACGGTTGCGCTGCCGAGGCTGTCCGCCAATACCGACGGCTCCGGGTCTTTGAGTACGGCTGGGTGATCCGCCAGGACCTTGCGCGCTATTTCCTGGGCCTCGTTGATCGCATCGCCGTAGCCGATGCCGACAACAAAGTCCTCGCGCCGGTTGGCGTTGGTCGTGAAGTTGCTGAGGATAGTCTTGTAAACGGTGGCGTTTGGGATCTGCGTGAGGTTGCCATCAAGGGTCATCAAGATGGTCGTGCGCATGTTTAGCTGTTGCACATACCCGGTCACGCCGGAGATCTCGACCAAGTCGCCCGTCTCAAACGGCCGCTGTACGCTAAGGAAGATGCTGGACAGAAAGTTCTCGGTGATGTCGCGGAATGCGATACCAAGGACCAGGCCGATCAGACCGGTACCTCCGACCAGCGTCAATGCCAGTTGCGTCAGGCCGAAGATCCTCAGAATAAGATAGACGCCACAGAGGACAACGAGCCCGCCTGCCGCACGAGCGATCACATTTTGCAGGAGTTTCGTCCGAATCCTTTCGCGGAGCAGTGCTCGGATTCCTCGCGTCGCCAACAGCGCAGTCCCCACCGACAGTGCCAGGATGAGCAGTCCGAAAAGAACGAAAGGCATCGCGCGGATGAGGTCGCGCCATAGTGCAGAGATACCGCTAGACGCCTGGCGAAAATCCCAGGGCGACGGCTCCGGCACCTCAAGCCGGTTGGCAACGGCGACGACGTCCTGAGTATTGCGTGCCAGATCGCCAGCCCATTTTTTAAGCTCATCGGACTCCACCCGACCTTCGAGAAAGACGACGCCCTCCTCGACCCTGACCTGCGGGTCGGTGAACCAGTCGGTAGCGTTCAACACGGTTTGGAGCCGCTTGCGGATCTCTTCGTCTTGCGCGATGGGTTTGACGTCAACCTTGGCAGCTGCCGGGGAAAGCTCCTCCTCGGTGGGGGCAATCAGTTTGTGCGGCGCGTCTCCCTTGTCGACCGGTTCCTGCGCCATGACCGAGGAGATTGGCCCGTAGCACATGGATCCAAGCAATAGCGCCCGCACACATAGATCAAATCCGCGCCAGAGCCATCGTCGCATTTGAACGCCCTCCATCGGACGTGTGGATCCCAGATGTCCCGAGGGTACTTGCCCGCCGACGTCTTGCTGTGTCTGCCGAATCCTTGCCGCGTGATCGGCAATAGCCTCACGGGCAGTCTGGCCGCGTCGCCGTAAAGTCGCGCTTGCCCGCCGAGCGAAGGGGCGACAACGCCGGTCTTCTCATCCCTTCCGGATCGCGTTACATGCGCGTCTGCGTCATGTCTTCACGCTTGGCCCGTTGTACTTCTGACAGCCGACGAGCCCGAACGCGGCTGACAGGAAGGCGATCAAGAACAGACCCTTCGACGCGCTCAATGGCATACGAACTGGTTAGATCAAGGCTCATTCCAAGACGGCATGGCCTGAAGCTGAGGCGCGGCCCCTGCCCAAGCTAATTGCCCGCGCCCGACGCTGCCCCTGGACCCATCCCGGATCCCATCCCCATCCCCGGGCGACTCTGCATCTGTGCCCGTTGTCCGGCCTCGAATTCCTGAGGGGTCAACCGGCCATCGCCGTTCCGATCGAAGGCCGCGAAGGCCGGCCGGTTGGCCGCACCCCGCATGGGCGCGCCCTGCGCGGCGTGTCCCGCCAAGCGCTCCCCCTGGGCCGTTGTGAGCTCCTGCTCGGTGATTGCACCGTCGCCGTTCTTAATCAACGTCGGCGAACGTGTCATTGGGCCGGGCGGGACCTGCGCCAGCAAGGTTCCGGGCAGCCCCACACTGGCGAGGGCGAGGGCAACGCTCATGGATAAGGCTCGGGTTGGTGTCTCATCATCTGTTGTTTGTTCATGTGTCTGTCCTGTCAATGAATTGAGCCATCACCCCAGCGCGGAATGTGAGTTCCCATCGCCGAAGGAACATTACGCGCACGATCGATGGCGGTTGGTTCGGTAACGCACATAGACGAAGCCTTTTCTTTTGTGCGCTACCGAACCGACCGCTCTGGACGCTTCGGTCAAACTCTCTGTAGAGTGAGAGTGAGATTCAGCGACGCTCACTCGACGGCTGTGACCAGGTGGCAGACCTGGCCGCGGGTCGGCCAAGCGAGTCCTGATACTGTCCTGCGGAGGCACTCTCGATGAGCCAATGCGCAACCGTTCTCGGGGCTTCGGTCCCCGACCGACTGGCTCGCCTGATTCAGACGCGGGTCTTCGGCGACCGGGTCAAAATCCCGTTGGAAATTCGCCTGTGGGGCGGCGGCACTTATCGCTTCGGCGACGCCGAGCCGGCGGTGAAGATTCTGGTGAAGGATCGCAAGGGCTTGAGCGCGCTGCGCCGGCTCGATGAGCTGCGCATCTGCGAGGCCTATATGAACGGGAGTCTGGATGTCCAGGGGGACATGCTGGGCTTCGCCAGTCTCCGCCCTGGCCTGCACGACCGTCATCCACTGCACGACCTGTGGCGACGCCTCGCGCCCTGGCTCGTCGGGAGGATCAAGACCGACCGGCACGCCATCGCCGCGCACTACGACTTTGCCAGCGACTTCTATCTCCGGTTCCTGGACCCGACCCGCTGCTATTCGCAGGCCGTGTTCGAGCGGGATAATGAGCCCCTGGAGACGGCGCAGTGCCGCAAGCTCGATTTTGCGATCGACGCCTGTCGACTCAAGCCGGGGGATCGCGTGCTGGATGTCGGGGGCGGCTGGGGGAGCTTCACGGAACAGGCCGGCGCGCGCGGGATCCAGGTCACCTCACTGACGATCTCCCGCGAGTCGGAGGCCTTCCTGACCGACTTGATCGACCGGCGTCAACTGCCCTGTCGGGTCGTGAACCAGGACTTCCTGGCCTACCGCTCGTCCGAGCCCTATGACGCGATCGTCATTCTGGGCGTGATGGAGCACCTGCCCGATTATCCGGCGGTGCTGCGGCAGATCCAGGGGTTGCTGAAGCCGGGCGGACGCGTTTATCTCGATGCCAGCGCGACCCGGGACAAATACGACAAGCCGAGCTTCATCGCCCGCTACATCTTTCCGGCGGACCACGCCTTCCTCTGCCTGCACGACTTCCTGCATGCGGTGGCCAAGTCGCCGATGGAGGTGTTGGCGGTGCACAACGACCGCCACAACTATTTCCTCACTTGCAAGGCCTGGGCCGAGAACCTGGAGGCCGCCCGCGAGGACATCGTCGCCCGCTGGGGCGAGACGCTCTACCGCCGCTTCCGGCTCTACCTCTGGGGCTCGGCCCAGGCCTTCCTCAGCTGTGGCGCGGAGGCCTTTCGGGTGGTGCTGGAACGTCCTCCGGAGACATGAGGGGTTGAGCGGACGCCACTCAGGCGTTTCAGCTCTTGTCTTTTGCTCCGCAAGCCCGCGCGCATGCGGGTCTGCCGCAGCGTGCTGCGGCCGAGTTCAAGCCTCTGACAGACAAGGAGTAGATGCCTCATGAAAAAGACATTCACAATCAGCCTTGCTGTTGTCCTCGCCATCGCGATAGCCGTTCTCTGGCTCCTCTGGGGTCCCGATTCTTGGGACGTTCAGATCACGGGCGTGACCGGGGATGGTCGTAATGTCCAGTATCGTATCGAGACCGTCTATACGAACACCGCTGACACGGCGATTTTCCGAAACGAGGACGCCGGGTTCATGCCCCCGTACTTTAAGTTCGCTTCCGCGGATCTCCAGGCGGTCGCGAGCCGTATCACGCAGGACTGCCCGCAGGAACCCGTGACGGTGCATGGCTACGGTATGCGCATCTCATTCCTAGATATGTTCCCGAATGTCACCTCGATCGACGCACCACAGCGCTGTCTTGATGCGCCATCCAAAGCGGGTTCCGTCGACGGTGACCGAAGGTGATGAAGCGGACTTCGCGACCCGCGGCTCTAAGCCTTTTAGCTGGAAAGTGAGGCTTACACGTGGCTCGTGCGTGTTTAACGCCGGGGTTCACGGTTCCCCGCTGCTTCATTGATGCGGGTAATTGCGCTTTGCCGTCGTCCCAAATGGGGCATGCGCCCCGTCCGGAACGTTTTCCGCCGACGGCTCGTGCCTGAAACGCGCGGGACGGGGTAAATACCACTTGGGGAGCGATATCATTCCATTGTGGACTTCGAGGTGTATCTCCACCGCAACGGCACCCGGATCATCCCCATATCCCTTGACTAACAGACAAGCATTAAAGCGGTGAAATCACGTATGAAACAAAAAACCGATCTTATAGATGAATTTGCTGATAAGAGTGTCGATACTGATATTGACAGCCAGCAGCATACCCAACGTGAACGTGAGTTGCAGAATTGGAACGAGGAACAGGCGCATGGTATCGCCAAGGAAGAAGATGTCGAACTTACAGATGCCCATTTTGAGGTGATACAGCGATTACGCGACTACTATCTGGAGAATGGTTCAGTCGAAAGCGGTCGAGAGCTCGGCGATATGCTTGACGAGGCGTTTTCCGATCAAGGCGGCCGCAAGTATCTGCGACGTCTGTTTCCGCAAGGCCCGGTCACACAGGGTATGCGTTTTGCCGGATTACCTGTTCCCGCGCATAGCGAAGATGAGGGATTTGGTACGGCCCGCTAATCAATTCGCATAAGACCCCGCGAGTCGGAGGCTTTCCTGACCGACTTGATCGACCGGCGTCAACTGCCCTGTCGGGTCGTGATCCAGGACTTCCTGGCCTACCGCTCGTCTGACCCCTATGACGCGATCGTCATTCTGGGCGTCCTGGAGCGCCTGCCCGATTATCCAGCGGTGCTGCGGCAGGTCCAGCGGTTGCTGAAACCGGGCGGACGCGTCTATCTCTGCCTGCACGACTTCCTGTGCGCGGTGGCGATGAGTCCGCTGGAGGTGCTGACGGTCGACAACGATCGCTTTTTCGTGCTGCTTTGTACGCCACCGAACGGAACCGGTGCGAGCCCCCGCCTACGCCGCCTACGCTGGTGGCTGTGGTTCGGACCGATCCGCCATTGTCGGATTCGACAGACCGGAACGGCCGCTGTGGATGTTCGGCAGCCCTTGCCTTCCAGCCATCCATTTCAATGCCACCGACAGGACATGAAGCAGACTAAACCTTAACCGAGCATCATGCGGCCCAATTACCTATCCGTTGCTCGGCGGATTGCTGAACCTGGCCCTGGGGGTGCGAGGGGTGGGGATGCTGATCGGCGGCCCCGGCGGCGCGGCGCTGGCCATGTATGCGGTCGGGCGGCTCACCGAGAGCAAGACCCTGCGACGGGTGTTCAAGACCCTGCTGGGCGTGGCCTGGACCGCGGACCTGCTGGGCGCCGCCTCGTTCGGACTCGGTGCCCTCTGGGGGCGGCTGGCCGGCTTCGGTCTGCTGCGGCGCATCCTCGTCTACGCCGCCGCGGTGTCCCTGTCGGCCTTCACCCGTGGCGGCCCCCAATACGATATCGCCCGTTCGGTCTGATCGAGGACGGCGACACCGTGATCGTCGAGGACGCGCCGGTGATCCAGAATGGCCGTCTCTTGGAGAAAGGTCGTGTCCGAAAACAGCATTACTAGCACCGCCGGCCCATCGGCAGAGGTCCAACCGGTCCTGGCCATCGATTTCGGCACGTCCGACACCTACGTCACCAAGTGTCCGGGCGACAAGGAAGATCCGGTGGGCGTGGATTTCGGCGACGGCCGCGACGGCATCGCCACCGCCATCCTCTACCGCGACGGCAAGGAGCCGCTGATCGGCTATGTGGCGCTCGAGGAGTTCGGCGACGCGGGTGTCGAGCACGACGACTATAGTATCCGCGCCCAGTTCAAACCGGACATGCTCAGCAGCCCCGAGGCGCGCACCGATGCGCGCAATTTCCTGGTCGGTCTGCTGGCGCTCGGACGGCGGCAGCACAAGGACATCGCGCCCTTGTAGCGTCAGGTCATCTTCGGCGTTCCGAGCGAGGCGTCCGAGACCTACCGGGACACGCTGCGCGCAATCGCCGAGGAGGCGGGCTTCGGCGAGATCAAGACGGTCGACGAGCCCAAGGGCGCACTCTATTTCCATCTCCAGCGCAAGGAAATCACGCCGATCGAGGTGCTCAGGGGCGCGCTGGTGGTCGATTTCGGCGGCGGAACCTGCGACTTCGCGCTCGTCCTTCGCGGCGAGATCGTGCATTCCTGGGGCGACATGCACCTGGGCGGGCGCCTGTTCGACGACCTCTTCTACCAACGATCAGTCAGGTCGGCATCGAGGGCACCGGCCGCTCGAGCAACCCCGTGGAGGCAGCATGAAGCACTGGCGTCTTCGGTGGTGGTTGGCGCTCTGCTGCGCGCTCGGGGTGGTGTTTGCCGGCCCCGCCAGCGCCGGGCGGATTTTGGTGCTGGTGCACGGCTACCTCGGAGACTCGGCTTCGTGGCAGCAGAGCGGCGTGCTGCCGGTGCTTAAGCGGGCTGGCTGGAAGCTCGCCGGCAACTGGCAGTCGACCCGGTCTGGGTTGCGGTTAGAGTCGGTCGGACCACCCGCAGGGGAATTCGCGATCTACACGGTCGACCTGCCCTCCACCGCACCCTTGATGGAGCAGGCACGCTTGCTCGGCGGCATGCTGATCGCGATCGCGCAACAACACCCGACGGACACGGTGGACCTGATCGGGCATTCGGCGGGCGGCGTCGTGGCGCGGCTCGCACTGGTGAGCTATGGCGCGGGCACGGTCACTCGGCTGGTCACCATCGCCGCCCCCCACCTGGGCACCGAGCGCGCCTGGGAGGCCTTAGATGCGACTGACGACAGTGGGCTGTTCGGCGGGATCAAGCGATCTGGACGGGGAACGGCAGCCGGACGGCGAGGGGATATCGCTCGTTGACGACGGACGGGTCCATCGGGTGCGGGTGGATGGGGCCCCGTGTCGGCGCAGGTGCAGGCGCGGGTCGGGGCAGCGATTCGGCCCTTCTGTCGGGTACTGACCCCTGGTCTGGGGCGCGACCGAGCGAATCGGAGATCCCCGACCGGGTCTGAGGACTGGGTCAGGGCTCGGTTTGCAGGCTATTTTCCAGCAGCGGTCAGCTCCTTGGTGTCCGCGTCTGCTGCGCCCTTATCGGTGCTGAAACCGAAGGCCTTATAGGCCGGGCAAACACGCAGGTAGGCGGTGCCAATCAATACCGCGCCGATTACGCCGGATACCCAGTTTTGACTGCGAAAGGCCCCGTAGATCAGGAGGGCGCCCAAAAGAAAGCGGATCAGACGATCCGTCGTGCCGACGTTGGTCTTGGTCATGTCGAATTTCATGGCGAATGCTCCAGTTGATAAACCTAAACCCTTGCCTCCTTGCCGAGTCGCTCCGCCGCAGCGAGCACTAACCTTTCGGGTCGGGATCGAGTACGGCGGCTCCGCTCCTTCCCGTCCGCCCCATTGCAGACGGGAAACCTTCAGAGAATCGACGCCTCACATATCGTACTTGACGTCTTTCGCCGTATGGCTCACGGCCTTACCGCCGGCTTGTATATCCCTTCCGGCCCCCTCCATGGTGTTGCAGCCGAACAGCCCTGCGATCGTCATCGTTAGAATCAGCGCGACCAGCTTGTTCATCATGATTGCCTGTCGTGTAGTCGCCCTCTCAGCGCTGCGCGGGGGTCTGTGTCTGGTACTGCTGGGGATATCTGCCCTGGGCGGCCGCGAACTCGTCGGGGCTTGGTCGGCACATTGCGCATGGTTCCCAGCGGATCGCCTTCCTGTGACCGTTCGACGGCGCGGTTGGCCCGTGCGGTGTTGAACTCGGTCGCGGAGATGGCTCCGTCGCCGTTCGTATCGATGTCTGCAAAACTTGGCCCAGGTCCACCCAAGGAGCCGCCCATGCCGGCGCTGAGTCCCATGCCCGTCGAAAGACTGCCATGGGGCATTGCGGACTGGACCTCGGCGAATTCCGCATCCGTCACCTGACCATCGCTATTGCGGTCGAAGACCGCAAAGGTCGTGGTATTCGCCGCCCCGCCCATTGGCGCACCGGCGGACGCCCGATCTCTCTCCTGCTCCGCTTCGCGACTGTCGAACTCCTGCTTGCTGATGCTGCCGTTGCCGTCGCGGTCATAGGCGGCAAAGGGCAAGGGCGCGCCGACCGACCCGGTTTGGGACTCTGCGAAAGTGGGTTGCGCACCGGCTGGCTGGCGGCGGTCACCATTAGCGTCGCCCCCGGCCGCTGGAGGATCGTCCTGCCCCGTTCCGTGCGGTTGCCAAGGAGCGCTTGCTCGGATGCGAACAGCGTCCAGGGCTTAATTTTACTGCGTCACATTTAAGATTATGAAATATGTAAAGAAAATGAGTACAATACAAACTTGATCTGCACCCTTGAGAACGGCCAAGCGGAGGAACCGAGGCCCACCGGAACCAACCTCGTGTTATGAGGATTCAAGATGTTACGAGCCCTGTTGAAGCAGTGGCTCAGCGTTTTACGTCTTTTTGTGATCGCTACGCCCGTCGGCGAGGAAGGTCGAATGCGCCCGGGCGCCGCAGTCCGGACACACGAACCCGTCGGGCTAGCGCGACCGCCGCAACGCGGCCTCGCACTGCGGCTCCGTGCCGAAGCGCTCGAACAACGTGCTCAGGGACATGCCGGGTTGGAACTGGATCCGATTCTGGGGTATGGCCGGGGTCTCGCACTGGGAGGTGTCGAGGATTGTGCGCCCCCCGCAGACTCAAACCGTGAGCCCGCCGGCCGACCCCGGCCTACTCGGTTGCCCCGGCTGAGCTACGGCGCTAATCACCAAGAGTTGTTTCCGCCGCCCCCGACCGCCACCTTGCCCGGAACGACGCCACCCCAGGCGCCGACCCACCGGCGGTAACCGTATGACCGATCAAACCCTGGACGAGCGCCTGTCCCTCACCCGGCGCACCATGAGCCTGCTCGAAGGCTGGGGTCTCACGGCGCGCGAGATCGTGTCCATCCTGGAGCTCCCAGCAGACATCAAGGCCCGCAACGTCGTCCGATACCGCGATGCGGAGCCCTTCCCGGAGGATCCGCGGGTCGACCGACGGGTCGGTTATCTGGTGCGCATCGAAGAGGCCCTGCACACCTATTTCCCACGCAACCCGGAGATGCGACACCTCTGGGTCAAGCGCGGCAATCGCCAGTTCGGCCGCCGCGCACCCATCGCGGTCATGGTGCAGGACGGGGAGAGCGGCATGATCGCCGTACTCTCGCACTTGGATTGCACCTTCGCCTGGGACCTCACCGGCTCCCGGTCCGATTACCAGACGGCCTGACCCCCCAGACGGCCCGACCCCCCGGTGCGCAGCCGGCAGCGGCGACATCCGGTCGGCCAGCGGCCGCGACGCGTCTTGGGATCGTAAGAAGCAACGATCGCACTCGCGACCCTGCGCAGAGGCCGTGCGGGCGCTTAGCCGGGGTTAGGCCGGGCGGGGGTTAAGGGCGGGTAAGCGGGCGCGGCGGATGCGGGTCTCGCCGCGGCGGGGGCGGAGCAGATTGGACAGACGGCCCACCTGACTCATGAAGTCGCGCTTCCAGCGGGGAAAGTCGATGTCCTGGCCGCCGTAGAGCGCCGAGTCGAGCTGCTCCATCAGCCGGGTGACCCGGGCGCAGTCGGCGCGGGGGCGCAGTGCCAGGATGCGCTCGGTCATGCCGATGACCGAGCCCTGGCTGGAGCCCCGTAGCCACCGCCGGGCGCAGTGCTCGAAGCGCTCGCACCAGGCGGCGGGGGTGGTGGCGCG
>JBGSOR010000093.1:0-3148 GCA_041738985.1 Chromatiaceae bacterium | reverse complement strand
GTCGGTTAAGCAGCTTCATCCTTACCCGACGGTGCGCTTCGCGTCATGACCCGAGGCAGGAGCCGTATGCGGTAGTTCCGCTCGTACGGATCTGTGCGGGGGGCGGAGGGTAACCTCCGTCCCTACCGCGACCCCCGGTTTCGCGTCTGTCCCCGGTTTCGCGTCGTCCCCGGTTTCGCGTCCCCGGTTTCGTCCTCCCCGGTTTCGTCCCGGCAGGATTCGCGCCCCAAGAGCGCCGCGAGCCGCAGGCGTCCCATCGCCAAGGCGATCGCCTCGACCGCGCCATGCGCACGCGAGCGCACGATCTCGAAGACCGCGTCGATGGGCGCTAAAGGTTGGCCTTTGAGTACGGCGCGAATCGCTTCGGCTTGCGCCAGCGATAAGGCCGAGAGGTTGGCGATCATGCGCTTGAGGATCTTCTTGCCTCGCAGGTTCAACCACGAGCTCCGAGGCATAACCATCGCGCATTGCACCTATTTCAATGTGCGGTGGCGTACAGACGGAATCGGAGGGCCACGATACATTCGATTTTGCAGCATCGCGATCCGGGTGTATTGAATCCTCATGCAACCGGCATCCTCCATCACCCTTCGTTCATTCATTAATTGCCTCGAGGTGGAAAACATGAAAAAGTTAGAGACTATAGTTGTCGCTGTTGCCATCGGCCTCGTTATCAGTGTCGGTGCGATGGCCAAAGGTATGTCGAAGGAGGCGTACAAGGCCGCCGAAGATCGTATCGAGGCCGAGTACAAATCCGACAAGGCAAACTGCGACTCGCTGTCCGGGAACGCCGAGGATGTCTGCATCGCCCAGGCCAAGGGCAAAGAGAAAATCGCGAAGGCTGAACTTGAAGCCACGTATGAGCCAACGGCAAAACACCGCTACCAGGCACTCATTGCCAAGGCGGATGCCGATTATGCCGTGGCCAACGAAAAGTGCGATGACAAGAGCGGCAATGATAAAGATGTCTGTGTGAAAGAGGCAAAAGCAATCCAGACCAGCGTCAAGGCCGACGCTGAGGAGCAATTGAAAACCGCACAGGCAAAGAAGGACGCAAGCGAGCAGTCTGGCACAGCGGCCAGCGAGGCGCGTGAAGAGAGCGCTGAGGCGCGTCAGGAAGCGACCACCGACAAGTTGGAAGCAAATTATGCCGTGGCCAAGGAAAAGTGTGATGCGTTGGCGGGTGACGCCAAGGCGAGTTGTCTGGCGGACGCCAAGGCGAAGTACGACCAGTAATCCATGCGCTTGATGCGGGCATCAGGGACTGCCGCCCGCGGCTGTGTTCGTTCGGGGTCATGCCCGAGCGAACACGTCAGAGTGACCGATCCCGGCGTCGATCACACCGTCTCGAGCCAATTCCGTGCCCCCTGACGACGGGGCAAGTCGAGCAGCGGCTGCTCGACGCGCTGCTGATGAAGTGGCAAGAGCAGGGTCTGCTCAAAGCCCGCGGTCGCCAGCGCACTGATAGCCGGACGGTGATTCGCCACCAGTGTCATCTGTTGATTCACCGCTCGCTTGGGCCGGTCGGAGATGGACGGGCTGGAGTGCACGCGGGAGCTTCGGCGCCCAGCCTGGCTGTGAGCGCATCCCCATCCTCGCCCTGACCGCCGGCGTCTTCGCCGAGGGCCGCGAGCAGTGCCGCACGGCCGGAATGGACGACTTCATCCCCAAGCCGGTCGCGCCGAAGGAACTCTACGCAACCCTGAATCGGGAAATAGAACGCCATGCGCATTCAGATCTCTATGGTCCAGCTACGTAACTGGTTTCTACAGGGCATCGCACTCCTGGCTCCACTCGCTATCACTATTGCGTTTCTGTTCTGGCTCGTGCGGGCAGTGGAAAGGTTCATGGGCGATGTGCTACAGGGCCTTTTACCCTTGGACTGGTATATCCCGGGGATGGGGTTTGTTGCAGGCGTGCTGCTCACCCTGGGCGTCGGTTTGCTCGCGAATCTCTTTCTGATACGCTGGTTGGTCGCGCTCGGGGAGCGCGTTGTCGACCGGATCCCCCTCGTCAAAACGCTGTTTCAGGGTCTGAAGGACATGGCTCGCTTGCTTTCGCATGATCGCGATCAAACCTCGGGACGCCCGGTCGCTGTCGATATTCAGGGCCTACGGATGGTCGGCTTCGTGATGCAGGAGCACGCTCGCCTGCCAGATGACAGGCCCGAAGAGGACATTGAACGGATAGCAGTCTATCTGCCCATGAGCTATCAACTCGGAGGCTACACACTCTACTTTAACCCTGCACACGTGAGGCCACTCAATGCAGACACAGAGCAGGCCATGCGCGCGGTACTGACGGGTGGTTCATTGCGGGGCCGGGATGAGCCACGTCTATAGTTCGACCTGAGTCGAGGTTTGGATGTCGAGCACGCCGGTTGAACCACCGGCGCCGCTCCGCGTGTAGGACGAGGCTCTGGTCCGACACTGGGACCGGGCTGTGTCCTTGCCGGGCTTGATTGCGCGCCGAGAGGCCAAATCCTCCCGGCCCATGGCAACCGGACAAGGGCTCGCGGCATCGAGTGGATAAAACACTGACGGGGCACCTGGGCTTGTTGGGACGTTTTCCCCGCACCGGCCGGGTCGAGTGGATCGGCGTGCGGCCGGCCCGCCGGGAGGGGGTGTGCCCCTGCGATGCGGTTCGGGCCGAGATCGGGACCGGCTTGATCGGCGACCGGTACGCCGGCGGGAGCGGCACCCGCGCAGTCACCTTGATCCAGTCCGAGCACCTTCCCGTCGTCGCGGCCCTCATGGGCGTCGAGGCCGTCGATCCAGCCATCCTGAGGCGCAACCTCGTGATCTCCGGCGTCAACCTCGCGGCGCTCAAGGGGCGGCAGCTCCAGGTGGGCGAGGCCCTGCTCGAGGGGACCGGACTCTGTCATCCGTGCTCCCGCATGGAGGAGGTGCTGGGCCCCGGCGGACTCAACGCCATGCGCGGGCACGGCGGCCTGACCGCGCGTGTCCTTCGGGGCGGGTGGATTCGGCTCGGAGACCCCGTGCGGATCGCGAACGACGACGGACAACCATGCGCGGACTCCTGAGCCTGCTCTGGCTGCTGACCAGCCTGGCTTCGGGCCTCGCCCTCGGCAACCCGGTCAGCACCGACCAGGTGACTGCGCGGCTCCTGGCGGAGCGCTCGGCCGCGG
>JBGSOR010000055.1:0-43251 GCA_041738985.1 Chromatiaceae bacterium | reverse complement strand
GACGGCGATGGGTCGCAGGGCGTCGCGCAGTGCGATGTTGCGGGCGAGTGCGGGCTCCTGGAAGCTGCCGGTGCGGCGCCTCCAGTCGTCCGCCGCCATGCGGGCGACCCGCTCGGCGGAGAAGCTGTCCGTGAGGATGCCGGACTGCATGGGGCTGTACACGATGACCCCGGTGTCGTGGGCGGCGCACCAGGGGATGACGTCCGCCCCGGCGTCCCGTCGGATCAGGGAGAAGGGGGGTTGGAGCGAGTCGATCGGCCGGACCGCCTGGGCCTGCTCCAGGAGCGGCAGGTCGTAGTTGGAGACGCCGATGGCCCGGACCTTGCCCTCGTCCACCAGCCGGGCCATCTCGCCCCAGGACTCCGCGACCGGGGTGCCGATCCCGTCCGGCCAGTGGCACTGGTAGAGGTCGATCCGCTCGACCCCCAGGCGCCTCAGCGAGGCCTCCAGCTCGCGCCGGATCGAATGGGGCGCCAGGGTGCGGACCGGGTCGTCGTAGGGTCGCGCCGGGTCCGCGGTCAGCCCGCACTTGGTGAAGACATAGGGGCGGGCGGCGACGGGCATGGCACGCAAGGCTCGGCCGACGATCTCCTCCGAGTGCCCGAGTCCGTAGATGGCCGCGGTATCGATCCAGTTAACGCCAAGCTCCACCGCATGGCGGATGGCGGCAACCGAGTCGGCGTCGTCTTGGGGACCCCACCCGTAGGACCATCCGCCTCCGCCGATCGCCCAGGCCCCGAATCCGACCCGGGTGATGAACAAATCCGTATTGCCAAGTCGATGTGTCGTCAGGTTCATCGTATGCCTCCAGCGGTGCAGGCCCGAGGCCCGCTGGAGTGCGCCTCGCGCGCTGGACACGCTATTGAAAACAATCGTGTTCTCGTGGCCTTAGCGGTTCAACTGCTCTTTCTGGGCTCAAGGGATCGCCCGAACCACGCCCCCATCCACGCGCAGGGCCGCACCGTTGGTGGCGGAGGCCGCCGTGCTACAAACGTAGAGGATCATGCTCGCGACTTCTTCCACGGTCGCGAAGCGCCTTAACAGGGAGGAGGGTCGGGCGGTCTCGAAAAACTCCCTTTCCATGGCCGCGAAGTCGATCCCCCGTTGCTGGGCCATCCGCTCGACGAAAGTTCCGACCCCTTCGGAGCGGGTCGGCCCGGGCAGGACGCTATTGACAGTGACCCCGGTCCCGGCCGTGGTCTCCGCGAGGCCCCGGGCGATCGCCAGCTGCGCGGTCTTGGTCATGCCGTAATGGATCATCTCCGCGGGGATCTGGACCCCGGACTCGCTGGAGACGAAGACGATCCGCCCCCAGTCGCGCTCGCGCATGCCCCGGAGGTAATGTCGGGACAGGCGTACCCCGCTCATGACGTTGGTCTCGAAGAATCGCAGCCAATCCGCGTCCTCGATCTCCTCGAAGGGCTTGGGCTCGAAGATGCCCAGATTGTTCACCAGCAGGTCCAGCTCCGGCACCGCCCGGATCAGGCTCTCGCAGCCGGGTACGTCGGAGAGGTCAGCCGCGACCGCCGTCACCCGGGCGCCCGGTACTCGCTCCCGGATCAGGTTGGCCGCCCGATCCGCCCGCCCCGGGTCGCGGCCGTTGACCACCACGTCCGCCCCCTCCCTGGCGAGCCCTAGGGCCGTTGCGAAGCCGATCCCCGCGGTCGACCCCGTGACCAGTGCCCGTTTGCCTTGCAGTTGAAGATCCATCGGTATCACCTCTTTACCTGTGACTGAAGAACCTGACCGACCATGGCGGGTCCGCCGAATGCGCCTGTCCCCGTCTGGAATCTTTGGATCTCGGGACGGGTCGGCAAGGGGCAAGGGATGGGGCCGCTTGGGAGCGGATCCCGCGGATCGCCGTACGCGAGCGGGACGACCTGGGGGGCGGGCTGTAACATATCCGTCGCACAATCGACACATTGGGCGCGCGAGGCGCTCCGACCCCTTCACCGAGGCCCCTGCATGTTTTCCCTCCAGACGATCTTTGGCAAAGGCACCCAGTTCTTCGGGCTGCTGGAGGACGCGGCCGCCGCCGCGGCCGACAGTGCCAAGGCCCTGCACACGATGTTGCGTCAGAGCGACAAGACGCCGGCCCTGGACGCCTTCCGCTTGGCCCGGGAGCGGGAGCGGGCGATCTCCAACAAGATCGCCGAGGAGCTGGTCAACAGCTTCGTCACCGCCTTGGACCGGGAGGATATCGAGGCCCTGTCCTCCGCCCTGGTGCGCATCCCCAAGCAGGTGGAGCGCTTCGCCGAGCGCTACGCCCTGGCCACCGAGCTCCTGGACGGGATCGACTTCGCCCCGCGGGCGGCCATGCTGGAGCAGGCGGCCGCGGTGGTGGCAGAAATGGTCCGCCAGCTGCGCCGGATGAAGCTGGAGGAGATGAAGGCCCTGAACGATCGGCTGCGCTCCATCGAGAGCGAGGCCGACCGGCTGATGCTGGAGCTGTACCGCGATATCTATGCCGGCCGATTCCAGGGACAGCAGATGTTCCTCATCAAGGAGTTCTTCGAGATCCTGGAGAAGGCTATCGACCGTTGCCGCGAGGCCGGCATGGTGGCCTACCAGATCGTGCTCAAGAACAGCTGAGGAGCGCCCCGTGCTGAACCTCCTCCTCGCGGTAATCGCCATCGCGCTCGTTTTCGAGTACATCAACGGCTTTCACGACACCGCGAACTCCATCGCCACCGTGGTCGCTACCAAGGTGCTGAGCCCTATGCAGGCGGTGGGCATGGCCGCCGCGACCAACCTGATCGGGGCCCTCTGGGGCACCGCGGTGGCCAAGACCATCGCCTCCGGCCTGGTCGATCAGTCGGTGGTCGAGGTCACCTCCCAGGTGATCGTCTGTGCGCTCTGCGGCGGCATCGTCTGGAACCTGGCGACCTGGTACCTGGGTCTCCCGTCCTCGTCTTCCCACGCCTTGATCGGAGGCTTGTGCGGTTCCGCGCTGGCTGCCGCGGACGTGCAGTGGTCGGCGGTGATCTGGTCCGAGCCGGCGGACCCCTGGTACAAGGGGGCCGGGGTCCTCTGGAAGGTCGTCGTGCCCATGTTTACGAGCCCGGTCCTGGGCTTCGTCACGGGCTTCGCCGTGATGGGTCTGCTCTTCGCGCTCTTCTGGTGGATGTCCGGGCGCGGCGGGCTCCTGCGGCGGATCAGCCGACCGCACTGGGCCAACGCCTTCTTCGGCAAGGCCCAGCTCGGATCGGCCGCCTACATGGGCTTCGCCCACGGGCTCAACGACGCCCAGAAGACCATGGGTATCATCGCACTGGCGATCCTGTCCGCCCACCAGGCCGGGACCCTGGATGAGCTGCCCGGCTGGCTTTCCTTCCTGCGCCCCAGCGAGGCAGCGCTGGCGCACGGGGACATCGATACCTGGATCAAGGTCACCTGCGCCCTGACCATGGCGGCCGGCACCGCGGTGGGCGGCTGGCGGATCATCAAGACCCTGGGCCACAAGTTGGTCCGTCTGCACCCCATCCACGGGTTCGCCGCGGAGACATCTGCGGCGACCGTCATCACCTTGGCGTCCTCCCTGGGGATCCCGGTGTCCACCACGCATAACATCTCCGCCGCCATCCTGGGCGTGGGCGCGGCCAAGCGCTTCTCTGCCATCCGCTGGACCGTGGTGGAGCGCATGCTCTGGGCCTGGATACTCACCATCCCGGCCGCTGGCGGAATCGCCTTCGGGCTCTTCGAGCTCCTCAGGTGGTTTGGTTTGACCTGAAACCTCGGTCGCCGTCGATGCGCGCGTGCCGGTCGGCGAGGAAGATCCGACCCTCCCGTTCCTCGATCCTTAGCGAGGTGAGGGACCGGCCGGCGCACAGGGCGCCCAGTACGGCGCCGGTCTCCGGCTGGTAAGAGACGCCGTGCATGGTGCAGCGCAGATGCGCCCCCGACTCGTCGAAGACGCGCGGATGCTCGCAATCCAGCTCCCGCTCCATGTGCACGCACCGATTGAGGTAGCCGTAAGCGACCCCGCCGAATCGCACCAGGATGGCCTCCCTGGACTCGCCGCGATAGCGCACGCGGAAACGATGGCTGCCGAGCTCGATCAGGCAGTCGCTGGGGCAGATGGGCTCGACCGAGGGTTTCGGCACGATGGCGATCGCTTTCGTCGGGGCTAAAGCGACGCCGCTGACTCAGGCCCCGTAAGGTGCCGCGTACCAATCACGCAACACCCTGATATCTCTGACAGGCAGATAGTCGTAGGCGCCCATCAGGTCCGCGTGGACTGCCTCCGCCAGCTTGTGGGAGACCTTGGTGTTGGTCAGCATGTGGAAGTACCAGGCGAAGGGATAGCCGAGCACCCGGTCGAATCCGTGGATTTGGTTGGCGAGCTTGGCCCCGCGTGCGACCTCCCCGTCCGGCAGGCCGGGGACCGGGCCTGCGGGGATGGGCACCGGCTTGGCACTGAGGTGGCCGTCCCCGTCCCGATCCCGGTATTCGCGTATCGAGAGCACCCAGTGCTCGCAGAACGGGGTCTCGGCGGCGCTGCTGCGGTCCCAGTCTTCAAGGAAGCGCTGCACGCGGGGACCCGCGTCCGCCGAGGCCATGAGATCCGCGACCCGCACCAGGCGCCGGAACACCAGCCGGGAAGGCCCCACCGGCTCCGGCTCCAGGCGCGGGAAGTCGATCGGATCAACGAGCTCCGCGATGCTGTCCGGGTACCAGTCCGGGTCCGAGAGGTAACGGTCCAGGACCTCCTGGACCTCCTCTACCTCGATCTGGATAAAGTCCCGGGCGGCGGGGCCGGTCTGAACCGCCAGATAGTGGGCCTGGCCGTTGAGGCGGGTGGCGAAGTACCGCAGGTCCCGGACCTTGGCCATCAGCGCGTCGATGTCCCCGCCGGACTCCGCCTGGGCCCATTCGGCGATGTGGTCGGCAATGCGCGCGCCATCCAGATCGACCACGCCGCCCAGGCGGTGCCAGCCGCCCCGGGTCATGGCATGGCGGACCTCCAGACCAGGCAGGAGGGTCTGGATCGAGGCGGTCAGCGCGTCGGGGCCGGCACCTTCCGGCAGGGCATGGCAGATCTCCGCCACGCGCAGCTCCAGGTCCGGGGTCTGGGTCGGGTCAGTGGGGGTCGCTGTCATCGTTTGCTCTTTCCAGGTCTATTTTTCATCTGCGATCCTCCCACGGGCGACCGCCCGCACGTCGGGATCGCTGTCGTCAAGGAGTGCGCCGAGCCGCTCGGGTGGGAGACGCTCCGCGAGCCGCAGGCGCACCCGCCAGTCCGGGTCGCGGATCAGCCCATTGGCCTCGTCGAAACGGATGCGCTCGGCCACCATGAGCCGGACCTCCGGCTCCGGGTCGTCGCGCATGAGCCCCAGACTCTCCGCCGGGAGCCGCCCCGCCACTGTCACCCGCACCTGGCGGTCCGGGTCGCGAATCATCCGGAACAGACGGCCCGGCGGGATGCGTCGGGCGACATACTGGCGGACCAGATAGTCCGGGTCTGCCGCCAGGCGCTCCAGCCGCTCCGCGGGCAGCCGGTCCGCCACCGTCACGCGGACCTCCCGGTCAGGGTCGCCGATCAGAGGATCGAGGGCCTCGATGGGAAGGCGATAGGCCAGCACGCGGCGCACGACCTCGTCCGGGTCCGAGATCAGGGGCAGGAGCTTCTGCTGCGAGAGATAGCGGGCCGCGATGGCCCGGCGCTCCCAGAAGGCGTCTCCCGCATAGTCGTCCGCGAGCCCCGGATTGACGCGGAAGAATCGCTCGATCTGGCGCCCGCTCATGGCACGCACGCACACATCCCCCGGGGTGCAACGACCTTGCGCCAGCAGGTCGCGGCGGTGGGGGCACTCGGCGCAGTTTGCAGTGGCCGCCTGAGACATGCCTGCTCGGCTCCGGCGACGGCAGCGACCGGCTCACGCGGTCTGCGACCGCCCTGTGTCGGTGTCGGACAGGGGATACGAGCTTGCTTCCGGGTCCAGCTCCGCGAGCACGAGTCCAGTCGCCGACTCCGGATCTGCAGTGAGCCGCATACAGTGGGAGCGCCCGTCCACCAGATAGATCTTGAAGCCGGGCGACACATGCACCGGGTCCGCGGCGCCGACCCCTTCGCCGATATCTTCGTCCATACAGTGGGTGAAATGCACACCCCTGAAGGACTCGCGCAGGGCGCTCAGGGTTTGCTCGGAGAGCCCGGCCCGTTGCACGACCAGGGCAATACGGTCGACGGTCTCCGTGGCGATCAAGGGTGCGACTCCAACTGCTCCAGGTCCTGGGGCTCCAGCTCCGCTCGCTCGAAGCGTATGCGCTCCTCCGGGCTGCGGCCCATGACCTTGGCGAGCCAGGGGGGCGGCTTGTCCGCCAGGATGCGCTGGAGTGCGGCCATGCGGTCCCGGGCGCTACCGCCCGCGGAGTCCTTGATCGGATGGATGTCGGCCTTGATCACCTTTGCCGCGGCGGGACCGCCGATGGACGCGACGTAGAGTACCTGGCAATCCCGAATCAGGTCCGCACGGTAGGCGTTCTTGTCCTCCTGGCCCAGGTCCCGGACCGGGCGCACGTCGATCAGCCGGCATGCGTCCGCGGAGACCTGGTAGACCAGGAAGCGGCGGGCGGCGCCGAAGTGCCCGTCCAGGAGCTCGCCGTTGTCCGAGGCGCAGGCGACACGGATCGAGTCCGGCATTTCCCCTTCCGAGTAGTCATCCAGGGTCGGCAGCGGATCGGGGTCGTCCAGCCCCTCGCCCTTGAGGATGGCGAGCGCGGCTTTGAGTGCATCAGGGTCCTGGTCCGCCAGCTCCCCGTCCGCCGCGGACTTGAGGTCCTTCACGCGCAGGGCGGCGAGCCTCTCCGCGGTGGGTGGCAGGCCGACCGCATCCGCCAGCACGCGGATCATACGAGCCGGGTCCGTATCGGGCAATGCACGTGCAGCGAGCCCGATGCGCAGGGCGATGTCTTCGGAGATGGGGGCCTTGGTCATCGTCGTTCGTCCCGGCTTTGCGTCAATTCGATTGCCACAGGGTACAGCTCTGCATTCCTACTCGGTGCCCCTGTGGCGAATGTTCAAGACTCGGGAATCAGGCTGCGATGATGCAGTCCTCTTCCATGCACGCGTTGACGCACTGGGGCATATCGAACTCGCCCTCGCATTCGGTGCAGGTCTCGGGGTCGATCTTGTAGACACCCTTCCAGGGGCTGATGGACTTCGTGGGGCAGACCGACATACAGTCGCCGCAGGAGGTGCAGAGCGATTTAACGATTTGCATAGCCATGATTGGATCTCCGTCGATCGATGGCCGGGTCGCGTTGGGCTGGCCGGCTCGGGTTTATTCGGCGCGCTTGAAGCGCAGCGTGGTGGGAAAGATCGGGGGGGGGCTGATCGGGTCTACATACCATTTGGATCCGTCGGTCAGCTCCACCTCGCCGCCCCAAGCCTCCGGGGTGTCCGTCTCCACTCGGCTGATCGTCTCTTCCATGTCCTTCTTGGCCACGTAGAACAGGAGCGAGCCGCTGTCGCTCTTGCGGATCATGACGCTGGGCATTGGGTTACCTCGATATTCTGTTAACCGCCGCCGTAGGTCGGGTTAGCGAGGCGTAACACGACCTACGCGTTGCGGTCGATCCGTCTTAACGGACCAGATCGTAGTTATAGTCCGTGGCACCCATGAGGCGGGTCTCGTCGTCGAGCCGCTCCAGCACCGAGTTCACCAGGGTCGTGAGGATGTACATGGCACCCTCGTAGCCCATGGTGGTCATGCGATGCAGGTGGTGACGATCGAAGATCGGGAACCCGATACGGATCAGCGGGACCTCGAACTCCTTGCCCTTGTGCAGGGTGTCGCGCTGGATGAACTTACCGTAGGAGTTGCCGATCATGAAATCCGGCTTGTTGGTAAAGACCAGGGAACGGAAGTGCCAGAGGTCGGCACCGGTATGGACCACACCGCCCTTGCCGTAGGGCGAGGACGCGAGAACTTTCTCCACCTCCTTCTTCCAGCGCTTGTTCGCATGCTGGCAGAGGACGTCGGTCGGCTCGGCACCCAGCTCCATCAGGAACTTGACCATGCCCAGCACGAAGTCGGCGTCGCCGTAGACGGCGAATTTCTTGCCGTGTAGCCAGGCGTGGCTGTCGGTCATCATGTCCACCAGACGGCCGCGCTCCTTGGCGAGCGAATCCGGGATCGGCTTGCCGGTCAGCGCCGAGATCTTCATCAGAAACTCGTCGGTCCACTCCAGGCCCATCGGGATCTCGACGTGCGTGGCGGGCTGACGCCAGGTGGTCTCCACGTATTTCTTGGTCTTGGGGAGCTGCCATGGCTGGAGCAGCAGGGTGTCGATGGCGTTGGGGGCGTCCTTCACCTCGGCCTGAGTGGTGCCGCCCGCATACATGCGGAACTCGCCGTCGGCGGGGGTATCGAGCACCTCGGTGGGGTCGCACAGCAGGCTGTAATCGACGCCCATCTCCTGCATCATGCGGTGCATGACCCGGTAGTTACCCAGATACGTCTCGAAGCCCGGCACGAGATTGATCTTGCCGTTACTACCGACCTGCTTGTCCTCCATGTGGTTGAGGGTGAAATAGCGGATGATCCCCTCGAACATGTTGTCCCAGCCCGTGGTATGCGAGCCCACGAAGCTCGGGGTATGGGCGAAGGGAACCGGGAACTCGGCCGGGATGTGTCCTTCCTTCTTGGAGTTGCTGATAAAGGCGTTCAGGTCGTCGCCGATGACCTCGGCCATGCAGGTGGTGGAGACCGCGATCATCTCCGGCTTATACAGGGCCTTGGCGTTCTCCAGGCCGTCGAACATGTTCTTCTGGCCGCCGAACACGGCCGCGTCCTCGGTCATGGAGTCGGAGACGCAGGCGATCGGCTCCTTGAAATGGCGGTTGAAATAGGAGCGGAAATAGGCCACGCAGCCTTGCGAGCCGTGCACGTACGGTAGGGTCTTCTCGAAGCCGAGGGCGCACAGTACCGCACCCAATGGCTGGCAGGCCTTGGCCGGGTTGATGGTCAGGGCCTCGCGCTTGAAGTTGAGCTCCTTGTACTCCTCGGTGGTCGTCCATTGGAAGACCTCCTGGATCTTGGCCTCGGGGTGGCGCTCCTCCACCGTTCCCTGCTTGGCCGCGAGGTTGTCTTTGTATTCCGGCTGCCGGAACAAGGGGTAGCTCGGCTTGATGTCTTCGACTGTCTGGCTCATTGGGGTCTCCTGCCGCGCCGCTAATCCGCGGACGACGGCATGATGGAATCTGGGTGGGGTGCAAGGGATGCACCCCGGCGGACCTCAAGGCGGGTGCGCGTGGCGCACCCGAGGGCGGCATCAGGCGCTGGCCTTGATCTGCTCCGGCAGGGCCTCCTCGGAGGCTAGCCACGGGGCCTTCAACTTGCCCCAGCAGGGGTTGTTACAGGTCATGTCCATGTCCCGGGCGAAGATGGCGAAGCCGTCGTAGCCGTGATAGGGGCCGGAGTAGTCCCAGGAGTGCATCTGGCGGAAGGGGATACCCATCTTCTGGAAGATGTACTTCTCCTTGATGCCGGACCCGATCAGGTCCGGCTTGACCCGCTTGACGAACTCCTCGAACTCGTACCCCGTGACATCGTCATAGAGCAGGGTCGCGTCGCCCATCTCCTTCATGGTGCGGTCGTAGTCGTCGTTGTGGGCGAACTCGTAGCCCGTGCCGACCACCTCCATACCCAGATCCTCGTAGGCTCCGATGACGTGGCGGGGACGCAGCCCGCCCACGTACAGCATGACCCTCTTGCCTTCCAGGCGCGGGCGGTACTTGGCGATCACCGCCTCGTATTCCGCCTGGTATTTGGCGATGACCTTCTCGGCATTGGCCTGGATGGTCTCGTCGAAGAAGGCGGCGATCTTGCGCAGGCTCTCGGCGATCTTGGTAGGCCCGAAGAAGTTGTACTCCATCCACGGGATCCCGTACTTCTCTTCCATGAACCGGCTGATGTAGTTCATCGAGCGGTAGCAGTGGATGAGGTTGAGCTTGACCTTGGGCGTGAGCTCCATCTCCGAGAGGGTACCGTCGCCGGACCACTGGGCGACCACGCGCAGACCCATCTCTTCGAGCAGGATGCGGGAGGCCCAGGCATCGCCGCCGATGTTGTAGTCGCCGATCACGGCCACGTCGTAGGGGCTGGTCTGGAAGGAGTCGTCGCCATCCCGGTTGCCGATGACCCAGTCCCGGATCGAGTCATTGGCGATGTGGTGGCCAAGGGACTGGGAGACCCCGCGGAACCCTTCGCAACGCACCGGGATCACCGGCTTCTCGATCTCCTTGGCCATCTTTTTCGAGACCGCCTCGATGTCGTCGCCGATCAGGCCGATCGGGCACTCGGACTGGACGCTGATCCCCTTATTGAGCGGGAACAGACCCTCGATCTCCGCGATCAGCTTGGCAAGCTTCTTGTCGCCCCCGAAGACGATGTCCTTTTCCTGGAAGTCCGAGGTGAAGTTCATGGTGCCGAAGGTGTTGACGCCGGTGACACCCACGTAATAGTTGCGACGGCCGGCACGGGAATACTGCCCGCAGCCCACCGGGCCGTGGGAGATATGGATCATGTCCTTGATGGGACCCCAGACCACGCCCTTGGAGCCGGCATAGGCGCAGCCGCGGATGGTCATCACGCCGGGCTGGGACTTGCGGTTGGAGGTGATGCACTTCTTGGACTGCTCGACCGAGGGGTCGTTGACAGCCAAGTGCTTGGCCCGGTCCTTCTTGGCCTTGTCGGGATAGACCTCCAGGACCTCCTGGATGAGGTCGAGGGTCTCTTCGCGAGTCAATGTTGCCATAATGGCTCTCCGAATAGGGCGCCGCGGCTAATCTGCCGACAAGACGCTCGTTGGGATCTCGTCCGATCCCCCGTGCCCCTCCGGCGAGGGGTCTGGGGCGAAGCAATGAACGGCTGGGGCCAAACCCTTTAGGCCGTGGCTTCCTCGGCGGCGCTCTTACCGACGATGGACTCGTCTTCCTCGTCCATCAGGCCGAACTCCATCAACAGGTCCTCGAGCGCATCCATGGTGATCGGGGTCGGGATGACGAAGTTCTTGTTGTTGATGATCTTGTGGGCCAGGTCGCGGTATTCCTGGGCCTGCTTGGCGTTCGGGTCGTACTCGATGACCGTCATGCGGCGGATCTCGGCGCGCTGCACCACGTTGTCGCGGGGCACGAAGTGGATCATCTGGGTGCCGAGCTGGCGGGCCAGCTCGATGATCAGCTCGTCCTCGCGGGCGGTGTTGCGGCTGTTGCAGATCAGGCCAGCCAGGCGCACGCCGCCGGAGTTGGCGTACTTCACGATACCCTTGGAGATATTGTTGGCCGCGTACATGGCCATCATCTCGCCGGAGCAGACGATATAGATCTCCTGGGCCTTGTTCTCGCGGATGGGCATGGCGAAGCCGCCGCACACCACGTCGCCCAGCACGTCATAGAAGACGAAGTCGAGATCCGCCTCGTAGGCGCCTTCTTCTTCGAGGAAGTTGATGGCGGTAATAACGCCTCGGCCAGCGCAGCCGACGCCCGGCTCGGGGCCGCCGGACTCCACGCACTTGATGCCGCGGTAGCCGACCTTCAGTACGTCCTCGAGCTCCAGGTCTTCCACGCTGCCGGCGTCCGCCGCCATCTGCATGATGGAGTTCTGGGCCTTGGCATGCAGGATCAAACGGGTGGAATCGGCCTTGGGGTCACAGCCGACGATCATCACCTTCTTGCCGGCCTCGGCCAGCCCGGCCACCAGGTTCTGGGTGGTGGTGGACTTGCCGATTCCGCCTTTGCCGTAGATGGCGCATTGACGCAGTGCCATGGGTAGGGTCTCCTGTGGGTCGCTGTGGCAGCGGTTGAACAAAAATCTCGCTCGACTGCCTTTCAGCAAACCTCATGCCAGGCATTGCTGCGTACATAAAAGCGATGGAAAACAATAGACAGGAGCTCATGAAGGTGCCGGCCGGCCTTGGTAGCTTCCACGACAAGGCAGCGGCGGCTGTATGGATAACAACAGACAATTAGAGTCGGACTTCCGTCCGGCCATCCACCAACCCCCGATCGGGACCGGGGCGACCGTACCCCGGGGTGCCCAGCTCACGATCAATCGGTGCAACCTACCCGCCTGGATACTGGGCAGTCTTGCGTTCCAGCGGCACCCCGTGTCTCTGGAGATCGACGGGGTGCGGGACTTCCATGCCGATCTATTCCGTCACCTGGACCCGATCGGCGACCATCGCGCCAGGGCCGAGCGCTTCGTCGACTATATGACGGTGCGTTTTTGTCTGGAGGAGCTGGAGGAGGCCGGACTTACCCCTGGTCGGCGTAAGAAATACCGCGCCAATGCCAACTATTTGCGGCTGGTGCGGGGCTGGTCCTTCGACTCGGACGGTCGGGAGGGCGCGGTCCTCAAGCACTGGGCGGAGACCCGCTTCGGATTGCTGGCCCGCCACCATGGGGGACCCCTCGACGGGCGCGGCAGCGATGCCTATCAGGCATTTCAGGCCGAGGCGGCCCGGGGGCTCTATGCCACTAACGCCCTGGAGCACCAGCTCGATCTGCTCTACACCTACTGCCAGTACGAGCTGGCTCGACAACATTCCGGGGTTAGCCATCTGACGGTCCACCGAGGCATCAACCGCATTGGCGAGCACGAGGTCCTCGGCCGCGAGCCGGACGGCAGCTACCTGGTGCTCCTGAACAATCTCAACAGCTTCACCACCGAGCGGGAGCGCGCGGACGAGTTTGGCGACTACCTCCTGACCGCCCGGGTGCCGCTGGCCAAGATATTCTTCTGCAATCGATTGCTGCCGGGGATGCTCAAGGGGGAGGACGAGGTGGTAGCGATCGGAGGCGTGTACGCGGTGCGCATCGCCACGATCTGACCGGGAACGCCAACTGGGCGAAGATCCGGACGGGGAGTGCCGTCCGAACGGTGCGGGCCCTGAACCCGACATCTGGCCGCGAACCGTCCGGAGCCGGAGCCAATGTTCAGGGGATATAGCCGGGGGCGTTCGGACCCATATTCGGCTCGTTGTCGAGGGCTGCCTCATGCAGGTCCGCCTCCATGTCCACAGGACCGCCTTCGTTGCTGCTCCCGTCTCCCAGGTCTTCGACCTGGGCCGCTTCTCCGCCCACCGGTTTGCCCGTCGCGGGGTCGATCCCTTCGATAACCACCTGATCCCCGCAGGCGCCGAGCCCCAGGGTGAGCAGGAGTGCGGCCAGCGGCTGAAAAATCATGCGCGTCTGAGTCACTTGGCACCTCGTCTGTTTGGGGATCCTTCCGGAACCCGGGAAAAGACCATGCGAGATCCGTTCGTCGGGGCTCGCGACCTCCCGATCGCTGCCTCCGTGCATAGGTTATCCGGGTTACGCCTGCCGAGCACCGGGTCCGGGTTGCATCTCGCACCAGTCCGGGACTGCCAGAGGTGTCGGTGTTAGCCCCCTTCCTGCCGATGGAGCCTGAGGCGGTCGATGCGCCGCTCGATGCGCTCCGTCACGGCCCGATAGGCGGGGCTGCGCATGTCCCGATAGTCGGCGGCAAACTCGGCCTGGCGGATGCCTTCGGGCAGACCGTCGATGGGGGGCATGATGTCGTCCTCTGCGAGACCCTGCTGCGCCAGGCCTTGGACGGCGCGCGCTCCTTTTCGGTCGCCGACGGCCAGCTGGGCGAAACGGGTTCCGGCCCGGTCGGCGGCAAGGTCCGCGAAGCTGAATCCGCTACCGCCCTGGGAGTCGTTGACCTCTTTGAAGAGCCCCAGTAGGTCTGAGAGTGTGTCGCTGCCTTGGGCTGCGAGCGCGGCGCTGGTCATGAAATGCTGGGCCAGGTCCCGTCTGCCGCGCAGCTTTACAGTGCGGAAGGCGATCGGCCGGATTCCGGTGCCGAGGCCCGCCGGATCGCGGACGGTACTGCGGTTGACGTACGCGGCAAGTGCCAGGATGGCCGAACGGTTCTCGGTCACAGGGTCGGTGGTCGGGGCCGGGCTGCCATGGGGGCCTTGGTCGCGTGCCGCGAGCAGGAGGTGGGAGAGAAGGGCCGCGAGGGGAATGGGTCGACCCTTCGGCCTGGCTGCCCCATAGCGGCTGAGGATGTCCTGGTAGCGGAGGATGCGCGCCCGCTCCGCGTCGGATACCAGGCTGCTACCCAGGTTCTCCAGCATGTTTGGGTGCCACTCGTAGGTGAACCGAGCGAAGTCGGGCTTGAGCGCCACTTCAAGGAGCAACTGAGACTGGTCCATTGCTCCGATGAACCGGTTTGCCAGACGCTGGACCAGCCCGTTCGGGATTGGCACTCCGGCCAGCTTGGCGTGCTCGATGCGAGGCAGGGGCTCGGCCTCGGCCACGGTCAGGTCCAGGTTCACGAAGCTTCCCCTGGGGTTCCAGGGCAGTCCCAGCGAGGCAATCAAGCGCGCCCTACCGTCTTCCAGACGCACGGCGATCCGGCCTTGTCCCAGCTTGTCGATCAAGTAGGTTCCTAAGACATTGGCGTCGGCCTCCGACAAGGTCAGCGTAAGGCGTTCCCCGTCCTTCATCCTTCGGGGTCTTGCGGCCCGCAGCCAGTCTTCGGCCCAGGCCCGCTCGTCGACAGTCAGACTGCGCTCTTGGGGTACCAGGGGGCGACTGTCCAGAAACACCCAGAGGCCGAAGGCGCCAACCGCCAGTAGGGCCAGGGTCAGCAACCAGCGCAGGGTCTTGAAGAGGAGACGCATAGAGCTCGGCTCGGTGGGCGCATTGGGCTATGGTACAGCCGTCGCAACGACCGGTGCGCGGATCGACCCCTAGAGCGCCCCCGCGTTCCCCGCCGCGGCGCACAGCACCCGCATGGGGCCAAGGCGGACGATTCCGTCGAGCTGTGCCTGGTCCTTCACGAATAGGGATCCCGCGAATCCGAGTGCATTGACCGACACAGGGCCTACGCCCTCGGCCAGACGCGGCACGGCGAGCATCCAGCGACGTGTGACGAGCAGATTGTACGGGTCGGATTGGTAAAGTGCCCCCGCACGCTCCAGCGGGCGAATGCCGACGCGGCCGATCAGGTCCAGATAGACCTGGTGCAGAGTACCGGCGCCCGTCCTCAGTGTGTCGAGCCGAGCGAAGGCGTGGGAAAACGGCGGAGGCACGACCGAACCACCTTCCCCTGGCAAGAGCAGCCTCTCCATGGGCAAGGCCGGCCCAGCGTCGGCCAAGGGCAGGGGGACGAGCTGTAGGTGCTTGTGGGGCTGGCTGGCACCGGCCCGCGCCCCGCCGTTGAAGAAGCCGAGCCCGTCGATCTCCCGCAGGCAACGGAGGAGGGCGCCCAGATCCGCGGAGTTGAGTAAGGTCTCCTGGGGCTCGAAGCGGCGGGTCACCAGGAGGAGGTGGCAGGGCAGGACATTGAATTTGTTGAGGACCGCTACATGGGTGTCCGAGAGAATTCCGACCTGAAGCTGGGGGTCCGGCGGCAGGAAGGGATCTGCCGGGGCAATCGACCCGGCGTCGGCGAGGTGTCTTCGCAGCCCCTCCTTGCGTGCCAAGCTGTCCACGATCCGCACCAGGAAGCGCACGCCACCGTCCTCGACCGCCGTTTGGCGAGTCGCGATAGGCTGCAAGGCCCCACATGCGAGTGCCTGAGCGATGGTCGCGGCAAGTCGCTCGGGGAGCGTGCCGGGGGCGAGCAAGAGATCGGGGTCGCTCATTGAGGCTCCTGAGCCACTTGTGGCTGGCCGGACTCGTCTGGGGGCGAACCTGAGTAACGTAGTCCCGACGGCTCCATTGCGTGCACACAGGCTCAAGGATAGCGGGTCGAGCGCCGGACCGATTCCCGCACCGGCGCCGGACCAATCCCGTTATCCTGTACATCGACCGCCAACCGCACGCATAGACCAACCCCTAGCGCCTTCCAATCCGAACGCCTTCCAGCGAGCACAAGCCCATGTCAAGAAAGCACCCCATTGTCGCCGTGACCGGATCGTCCGGGGCCGGTACCAGCACCGTCAAGATCGCATTGGAGCACATCTTCCAGCGGGTCGGCGCCCATGCCGCCGTCGTGGAGGGGGACAGCTTCCATCGCTACAACCGCAAGGAGATGAAGGAAGAGCTGGCCAAGGCCAAGGCCGAGGACCGCAACCTGAGTCATTTCGGCCCAGAGGGAAACCTTTTCGAGAAACAATTGGAGCTATTCCGGAGCTACGGCCGAAACGGCACGGGCGAGCGCCGACATTATGTCCACGATGAGGAGCAGGCCGCCCTCTATGGCCAGGAGCCGGGAACCTTCACAACTTGGGAGCCGCTTCCGCCGGATTCCGACCTGCTATTCTATGAAGGCTTACACGGCGGCGTGGTGGCAGACGGTATCGACATGGCCAAGGAGGTGGACCTGCTGATCGGCGTTTGTCCCACGATCAACCTGGAGTGGGTGCAAAAGATCCAGCGGGACACTCGGGTGCGCGGCTACAGCCAAGAGGACGTGAAATACACCATCTACCGGCGCATGTACGACTACATGCACTACATTCTGCCCCAGTTCTCCGTCACCAATATCAACTTCCAGCGCATCCCCCTGACCGACACATCCAACCCCTTCTGCGTCAACAATATACCCACACTGGACCAAAGCCTGGTGATGATCCACTTCCTGGAGCCCAAGCCCAGCGTGGAATATAAGCTGAACCTGAAGGGTCTGATCGACGGGACCATGATCACCGGATTCAATACCCTGGTCGTTCCCGGCGGCAAGATGATGTACGCGATGGAGCTGATCCTGACCGAGCGCATCCTGGGTTTGATCAAGCAGCGCAGGCAGGCGGGAGAGCTTCTGGATTGAGGGAGTCCCGTCCGATGCATGCCCACCCCGGGGCTTGGGTCGGGGGTCGACCTTAAGCCCCGACCGGACGGGGGCGGTACCCCCGGCGGCCTCGCCCTGGAGGACCCGATGTCCGATGTCCAAACGGCCCCCATTCCTTTCTGGGAGCACTTCGAGCAGTGGACGTCTGATCCCGGAGGCGAAACCGTGGACACCAAGACCCTGACCAAGCTCACCGACACCCAGTGACGCATCGAGCTCCGGGGGGACATGCGCGTCCCCGGTGTGCTCTTCGGGGCGAGTCGCTGATCCGCGACATGGACGACAAGGTGCTGGAGCAGCTGGTCAACGTAGCCAGCCTGCCCCGCATCGTCCGTGCCGCCTACGCCATGCCGGATGCCCACTGGGGCTACGGCTTCCCGATCGGCGCGGTGGGTGCCTTCGACCCGGAAGAGGGTGGGGTGGTCTTCGGCGGTGGGGTCGGGTTCGACATCTCCTGCGGGGTGCGCACCCTGCATACGGGCCTGGACCGGGCCGCCGTCATGGCGGTCCAGAAGGAGCTGGCCGACGCGCTCTATTATCGAGTCCCGGTGGGGGTGGGCAGCACCGGCGGCATTCGCCTGAGCGACCGGAAGATGGACGCCATGCTCGCCGGCGGGGCGTGCTGGGCGGTGGGGCAGGGCTGCGGACGGCCAGAGGACCTGGGGTGTATCGAGGAGCGGGGTCGGGTCGACGGGGCGGACCCGCAACAGGTGTCGGACCGCGCCAAGCAGCGCCAGCGCGACGAGATGGGCACCCTCGGCTCCGGCAACCACTACCTGGAGGTACAGGAGGTCACGGAGATCTACGCCCCCGAGATCGCTGCCGCCTTCGGCCTGCGCCTGGGCGCCTGCGAGGTGAGTATCCACTGTGGGTCCAGGGGCCTGGGGCACCAGATCGGTACCGATTACCTGCGCGGCTGATTGCTGGGAATCGACCCTGAGCTAAAGCGAGGAAGACACGCCGAGGAGTCAGTCGCCATGTTCTCGTGTAAGCGCTTCGAAGACTTCGTTGCCCGCATGCGGGCACATGGGATCCCGCTGCGCTTGAGGCTCTGGAATGGAGACACCTTCGATCTGGGCGAGGATCCGCGGGTGACCGTGTCGATCCGGACGGTCGGGGCCCTGAAGTATTTCCTGCCCCCGACGCTCGACAGCCTGGGGCATGCCTACGTGGTAGGCGAGATCGACGTGGAGGGGAGGCTGACCGAGGTCATGGACCTCCACGGTCCGGCTCGCCGCCCATGGGGTCCAGGGTAGAAAGGTCCAGCGCCGGCTCCCGCGCACCGTCTGGCACACCCGAAGGATCGACGCCGAGGCGATCGCCTACCGCTACGATGTCTCGAACGACTGCTCGCCGACAACAGAGCGGCCCTAAACCACGGCATCACATCGACCGATCCGGACTCCGCCGAGACGCCGCTCGGCAGCGGTGCCTTCGTGGAGCGCTACGTCTTCCCGCACGGAGAGCTCCCTCATGTCGGGCTCGCCCTGAAAGAGATGTCGGCGGCCGGGCTGGAGGCGGTAGACCTCGAGAACCTGCGCCGCCATTACGCGATTACGCTCGCCCATTGGGCGGAGCGCTTCGAGGCAGCCGGTGATCGGATCAAGGCGATCGCCGGGGAACGGCGCTGGCGTATCTGGCGGGTCTATCTTGCCGGCTGCGCCTACGGCTTCGCCCACCACTGGATGGCCATTTATCAGATCCTGGCCGTTAAGGCGGGGGCCGACGCACTCCCGATGACGCGGGACTACATGTACAGGACCTGACAGCATGCGCCGCGCGTCCGTGCTGAAAGAGGCAACCCCGGAGAACTTGACCCTGGCCCCGTTCCCCTGCTTTCCCGCTGTCAGCCTTGACCGTGCAATCAGCCGGGCCTAATCTCAGCGAACACGCTGCACCGAGCTTGGCGGGAGCGGTTGCGTTTCCCAGCGGCGGGATGAGAGCGCACCTCCCCCGGCGGACGTGCGCGGGAGTCCAGATTGCGCACTTTCGGCGCAAATACTCGTCAGCCTGCTATCGCCCGACATGCCCACGGTCAGCCAATTTTTCGGGATCGTGATCCAGATGTTCTGGCGGGAGCACGCTCCGCCTCACTTCCACGCCCTCTACGGCGAGTATGAAGCACTCATTGCGATTCGGACTCTCGAGATCGTCGGGGGATACCTTCCCCGACGCGCGCTGAGCCTAACGGTCGAATGGGTGATCGAGCACCGAGCCGAGCTGATGGAGAATTTGACGCTATGTCAATCGAAGCAGCCACCCAAACGCATCCAACCGCTGGAGTAGTACCCGCGGCTCCGTGGCGCATCCGCGCCTTGACGGTATTGCCGAATTATCGCTTGGCGTTGACGTTCAACGACGGCACGCATGGCATCGCCGACCTGTCCGCCTTGCAGACCGCGGAAGACTGCGGCATGTACGAGCCGCTCAAAGGGCCTGGCTCAATTCTCGCAATTCTCGTAAGAGCGGTCGCTGGAGCGTCTGAATGGGCGCGTGTTCGTGACTCTGGCCCCGGATAGCGACGAGGGGCGGCCCAGGGTGCGCCCATCCGCGTTCGTTACCGCGTCCGCGGTCCAATGTCGGCGATCGGTGCGCCGGTGCGGATACGGACCTTCATGTCGCACATGAAGACCTGGCAGCGTTCCGGGAGTTGCTGGTTAAGGGCGGTGTGTAGATTTCCTGCGATCAATCCATGCTGGTCGCTCGCCCCGACCATGGCATAAATCTCTCCGTCCACGTACTCGTGGCGCACTTGGCTTGCAAGCTCCCCCGCAAGATAGTCGTCGACGGAGAGAAAGGTCCTGATCGTCCGGGGTTGCATTGTCTGTTGCCTCGTTTGCCAGGGGGCACGCCCGTTCGCCAAGCATAGTGAAGGCCTTGCGAGGGGACAACACGCGTGGGCCTTAGCGGCCGGCACCGGTCGCGCGCGGCGGATCCCCAACGGGGAGCGGGTCTCGCGGAGTCGCGTGAGCGAAGGGGCGTGTGGGCGACCGGACTGACACGCGAGAAGCGTAGCACCGGGGTCCCGTCAGCGCTCCGGGTATCCCCAGAGACTGGACCGGAATCCCCCGATACACCGATCCGGATCGAAGGGCTAATCTGTCTTTGCACGACCCGCCGCACCGCGTGCGTCTATTCCCCCATTCCGCAGTCCAGTGAGCAGGTGCCAGCAGGGCCGTCGGGGGTGGACGGGACGCGGCTGCGGTCGGCGGCGGCAGGTCCTTGATCCCTAGCGCTGGGAGGTCTGTGGTCCCTCGGGCGGGTTCTGGGGTGCGAATACGATATAGGGGGTATCCACGGCGGCGCCCGGCGGTATATAGCTCGGCGCCGGCTCGCCCGCGGGTCCAAGACTGCGGACGAAACGGTAGATGGCCTTCAAGTCCTCGTCGCTCATGTCCCGCAGCGCAAACCAGGGCATCGGCGGACGGGTGGCGGATCGGGCGAGCTGCAGCCATTCGGACTCGGAGAGCTGGGCCATCCTCAGGCGCAGGTTGGCCGGGTAGGTGGTGCCCCAGGGGCCCTGGAAGCCTACCGTATTGCCCATGAGCCATTGAGACTCCGGGGTGGTACCGCTGCTCTCGGCGAATCCGGGTGTGTGGCAGTCGTTGCAGAGGCCGATAGTAACGACATAGCGACCACGCTCGACGAGGTCCTTCGGGTCTTCGGGACCCGCGGCGGCTGTACCGCAGAGGGTCAGGGCGGCGAGTAGGGCGGCGGCCTGGGGGCGATTCGACGCGTTCATGTGTGTGCCTCTCTCTTCTCTCTTGGTTGGAGCCGATGGACTGGACTGTCCGAGCCATGGAGAGAGGATAAGAAGGTCCCGCGGGTGGGACTCCTAAATGACTCCTAAGGAAATCCTAAATTTTTCATAAACCATGAAGTTGTTTGGCGGCGGGCCCTTCGCTCCGCCCCCAGTCTGCGTGGCTGCCTTGGGTGCCGCAGGCTACTGCTTCAGCGACCGTACCTGGTTCAGGATCTTGGGGTCGTCCCATTCGCGCTCGCCCTCGGCCGCGTAGACCAACCGACCCTGCGGGTCGATGACAAAGGTCGTCGGTAGGCCCTTCAGCGGATAGGACTGCGCGACCCTAGATTCCGTGTCCATGGGCAGCGGGAAGTCCACAGGGACCTGGACGAGGAAATCGCCGATGGTCTCCGCGTCGTCTCCGACGTTGACCGCGATCACCGCGATGCCGTCGCCGGACAGGGCCTGGTGGGCCCGTTGCATGGAGGGCATCTCCTCCCGGCAGGGGGGGCACCAGGTGGCCCAGAAGTTGAGAATCACGGGCTTGCCCCTGTAGTCCGCGAGCCGCTGGGGCTTGTCCAGGTTGTCCTTGAGATCGAATTGCGGGGCCATGGGCTTGTCTGGCAAAGGGGTCAGATTGGCCGTATCCTCGGCCTGGACGGGGGCAGCGAGGGCGGCAGCGAGGATCAGGGGAAGCAGTCGGGCGGCTCGTCTCATCGGGCTTTCGCTCTTGGTTTGTTTTATCTATAAGTCCGCGCAGATTGGGGTGCTGCCCGCCAAAGTCGAGTGCGAGCGGGCAAGGGGGCCCCATGGGGGCAGGTTGCGTATACTCCGGCAACCTCCGCGAGCCCCAGCTCGACACCGCCACAGGGATCCCCATGAGCGAGCCAACCCCCACATTGCTGGAGCGCCTGGACACCCTCATGTGGTCCACCCGGCTGGACCAGCTCCCGCTCTGGGAGTCGCGGCTCGTCTGGCTGGCTCGCCTAGGCTACGCGGTGGGGCGGGACCTGACCCAAGGCTATCTCTCCCTGCAGGCGATGAGCCTGGTCTACACGACCCTTCTTTCACTGGTCCCCTTGCTCGCGGTCAGCTTCTCCGTGCTCAAGGGGTTCGGCGCTCACGATGCACTGCACCCCTTGCTGTTCAGCGCCCTGGAGCCCCTGGGGGCGCTGGGAGAGGAGATCGCCCAGCGGATCTTCGGCTTTGTGGACAACATGCGAGTGGGTGTGTTGGGCTCGCTGGGCGTGGCGATGCTCCTTTATACAGTCATTACCCTGATCGGCAAGATCGAGCAGGTGCTCAACTATACTTGGCGCACCGAGGAGTCCCGGCCCTTCGCCCAGCGATTCAGCCAGTACCTGAGCGTTATCCTGATTGGGCCTGTCCTCTTCTTTTCCGCGGTGGGGCTCTCGGCGTCCCTTGGCAGCACCGCATTCATGACCTGGGTCAGGTCGGTCCAGCCTTTCGGTCTTGTGATCGACACCTTCAGCCAGCTCTTCCCCTACGTCCTCATCTCGCTCACCTTTGCCTTCATTTATGTCTTCGTGCCCAATGCCCGCGTGCGCTTCGGACCCGCCCTGATCGGCGCCCTGGTGGCGGGGTTTCTGTGGCAGACTGTGGGTTGGGTCTTTGCCCATTCGATGGCGGGCTCCACCCAGTACACGGCCATCTATTCGGGCCTGGCGATCCTCATCCTCTTTATGATCTGGATCTATATCGCCTGGCTGATCCTGCTGGTCGGGGCCAGCATCGCGTTCTATATCCAGAACCCGGAGTATCTCACCACCCGCTCCCGGGAGCTGCGACTCAGCAACCGGCTGCGCGAGCGCCTCGCCTTACTGGTGGCCGGACATGTCGCCCGCAACTATTTGAACGGTACCCCGCCCTGGACTAAGGAAGGCCTGTCCGCGGCCTTCGGGCTTCCCAAGTCCAATGCCCGGCGGGTCCTCACAATGCTGGAGCAGGAGGGGTTCCTACTGCGCACGGCGGACGACCCATCCCGCTATGTGCCTGCCCGCGCCCCGGAGACCACCCCGCTGGAAACGCTACTGGAATCGGTGCGCTGTTTCGAGGAGCACGAGAGCGGCTGCCGCGGGACCCCGCCGGACCCGGGGATCGCGGCGATCGAAGGGCGCATCGCGGGCTCCATCGCCGAGGCGCTCGCTGGGATGAGTCTCAAGGACCTGGCGGAGTCCCTTCAGGATCCCCAGCCGGTGGTGGTGGAGCGGGATGTCGGGAGGGTGCGGGACGCCGAGGGGCTGGAGCCGGCCGAGGGATTTCCGGAGGACGGACAGGGCGGCAGGAAGAGCAAGAAGAGGGCGGATTGAGCCCTGCGGCGCGTTTGCTCGGTTGCTATGGCTTGTGGAGTGTGCTTCCGGTCCCTGTACGCAATCCGTATTTTCCGCAGGGCAAGGTGCCACACGAGGCCAACGCCGCCCGTTCCCCTTGCGGCTCGAAAGGGACGGAGCTATCTTGGCCCCCGTTGCACGCTGGCCTGGCTCACCGACTCATCGCTCCGGGCTGTTCTTCGGTGCCGGCCACGCGTATTCCTCCTAACCCAGTGCGAATAGACTTGGGGCGGCTCGGTTTACCCTTTGGCGAGTGGCCGCAATGACGCGGCCCTCGCGGGCCAGGGAGCTGCGCACCACCCGTACCCTGTTTCCAAGGCGGCCGGCCCATTGCGAGGCAGTTGTGGGTCGCCGCTGTCATAAGGCGTCGTCGCGATCCTGATCGAACCGGAAATCCTAGAGTCATACCGCCAAGTGCGGGAGAGGTACCTATGTTGAAGAAAATCGTCGCAAGTCTGCACGTCTCCAAGGTCGAGAGCCTGGCCAAGACCTTTACCCGGGTGGGCTGGACCGGATTCTGGCTGCAAGTGGTGCTCGGTTCTATCCCGCTGCTGCTGATGCTGTATGTCTTTGTCTTCTCCGGTAACCTCTCGGGTCCCCGAGCCGGTTTGCCGATCGTCGAATATTTGAGCTTCGCCAACCTCCTGGTGCTCCTGTTCACGATCGTTTGGTTCTACCGCTATCCGGGATTCGCCAAGACCATGGCCGATCCCGCGACCCGCCCCAGCGAGTCCAAGGTGGTGGCTACCGTCTGGATCGGCGTGGTGGCGAGCAGCTTGGGCATCCTGTTCTCGATGGTGGTGATGCTCTTGGAAGTGGGCCAGCTCCTGTTCTATTTCCTGGCCGCCCCCAGGGCGGGATCCCGGCCATCCAGACCACGGTCGGCGGGAACGCGAGCTGGGTGTCCGCGGTGGACCTGGTGAGCCTGATGTCTCTGATCCTGACCCTTGCGGCCGAGGTGATCGCCCTGGTGCTGGGTCTATGGCTTGTGTTCCGCACCACCCAGACCGCCGAGGAGCTGGCGACGCCGGCTAGCCGATAAGTCGATCCCCGATGGTCGAGGCCCGGTCCGAACGGCGGTCCCGACGGGGATGGTGGTGGCGATTGGCGCCTGGACTGCTGGCGTTGGTGGCGGTTTTGGGGCTCTGGACGGTCTGGGCGGAGGACCATCCGCGGGAGGAGCGCCGGCTCCGCGTCCTGGTCCATGACCAGCTCGACGACTGGTTCCCCGAGGAAATGGCCCCAGACGATGGCTGGCATGGATTGCACCTGCGGGAGGCGGCCGGGGGAACCGGGTCCCTTGGGCTGCCCCGGGTCGTTTTGCTGCATGGACTGGACGAGCCCGGGACGATCTGGGACGACCTGGCCCCAGTCCTGGGGGCCGCCGGATTCGAGGTCTGGGAGCTGCGGTATCCCAACGACCAGGGTATCGACCGCAGCGCGGCCTTCCTGGCGGAGCGCTGGCCGAGTCTCCCGGCGGACCGGCCAGCGGTGTTGATCGGCCACAGTATGGGCGGATTGCTGGCTCGGGAGTTCGTCTCGCGCTGGCGGCATCCCGTGGGGCAGTCCGCCCAGGCGGCGGGGGCCCCGGTCTCCGGGGTCATCCTGGTCGGCACCCCCAATCACGGCTCCGAATGGGCGCGCTTGCGCGTCTGGCTGGAGCTGCGGGATCAGTTTCCCACCTCCAACGGACGTCGATTCTCGCTCTTCGCGTCGCTTCGCGACGGGACAGGGGAGGCTAAGGTAGACCTCCGGCCCGGCAGCGACTTTCTGCGGGAGCTCAACGCACGGCCCTGGCCGAGCTCGGTGCCTGTCCTGCCGATCGCCGGCCATCTTCTGGACCAGCCTGCCAGCCTGAAGGCGGGGCTCGACGCTGCCTCTGCCGAGTGCAAGTCCGGGGCGCTACGTCAGCGACTCGCTGCCTGGTGGTCCGGGATCGGTGCCGGGCTGGGGGACGGGGTGGTGACCTTAGACTCCGTGCGGCTCCCGGGCGCCTCGCCGCCCCTGGTGGTGGATGCCTCCCATCGGGGGATGCTGCTTCGCCTCTTGCCTGGGGACCCGGAGCCGCCCGCCATCGCTCCCATCGTCGCAACCCTGCGCGCATGGGGAGCCGAGGGCGGCGCGGACCCTTAGCCGGGAGGCGCAATCCCCGGCGAATTTTATTGTTGGTCGTTATTCGGTTCCCGGACTCGACACCGGTGCGAACCGACGGAGTGGACGAGCGATGGGTTCCAAGCTGATCAAGCTGCTGAAGGTAACGGCCGGGCTGGTCCTGGCGAGCGCGCTGACCTTTCTCGGGGTCCGCGCCTATGACTCGCAGCGGGGTGCGCCCCTGGAGCCCTGGCATACCTTCGTCCCGCACGAGCTGACGGCGGATGAGCTCGATGGCGCCGACTGGGACCAGTACCTCAAGGTGGAGAAATCCGTCTTCGAGGAGGTCGGCACGGAGGTCACGCAGCGGTTGGATGCGGAGGAGCGGGTCCCCGCCAACCGTTATTTCGAGGGCAGCCCCGTCTATCCGGGTCGCTTCGTTCAGGATTGGAACCGCTCTTACATCTTGGATCCCGAAGGGCCACCCGTCGGTGCGGCGGTCTTTCTCCACGGGCTCACCGATTCGCCCTACAGCCTTCGCCATATCGCCTGGCGCTACCAGGAGCGCGGCTTCGTCGCGGTGGCGCCCCGGCTCCCCGGTCACGGAACCGTACCTGCGGGGCTTGCGGCGGTGGAGTGGGAAGACTGGACTGCGGCGACCCGGCTCGCGGTGCGGGAGGCCCGCAAGCGGGTGGGGCCCGACAAGCCCCTGCACATCGTCGGATTCTCCAACGGCGGCGCCTTGGCGATGAAGTATGCCCTGGATGTCATCGACGACCCAACGCTCCCCCGTGCCGACCGGCTGATCCTGATCTCCCCCATGATCGGCATCACCGAGATGGCGCGTTTTGCGGGCTTTGCGGGACTTCCTGCCATCTTCCCGCCCTTTGCCAAGGCGGCCTGGCTCTCCGTCCTGCCGGAGTTCAATCCCTTCAAGTACAACTCGTTTCCCATCAACGGCGCACGCCAATCCTCGCTCCTGACCCGCGCCCTGCAGCCGCGCATCGCCCGCTATGCCCGGGAGGGCCGGCTCGGCGACCTGCCCCCCGTGCTGACCTTCCAGTCGCTGACGGACTTCACGGTCAGCACCTCGGCCATCGTCAATGCACTCTATTCCCAGCTCCCGGAGAACGGCAGCGAGCTGGTGCTGTTCGACCTGAACCGCCATACCCAGTTCGGACCCCTGCTGCGTCCGACAACCGAGACCATGCTCGCCCGGCTCCTGCCCGATGCCCCGCGGCGCTACCGCACCACCGTCATCACGAACGCCAACAACGGCGCCGCGGAGGTGGTGGAGCGGGTGACGGAGGCCGGTGCGAAGACGGAGCAGAGACGTCCCCTCGGGTTGGACTACCCGGACGATGTCTTCTCGCTGTCGCATGTGGCCCTGCCGTTCCCGGTGACCGACTCCCTCTACGGCATGGAGCCGGACAAGTCCGAGGACTTTGGGGTCCACCTGGGGGCCATGGCGGTGCGCGGCGAGCGGGGCATCCTGATCGTGAGCCTGGACGCCCTGATCCGCATGTCCTCGAACCCCTTTTTCCCCTACATGCTGGATCGGATCGACGGGAAGTTCGTCCCGGAGCCCTGATCCTGAGGCTCCGAATGGGTTGCGCCAGCCCTGGATCACTGGGTAGGGGCGCGAAGGGCATTCCGCTGGCGTTTCCCCATTTCTCCACATTCTCTGTGGTCCGCCCTGTGGATAACCTGTGCGGTTGGCCTCCAAGCGCCTGATGCGAACCCTGAAGGCGATCGCTGGTCAATGATCGATCAGTTGCCTGGTGACTTCCCCCAATCCCTGCGACGGCTTCCCCCTGACCCGTCATCGCAACGAAACCGCGCTTGCGCGCAACCCGATCACCGTCCAACAATCGCCAGCCTGAGCATCTGCCTGAGGAGAAACAGAGCCCCGCGCCATCCCCCACCCCGTTCATCCAGCCGACGGAGGACGCCCCAGTGGACAGCCCCCCGACCCTCGCATTCCGGCTTTTTTACCCCTGGTCCCGGCCCCGGCAGGCCCGCCCGGCCAGCGCACCCTGGCCGCGAAGCAATGCTCGCTCCTTTGGCGAGCTCTTCGGGCTCGCTGGCCCGGCCCTGCACCTGCCGCGCTATCCGCTCTACGACCCTGAGGAGGAGCGGGCAGGCGACTACGACTATTACTTCACGCGCGGCGAGCGCTATCTGAGCTGCCAAGCGGCACGCTTCCTGCTTTTTGGTGGGGACCTGATCACCCTGGCCGATCGGTCTGCGGTCGACCTGTCCGCGGATGTGTCCGGTTACTGGAGCGGATTCTTCCGTGAGCACTTCGCGGGCCGGATTGGCGAGGTCCTGCGTTATTCGGGCCCCACCGGCTACCGTCGGCGCATCGCGCAGCACCCAGACCTGAAGGTCGTCTCGCCTCACCCCTACGACAGCGCCCACGTCCCCGCCGAGCGCTATTACCTTAAGGACCCATCGCTTGCGGTGCGCCTGAACGCAAAGGACCGGATGCACGAGCTGACCCGCCGGGTCCCGCGTCACCAGCGCCTGAGTCCGGAGGATTTCGCCAGCGACCGCTGGCGGGTGCGTTGGCCGCTGCCGTTCGTGGTCAAGCTCGCCGAGCCCTGCGGGGGCGGAGATGGGGTGGCTCTGTGCCGCGACGAGCGTCAGGTGCGGGAGGCCCGTCTGCGATTCGCCGGCCGCCCGGTCAAGGTCGAACAGTACCTGGAAGACATCCGGCACAACTACAACGTCCAACTCCAGGTCGCCCCGGACGGCCGGCTGCGCTATATCGGCGGATCGGTGCAGCGGGTCGAGGAGGGACGCTATGCCGGCAACGCGATCGACCTCCAATGGGTGCCACCCCCCTCGGTAGCGGCGGTCTGCGACCAGGCGGCGCGGGCGGCCGCGGCCCTCGGCTGGCATGGGGTCTGCGGACTGGATCTGCTGGAGGACGGGGCAGGCAAGGTCTGGCTTATCGACCCCAATTTCCGGCTCAATGGCTCCACCCCGTTCTTTTTCTTGGACGACTATCTCGCTGACCGCCATCGCCGCCCCCAGCTGGCCACCGGTTATTTCTGCTACCCGGGGACCCCCGAAGAGCTACTCGGGCGCTTCCGCCGGGAGATCCATCGACGCGAGCTGGTCCCGGTGGGCGCCCGTTACGACCCCCGCGAGGACGGAATCACGCGGCTCTATGCGGCCCTGGTCAGCGATGGCGACCCCGAGGCCCACTCGGGTATGCTGCGTGCCGTCGCTGCCAAACAACTGAGATTCGGAATCGGCTTGTGAGCCAAGTATTCGATATCCCGGCCTTCGAGTACCGGGAGGGGGAGATTCCTGTCCTGCTGGAGCTGCCCCATGGGGGTCACCTGACCCCCAACGAGGTCAAGCCCTACCTGCACCCCAAATTTACCCCCGGCGATCGCCGGGAGGATTCGGACGAGTTTTCCGACGAGCTCTATCTGGACCTCCCGGCCGCGCCGCATGTCCTGCGCTTCGGGATCTGGCGTGCCCATGCCGATCCCAACCGTCCATTCGACGACCTCCAAGCGGATGGGGCGGTCAAAACCATGACCAGTCAGGGAATCAAGATCTACCAATCCGACCGCGGGCTCCCGAGTCAGGTCCGCCAACAGGTTGTAGACCGCTACATACGCCCACATCGACGCCGGCTCGCCGAGCTCGTCTCGAGCCCGGCCGTCGACAAGTTGGTGTTCTGCCACACCATGCCCGGGATCGGTACCGGCACCTCCGAGGACAAGGGGGAGCTGCGCCCCCTCTTCATGTTCGGCAATGCGGGCGATGACAAGGGCAATCCGCCCAACGACTGCTTTGCCGAGCGCGCCTTGCTCGTCGCGCTCTCCGAGATCGTCGAGACCTGCGTCGGCGATCTGGACGTGGACTTCAACTTCTGCGACGTGATCCGCTTCAACCACCCCTATAACGGCATCAATTCGTTAAGCCGATTCGAGCCCGATGTCCTGCGCGGCAAGCACCCATTTACGGTCGAGATCAACCGCGACCTGATGCTCCACAACCCCGACAACATCGAGCCCACCCGTGACATCGTCGACCGGATCGTCCGGGCATTGGCGCAATGGGGAAAGGATTGAGCCGAGGCGCCGGTCAGGAAGGCGCGACCGTGCCGGGAAGGCCGGTCGGGTCGCTAGACCGGACATCGAGCCGGTTTGGGCGAAGAGCGGCCGTTCGGATCGGAGGCAAAATGCCGGGCGGGTCGCCCGCCCGGTACAAGTGGCGGTCGCGCGATCAGGGGACGGCGGCGGTCGGGCTTTCGGAGACGGCGATCAAGACGGGGGTGCGGTCCTGCGCCGGCAGCTGATTGAATTTCTCGGCGAGGGCGGGCCACAGCAGGCTGTAGTAGAGCTCACCGCGCACCAGGACCACGCCACCGGCCGGGATTTCGTAGACCAGCTCGCGGGTCTCGTAGGGCTTCAGACGGCTGTCCTTGCCGGGTTTGGTGGCGACGGGGGGCATGGCGGGTTTGCCCTGATCGTCCACCATGCTGTAGGTGAAATAGCCTTGTGGATCGTCCTTGGACGGATGGCCTTTGGCGCTCTCCCAGACGGCCTCGCCCGATGCGTTATAGGCGACCAGCTTGAGATGCAGGTTGCGGAAAGGGGCGCCGGTGGGCATGGAATGCGGCTGGAGGTTCTGGAGCCGGACTCGGGCCTTGAGCTTGTCGCCGGCAGGCTCCGTCTTGAGGTCGAAGACCACCGAGCGCTTGAGCATGGCCTCGCTATGACCGCCGCTCATGGAATGGTCCGACAGCCCCCCCGTGACCGCCATGTGGCAGGACTGGCAGGCGACCTTGGTGCCGCCCGCGGCATACTCGTTGCCGGTCTGGCAGAGCGGCACGCCCTTCGGGTTGTTGCGCTGGTCGTGACAGCCTAAGCAGGCGTCGGAGGTCCTGAGCTGAACCGGGTTGGGCTCCAGGGGCAGGGCCGGGACCGGCTCGCCCCGGAACTCAACCGGTTCGCCCAGGTGCGGATTGGGCTTCTGGGTCTCGTCCGTGCTTCCGACGGCACCGCCGAACATGTCCCCGGAGGCGGTGAGCTTGTCGACCCCCCGGGGGAATCCCGTCGGACCCTGCAGCCTGTCCGATGTCTCGTAGGCGGCGAGCCCCAGACGCAGCTTACCGCCCTCGCCTTTAATCCCTTTGTAGCCCGCGAGGGTGTGGCAGACCATACAGTTGACGCCTTCGCTGTAGGCGGGTTTCGCGTCGAGCTTGGTGGTCTTGTCGCGGGCGGCATTGGGGGCATGACAGCTCAGACAGACCGGGAAGGTCTTGCTCTGCTTGTGCAGCTGGCCCTCCGCTTTGGGGTCGCCTACCTCCTGCCGATAGAAGGCCCCGTGGATGGGGTCGGCGAGCGCCGTGCTCTGGGCGTGCATCGAGCCTTGCCACTGGCGGTAGATCTCCTGGTGGCAGCCTTTGCAGACCTCGGCCGAGAGTTGATGGAGCGGCTGATCTGCGGCTGCGGCGGGCAGGGGGCCGCCCGTCAAGACGCTGGCCAGCGCCAGTGCGGCGGAGCGGAGCCAAGTGTGCGGGATACGCATCGGTGTCTCTCCTCGTTCATTATCGGTCTCGATCGGTGGTCCCGGCAGCCGGACGAGCTGGGCGCGCCCATCGCTCGGCCCCGGGGCGGTTGGGAGCGCGCGTATTGTTGTCCAGGTCAAGGTTTCGACACCAGTGAAGTCGATTGGGGCGGCGGGGAAGGAGCGACTTCTTGGGCAATTCTATGGGCACATTTATGTCGTTAATGACGAATGCCGCGCCGTTGGTCCGCCAAGATTCTATCGATGCATGTGGCCAGTCGATGGTCATCGAGCTGCGCCTATGAACTGTATTGCGGGGAATCGACCCGTCCGTATAATCCGCCCGGCGGTGGCGTGGCCTGGGTTCGGGGGCGGCCGCCACTCATCACCCGATTCTGTGCCCGCATGCGCCATGCGGGCCTGGCGCTTGTTGTCGTCTTAAGGTGCTTTATGCCCGATCGAGCCCCGTCCGCCCAAAGAGCATGGGGCTTGGCCCTCTGCGTCCTACTGTCGTTCCCTGGCAGCCACGCGCAGGCAGCCAAGGTCCAGCTCGACCCCAGTGTCTGGGGCCATCCGGCCGGGGCGGATTGCGTGAGCTGTCATTCCAAATCGTCCGCCGGTCTCGCCCGCGAATGGGAGGAGAGCGCCCACGGCAAGGCTGGGGTGAACTGTATGGACTGTCACCAGGCCGACCCTGCGGACCCGGACGCCCGGGAGCACGAGGGGCAGGTCATCGCCACTATCGTCTCGCCCAAGGATTGCGGGCGCTGCCATACCCAGGAGCTCGCCGAGCAGCAGGGGTCGGTCCATGCGGAGGCCCATTCGCTCATTGCGGAGCGGGTGCCGGCGCTGGCCCACAATCTGACCGGTGCGGCCATGCAGGCGTCAGGCTGCGACCAGTGTCACGGCTCCCGGGTCAAGGTCCGCGGCGACGGCACCCTCGACCCTGCGACCTGGCCCAACTCCGGGATCGGACGCATTAACCCGGATGGCTCCAAGGGCTCCTGCTCGGCCTGTCACGGACGTCACCGTTTCTCCAAGGCCCAGGCGCGAGAGCCGGAGGCCTGCGTGCGCTGCCATTCGGGGCCGGACTCGCCCGACAAGGAGATCTTCGAGGCATCCAAACACGGGATGATCTATGTTGCGCAGCGTGCAAACATGAATCTGGCCGCCCCGGAGTGGGTGGCCGGACGGGACTATACGGCCGCTCCAACCTGTGTGACGTGCCACATGGGCGCCGCTGGCAAGCTGCCGACGACCCACGACGTAGGCATGCGCAACGTTTGGAGCCTCAACACACCGGTGTCGGAGCGGCAGCTCCTGGTGGTGCTGGAAGACGGGGAGAAGCTGGAGCTTCCGGCCGGTGGGGAGATTCCCAGGCGCGGTGCCGAGATCCGGAAAGCGGATGGGACCTTGGGCAAGGTCAAGGCGGTCGGCTCACCCCAGCAGCGCCGTCAGGCCATGGGCCTGGTATGCCAGGAGTGCCACGGCAAGGCCTTTGCGATGGCCTTTATGTCCCAATTCGACTCGGTGGTGGAGCTCTTCAACGGCAAGTTCGGCGAGCCCGCCCGGGCCATCATGGGCGAGCTCTATGCGCGCAACCTACTCACGCCCTTGCCGTTCGACGAGCCCATTGAGCTCACCTATTGGGAGCTGTGGCACGACGAGGGCGCCCGCGCCCGCCACGGCGCCGCTATGGCGAGCCCGAACCACGCCTGGTGGGAGGGCATGTACCTGGTAGGTCGCAATTTTTACGGGCGCTTCCTGCCCGAAGCGCGCGCGGTTGCCGGCGAGCAGGCGGCGCAGGCAGTGGACCCCCATCTGGGCGAGGAGCACCACGGCTGGTTGAAGCGCCCGGAGGCGGCCAATCCCATCCTGGGCATCGGTACGCCGGGGGGAGGACAATGAGTGCGACAACCCGCGGTCCATGGCTCGGCCGCGTGCTTACACGGCCGGTTGTGATCGCCCTCGCTGCGGGTGGGCTCGGGGGTGTCTTGTCGATGGTCTTTCTGCTGGAGTTTCACCGCCTCACCAGCACGAACGCCTTCTGCACCTCTTGCCACTCCATGACCTTTGCGGCGGAGGCGTACCGTCGATCCGCCCATTACAGCTCCCCGTCCGGGGTCCGGGCATCCTGTGCGGACTGCCACGTGTCCGAAGGCTTGTTCGCTGCCACTTGGGACCACGCCGTGGGCGCCAAGGACCTAATAAAACAGCTGCTCGGGCCGGACTACGACGATCCGGCGGTGAATGCCCTGCACCTACCCGATGCCGCCTTCGCGGCCCGGGACTGGTTTCGCCGTCGCGATTCTGCGACCTGCAAACGTTGTCATACCCTGGACGCGATCGCCGGCAAACGCGCCGACACGCTCGCTATCCATCGCGACGAGACCGCCGGCAAGACCTGTGTGGACTGCCACTACAACCTGGTCCATCGCCCGGTGCCGGATCGTCGCACCTTCAAGCGCGAGGCGTGGAACCGGATGGTGGAAGTAGAGCACGGCTTGGCGCCGGGGGCGGCGGCGCGGTTACTCGCAGAGGAGTAGCCGCCCTTTGGCCCCGGGTGTGTCCCGAACGGGCCTTCGAACGGGGCGTCGCACCTCAACGCAGGCATTCCTTCAACTGTGCCTCGTTGCCGGGCCACAGGGCGATCAACACGGCGAGGCCGAGCGCTGCAACAGCCGCTAGCACCAGCAGCAAGGCCCCATGGGCCGCGGGGAGGAGCCAGTTCAGTGCATCGGCAAGAGGAAGCAGGAGCAGGCCGGCGAGGAAGAGCCCGGCGGAGAGCAGAACGGCGGTTCGCATAATGGAGCAGATGGACACGGTTGCTTCTCCCTGTGAATTTAACATAAGTATACTCTAATATACTTACTGTCGGGAGATTGCGACAGGGCGCCCGTTGCAGCATGTCGATAGGGCCTCTAAATGGACGGTCGGTCTGTCGGGCCCGTTCCGTCGGCGAGTCGGACCCGGTTGCAACTGGGTCGTTGCAGTCCTCCCGCGCCGACGGAGTCTGCGCGATATCCGTCCCCGCAGACACGCGAGGCTTGAGCGCATCGGTCCCGGACCCGCCGCCCGCATCCAGGACATCCGCTACGTCGCGACAGCGATCTCTGCGACGACGACGCGGTTGCCGCCGTGACAAGGTTGCTCAGGGGTTTCCAAGTGCCCCGATTCCGCCGATCATTGTCCAATGGACGCATTCCCTTACCCCGTTGCCCGTATCGGTATCATCGGCGGTGGCCAGCTGGGCCGTATGATGGTCAAGGCCGCCAAGCGGCTCGGCTGCACCTGCGTGGTGCTCGACCCTACACCCGGATCCCCCGCCGGGCAGGTGGCTGGGCATCAGATCGTGGGCGATTACCATGACCCGGCGAAGCTCCGCGAGCTCACGGAGTCCTGCGACGTCACGACCTTCGACATCGAAGACATCGACGCGGAGACCCTGATCGAGCTGCAGCGTGAGGGCCGGCAGATCCACCCGGACCCGTCCGTGCTGGCGCTGATCCAGGACAAGCTGACTCAGAAGCAGGCCCTTGCCGAGGCCGATATTCCTACCTCGCCCTTCGTCCGACTCGACGAGCCCAGCCTCGAGGCCTTCGCTGCATTCGGCTATCCGCTGGTGCAGAAGGCCCGTCGAGGGGGCTATGACGGGCGCGGTGTCGCGGTGATGCGGGGGCCGGAGGATTTCCCGGGCCATCTGCGGGTACCCTCCTTGCTGGAGCGCTTCGTCCCGGCGGCCAAGGAGCTCGCCGTCTTGGTGGCCCGGGGTCACGACGGGGACTGCCGCTGCTACCCGCCGGTGGAGATGGTCATGCAGCCGGAGCAGAACCTGCTCGATATGCTGCTCGCCCCGGCGGACATTGCCCCGGAGACCGCCGCGGCGGCGGAGCGGCTCGCCAAGCGTACCGTGGCGGCCTTGGGTGGGGTCGGGATCTTCGGGATCGAGTTGTTCCTCTCGGCGGAGGGCGAGCTGCTGGTCAACGAAGTCGCCCCGCGTACCCACAACTCCGGCCACCACACGATCGAGGCCAACATGACCGATCAGTTCGAGCAGCACCTGCGGGCCGTGGTGGGGCTGCCGCTCGGGTCGACCGATCAGCTCTCTCCGGCGGTCATGATCAACCTCTTAGGCGCCCCGGGGCAGCGCGGCCGTCCGGTGATCAAGGGCTTGGCCGCCGCCTTGGCCATCCCTGGGGTCTGTCTGCACATCTACGGCAAGGCCGCCACTGCCCCCTTTCGCAAGATGGGCCATGTGACCGTGCTGGACCGGGACCTGTCGAGTGCCCGCCGCAAGGCCCTCGAGGTCCGCGCGCTGATCGAGATTGTCGGGGAGGGCCATCCATGAGCGAGTCCAAGTCTCCGCCCCGGGTGGGCATCGTGATGGGCAGCGACTCGGACCTGCCGGTGATGCAGGAGGCGGCGGATATCCTGCGGGAGCTGCAGGTCCCCTTCGAGATGACCATCGTCTCCGCCCACCGCACCCCGAGGCGGCTCTTCGAGTATGCAGAGTCCGCGGTGGGACGGGGACTCAAGGTCATCGTCGGGGGCGCGGGCGGCGCCGCCCACCTTCCGGGAATGGTGGCCGCCATTACGCCGCTGCCGGTGATCGGGGTGCCGGTGAAGACCTCCGCGCTTTCCGGTCAGGACTCCCTGCTCTCCATCGTTCAGATGCCAGCCGGGGTGCCGGTCGCGACCGTCGCCATCAATGGCGCTAAGAACGCGGGTATCCTCGCCGCCCAGATCCTGGGTACCTCGGACCCCTCGCTCTTGGAACGGGTGGTTGCATTCAAGCGCGACCTGGAGGTCAAAGTGATCCGTAAGGCGGCCGAGCTCGAGGCATCCGACAAGGGCTGAGCGCGACCTTAGGGTCCGGCGAGCGATCCGCTAGGCGCGCCGGCATTGCCTTACCCGGCCTGACCGCATAGCTCCAGAGCGTCCGGGCGGCCGATCTCCGCGGCAGGACCGACAGCCTCAATCCCACGGCATCGTCACACCGAGGGTAGACGGTTTCGAGTTATCCTTGTGCAACCGGAGCCCATGCGGCCGTGCCCGATTGGCCTGTTGCGCTCCACGCCCGCTGGATCTCATGGGGAAACGCCTTGGACATCGCAGAGCTGCTCGCATTCAGCGTCAAGAACAACGCCTCGGACCTGCACCTCTCCGCCGGTCTCCCGCCGATGATCCGCGTGGACGGGGACATGCGCCGCATCAACGTCCCGGCGTTGGAGCACCGTACCGTACACTCGCTTGTCTACGACATCATGAACGACAAGCAGCGTAAGGACTACGAAGAGTTTCTCGAGACCGATTTCTCGTTCGAGATCCCCGGCGTGGCGCGCTTCCGCGTCAACGCGTTCAATCAGAAGCGGGGTGCGGCCGCGGTCTTCCGCACCATTCCCTCCAAGGTGCTGAGCCTGGAGGAGCTGAAGGCCCCGGGCATCTTCAAGGATATCGTGAATGTCCCGCGCGGCCTGGTGCTGGTCACCGGACCCACGGGCTCGGGCAAGTCCACTACCCTGGCGGCGATGATCGACCATCTGAACGACAACGAGTACGCCCACATCCTGACGATCGAGGATCCTATCGAGTTCGTCCATACGAGTAAGAAGTGCCTCGTCAACCAGCGCGAAGTTCACAAGGACACCTTGGGGTTCAGCGAGGCCCTCCGCTCGGCCCTGCGCGAGGACCCGGATATCATCCTGGTGGGCGAGATGCGCGATCTTGAAACCATCCGGCTGGCGCTCACGGCCGCCGAGACCGGACATCTGGTCTTTGGGACCCTGCACACGACCTCCGCGGCTAAGACCATCGACCGCATCATCGACGTATTTCCAGCGGCAGAGAAGGACATGGTGCGCGCGATGCTGTCCGAGTCCCTGCGCTCGGTTATTGCGCAGACGCTCATGAAGAAGACCGGTGGCGGGCGGATTGCCGCGCACGAGATCATGATCGGCACACCGGCCATCCGTAACCTGATCCGCGAGGCCAAGGTCGCCCAAATGTACTCAGCGATCCAGACCGGTCAGGCCCACGGTATGCAGACCCTGGATCAGAACTTGAAAGAGCTGATACACAAAGGCCTGATCTCCCGCAAGGACGCCCGAGCCAAGGCCCAGAACAAGGACGATTTCACATGATTCGGAGCGGCTCCCGAGGCGGTCCGGCTAGGTGTCGGGGAGCGGCTTAAGCACCAAGAGGGTATGACCGATGGATATGAAACAGGTGATGGAGCAGCTGCTTGGGGTCATGGTGGAGAGCAAGGGCTCCGATCTATTCATTACTGCGGGGTGGCCACCCAGTATCAAGGTCGACGGGGTCATACGCCCGGCCGGCAAACAGCCCCTGACCCCGGAGCAGTCGCGGGAGCTGGTGCTGCTCTTGATGAACGACCGCCAGCGGGAAGAGTTCGACGAGACCAACGAGTGTCAGTTCGCCATCGGGCGTCCCAAGCTGGGGCGCTTTCGGGTTAGTGCCTTCGTGCAGCGGGACGCGGCGGGAATGGTGCTGCGCCGTATCGAGACTAAGATCCCCACCCTGGAGGAGCTCAAGCTCCCTTCGGTACTGCGGGATCTTGCCATGACCAAGCGGGGCTTGGTCATCTTCGTCGGCGGCACAGGTACAGGTAAATCCACCTCCCTGGCGGCCCTGGTGGGCTACCGCAACCGCCACAGCACCGGCCATATTATCACGGTCGAGGACCCGATCGAGTTCGTCCACGGACACGACGGCTGCATCATCACCCAAAGGGAAGTGGGGGTGGATACGGAGTCCTTCGAGACGGCGCTCAGAAATACCCTGCGCCAAGCCCCCGACGTGATCCTGATCGGCGAGATCCGCACGAGGCAGACCATGGAGCACGCCATCGCCTTCGCCGAGACGGGCCACCTGGTGCTCGCCACCCTGCACGCCAACAATGCCAATCAGGCATTGGACCGCATCATTAACTTCTTCCCGGAGGACGGGCGCAACCAGCTCTTCCTGGATCTCTCCTTAAACCTCAAGGCAATCGTCGCCCAGCAGCTGCTGGTGCGGAAAGCGGGGCAGGGGCGCCGCGCCGCGATCGAGATCCTCATCAATACCCCGCTCGCCTCGGACATGATCCGCAGGGGCGAGGTCCATAAGCTCAAGGAGCTGATGAAGAAGTCCCGGGAGCAGGGCATGATCACCTTCGATCAGGCCTTGTTCGAGCTCTACCAGGAGGGCGAGATCTCCTATGAGGATGCCTTGAGATATGCCGATTCGACCAACGAGGTTCGGCTCATGATCAAGCTGCAGGGAGGGACGCAGCAGAGACAGGATATGGAGCGCATCATCGACGGCATTTCCCTGGTTTCCGAGGACGACGACAAGCCCCGGGCCTGAGCCCCGCTAACGTTCGAACGCCACGCGTCCGCCGAGCAGGGTCCAGTGCACCCGCCCATGGATCTCGATTCCGAGAAAGGGCGAGTTAGCCCCGTGACTGGCAAGGTTTCCTGGCATGGGGACCCACGTCTCGGCAGGGTCGAAGACACAAACATCTGCGAGACTGCCGGGGCTTAGGCATCCGATCGAGCGACCCGGTCCCCGAGCAGGACCGTAGCCCAAGATTTCAGCGGGTCCAGAAGTCAGTCGGGCCAGGGCAGCGGGCAATTCCAGGACCCCCTCGTTAACCAGGCACAGGGCGAGCGGCAGCAGGGTCTCCAGGGCCGAGATGCCGGGGGCGGTCTCCGGGAAGGGTGCCTGTTTGGCGTCTGCGTCGTGGGGCTGGTGGTCCGAGCAAATGGCCTGTATGTGCCCGGCGGATACCGCTGCCCTCAGTGCCTCCCGGTCCTCCAGGGTGCGCAGGGGGGGGATGACATGGCAGTCCGCGTCGAACCCGTCCACGTCATCCTCGGTGAGGAACAGCTGGTGCATGGCGACATCGCCCGTGGCCAGGATGCCGCGCCCCCGAGCCATGGCGAGGATCTCCGCCCCGCGGGCGGTGGAGAGCCCGCGGAAATGGATCCGCGCCCCGGTCTGCTCGGCGAGCGCCAATGCCCGCGCTACCGCCACGGTCTCCGCCGCCTGGGGGATGCCCGGTAGCCCTAGCCGGGTGGCGACCCGCCCCTCGTGTGCGCAGCCGCCCTCTGCCAGATCCGGGTCCTGCGGCTGGAGGAAGAGGGTGATGCCGAAGGTGGTGGCGTACTCCAGGGCGCGACGCAGTACCTGGGTGCTGCGGATCGGTCGGTCGGCCTGGCTCAAGACCGGACAGCCGGCCTGCTTCAGGGCCGCCATCTCGGTGATCTGGCGGCCCTCCAGGCCCTGGGTGATGGCCCCGGCAGGGAATACCCGCGCGTAGCCATGACGCTCGGCGATCTGATGGACGAGCTGGGCCACCGCCGGGGTGTCGACGATGGGCGCGGTATCGGGCGGGCAGCAGATCGTGGTAATGCCCGCGGCCGCGGCGGCTCGGGTCTCGCTCGCGATGGTCGCCTTCTGCTCGAGCCCGGGCTCGCGCAGGCGTGCGGAGAGGTCCACCAACCCCGGACAGAGGACGAGTCCCCGGGCATCCAGGGTGCGATCCGGCTGGAATCCGCCGGGTGCGGCCCCCACGGCCACCACGAGCCCGTCGGCGATATGAAGGTCTGCCTCGCGGTCGACACCGCTGGCCGGGTCGATCAGGCGACCGTTTCGGATACTGAGCTTGGGTCCCTTAGACATCGGTCTCCCCCGCGACCTGGCTCCCCAGATTCTGGGTGCCGATGCACATGGCAATGACCGCCATGCGCACCGCAATCCCGTTGCTCACCTGCTCCAGGATCACGGAGCGCGGCCCGTCCGCCACTTGGGAGTCCATTTCCACGCCGCGGTTGATTGGCCCCGGGTGCATCACGATGGCGTCCGGCTTGGCGGTCGAAAGCCGCTCCTCGGTCAGCCCGAAAAGCTGGTAGTACTCGTGCGCGCTGGGCAGGAGTGCGCCGGACATCCGCTCGCGCTGGAGACGCAGCATGATGACTACGTCCGCATCTCTGACCCCCTCGCGCAGGTCGTGATAGACCCGGACCCCCAGGGACTCCGCCTGGGCCGGGATCAGGGTGCGCGGTGCGATCACGCGCACCTCGCCGGCACCCAGGGCGTTCAGTGCCGAGATCTGGGAGCGCGCCACCCGGGAGTGCAGGATGTCGCCCACGATGGCCACGCACAGGTTAGCGAAGTCGCCTTTGTGTCGACGGATGGTGAACATGTCGAGCATGCCCTGCGTGGGATGGGAATGGCGCCCGTCCCCTGCGTTGATGACGCTTACATGAGGGTTGGCGTGGGCTGCGATAAAGTGCGCAGCCCCGCTGGAGGCGTGGCGCACGACGAACATGTCGACGTGCATCGCCTCCAGGTTGCGCAGGGTGTCGAGCAGGGTCTCGCCCTTGGAGGTGGCGGAGGTCGCGATGTTGAGGTTCAGCACGTCTGCCGACAGCCGCTTGGCCGCCAGCTCGAAGGTGGTGCGGGTGCGGGTGCTGGTCTCGAAGAACAGGTTGGCGACGACCTTGCCCCGGCACAGGGGGACCTTTTTCACCGCCTGCTGGGCCACTCCCAAGAAACCCTCCGCCTGGTCCAGGATCTCGATGAGGAGTGCGCGGCTCAGGCCCTCGGTGGTCAGGAAGTGTCTAAGGTTGCCCTGACCGTCGAGCTGTGGGTTGGTGGCGCTCATGGGGCCGGCTCGGCCGCGCCAGAGGGTGCCTCGCCTTCCGGTCGACGCCGCCTCTTGGGGACCAGGGCACGGACCAGCGTCATGGGCTCGGGTCCCGCAAGCTTGATTTGCTCCTCCGGACCCAGGCGAGCGCGCAGTCCGACGACGTTTGGCTCGATGGGGAGCTGGCGTCCGTCGCGCTCGGCGAGCGTGGCCAGGATCACGGACTTGGGCCGACCGTAGTCGAAAAGCACGTTAAGAGCGGCGCGGATCGTCCGGCCGGTCTGGAGTACATCGTCCACCAGGATCAGGTGCCGGTCCTCCACCGCCACCGGGAGTCGGGAGGGGCGTACCTGGGGATGCATCCCGATGCGTGTAAAATCGTCCCGATAGAACGAGATGTCCAGGGTCCCCAGGGGCTCCGCGAGTCCGAGTAGGGCATGCAGGCGCTCGGCGACCCAGACCCCGCCGCTGTGGATGCCGATCATGAGTGCTGGGGCGATCCCGCGCTCGCGGATCATGGCGGTCAGATCGTCTGCCATGCGCGCGATAGCCGCATCGATCTCCGATGCATCCTTCCAAGTCGCGGGGGCGGTAGAGTGGGCCTTAGTCGTGTCGGGCGTCGATGTCTGGGGGTTGGTCACGGAGCCAGGTTTCCAGGATGAGGGCCGCCGCCAGTGCATCGACCGCATCGCGGTCGGGGGCGCGGCGGCCAGGACGGGTCGAGAGCTGCCGGCTGGCCTCGATGGAAGTTAGCCGCTCGTCGATCAGGTGCACTGGGAGGCAAAAGCGGCCATGGATCTGGCGTGCGAAACGATGCACGCGGGGGGCCCAGTCCACCTCCGTGTCGTCCATGTTGTAGGGCAGTCCCACGACCGCGGCGCTCGGCTGCCATTCCCGAACCAGGACCTCGATGCCTGCCCAATCGGGTTTGTCGCCGCAGCTGCGCAGCGTCTTCAGGGGCGTGGCGGAGCGGGTCAGAGTCTGGCCCACCGCGACGCCGATCTTGCGGGGGCCGAAGTCGAATCCCAGGAGCGTGGGCACAGGACGGTTGCGCCTCCAGTCGGAAATCAGTCCAGAAAAACCCGAAAGTATCCGAATGGGTGGCTTTGTGCTGCCGCGTGCAGGCGAGGCAATAGCGGTTTTCGGGCGGAGAATCGAGGGCCGGTTCTCCCGATCCGTGTTCATTCGTAGCTACATGCCCTTCCCGGTCAGACTGTTACGTTCACGCGTGCCCGGCCTCGCCGCTCAGTAGGTTCATATCGACGCCTAGGAGCTTGGCGGCAGCCAGCCAGCGGGACTCCGCATCCAGACGGAATATGATGTGGTCGTCGGCTGGGCCGCTCAACCAGGCGTTCGCGCTCATCTCCTGCTCGAGTTGCCCGCCACCCCAACCGGCATATCCCAGGGCGATCAGGGTCTGCTCGGGGCCCTCGCCGTTGGCGATCGCCTCCAGCACGTCCCGCGACGTGGTGACACTGATCCGCGCGTTGATATTCAGGGTCGAGTCGAAGGAAGGGCCCGCGGTATGCAGCACGAAACCCCGATCCGTCTGCACCGGGCCGCCCTGGTAGACTGCGGTGTCGCGCACCTCTGCGATGCGTGTATGGATGTCCAGCTGGGCGAGCAGCTCCCCCAAGGTTACCTCGGTGGGGCGGTTAATCACGATTCCCATGGCCCCCTGATCCGTGTGCTCGCAGATATAGGTGACCGTGCGCGCGAAGTTGGGGTCTTGGAGGCCCGGCATCGCGATCAGAAAGTGGTCGGTGAGCGACGTGGCGAATCCCATAAGGTTAGTATCCCGTGCGGGCTCGAGGGTGGCAAGTGGGAGGCGCAGCTTCCAACTTCCGGCTTAGCTGCATGCAACCGCGAGCTTGAGCTCCCGGCGCAGACTGCACCAGCGTTTGGCGACTACCGCTCCCAGCCGAGCCGCCCGCCGCGCAGGAACTGCCAGGTGCGCACGATATCCAGCACATCGGTCTCTGCGGCGATATCCGGGGGGAACGGGGCGTAGGGGCCGGCCAGCTCGACGATCCGAATGGCCGCCCGGTCAAGTAGATCGTAGCCCGAGGAGCGCACCACCCGCACCGACTCCACACTGCCGTCTGCGCGCACCGCCACATGCAGGATCAGGCTCCCGGAGAGTTGCTGGTCCTTGGCTGCCTGCGGGTAATTCAGGTTGCCGATGCGCTCCACCTTGCGCGCCCAGGCGCCCAAATAGCTCGCATAGCGGAACTCGCGGGTGCTGGCGCTGACGGACTTGCGTCTTAGCCTGTTGGCATAGGCGGCGGTGCGTGCCTCCAAGCTTGCGGTGAGTCGGTCGATCTCATCGTTACGGCTGGATAGGATCTCGGCGGCGTCCACCGACTCGCGAGGCTCTGCGGTGAGGATATCGGGCGCGGGTGGAGGCTCGGGCTGTGGGGCGAGCTCGGCTGCGAGCGCGGGGCGCTCCTCCTGCGGGGTGGGCGAGGGCGCCGTCTCCGGGGTCTCCGCTGTGGTCTCATGGGCTGGTGGCGGATGCTCTGACAGCGCCTCGTCCACGGAGTCGATCGGTGCCTGCACCGGCTCCGGCGGGGCATCCAGGCCGAGGCGGGAGGTCGTCGTGCTGTCCCCCTGGGCCGATTCCCCGGCCTGGGATTGCTGGGATAGGGCGGCGCGGGGGTCAGGGGTGGGGGGTGCGACGCCGCCGTCCTTGATGATCAGGATCTCCATGGTCTCCTCGGGGGTCGGCTCCCCGGGCTCGGGCATAGAGATCGAGACGCTCAGCAGCAGGAAAAGATGCAGGATGCCGGACGCCAGCAAACCCAGGACCAGGGCTGGGGAGGGACCGCCCGCCGGGAGGGTTGCGAGTGCGTGGGGAGGCCGCGAATCGGCTCGGGTGCTGGACACGAAAACGGTGGCAGGAGTCAGGGCGCGGCGTCTCGTGCCGAGGGCGGGCCCAGGGATTCGCTTAAGATCAAGTCGCGCTTGGAGTCGACGAGCTCGATGCGTGCGTGCAGCTCTGGGCTTAGATGGACGGCGCCGCGGCTGTCCGCCAGGAGCGCGTAACGGATGCCGAGTGCCCGGGCCACCCCGACCCAGGCCTCTGGTCCAGCCACCAAGAGCGCGGTGGCG
>JBGSOR010000354.1:0-12929 GCA_041738985.1 Chromatiaceae bacterium | reverse complement strand
GGTGCTGGGGCTCGCGGCGGAGCGGGGCGGGCTCGACCTGGACGACGGGGCAGCCCTGGCATCCCTGGCCGAAGCGTTGCCCGTGTCCTTCGACGGTCAGCGGGTGCTGCTCGCCGGGAAGGACGTCAGCCAACCGATCCGCGCCGAGCGGGCGGGAGGGATCGCTTCCCGGGTCGCCGCCCATCCCCAGGTGCGTGCCGCCCTGCTCGACTGGCAGCGCCGACAGGCGCGCCCACCGGGTCTGGTGGCGGACGGCCGAGATATGGGGACCGTGGTCTTTCCCCAGGCGGGACTGAAGGTCTTTCTCGACGCCAGCCCGGAAGAGCGCGCAGTGCGTCGATATAAACAGTTGATAGAAAAGGGGTTGGATGCTAACCTACTCGGCCTTGTGGAAGACATTCGCGGCCGGGACGAGAGGGATCGCAACCGACCCGTGGCGCCGCTGCGGGCGGCGGACGACGCGGTCCTGGTGGATTCCACCCGGATGTCTATCGACGAGGTGCTTGATCGGGTCCTGGTAGAGGCGAGGCGCGTCTTCCCGGATCTGGTCCCTTAAGACAGACGTTGATTGCGGAGCTGGCCCAGGAGCAGGCCCGCGAATCCCGGCTGTCGAACGCGCAGCCTTCGGCTGCCCCGGATGGGCTGGTGCTGAATGTGCCAGCCTTGTGTTTCACTTGATTGCCACTTTCCCCGGAAGGGGAGGATCGCGCCCGATCCAGGTATACAGGTTCCCATGACCGAAAGTTTTGCTGAATTATTCGAACAGAGTATCACTGCCACCCAGCTCCAGCCGGGGGCCATCGTCACCGGCACGGTGGTGGAGATCACCAACGACAGCGTGGTGGTGAATGCGGGGCTCAAGTCCGAGGGAGTGATCCCCAAGAGCCAGTTCATCGGCCCCGAGGGTCAGCTCGAGGTGGCTGTCGGCGACGAGGTGCTGGTAGCACTCGACGCAGTCGAAGACGGATTCGGTGTCACCCGTCTGTCGCGCGAAAAGGCCAAGCGTTTTGCGGCCTGGGATTACCTGGAAAAGGCCTTCGAGGCCGGCGATACGGTCAAGGGTCTGATCAACGGCAAGGTCAAGGGTGGATTCACCGTGGAGCTGGGCACCGTGCGCGCCTTCCTACCGGGCTCCCTCGTGGATGTACGCCCGGTGCGCGACACGGCGTACCTGGAGGGTAAGGAGCAGGAGTTCAAGGTCATCAAGCTCGACCGCAAGCGCAACAACGTGGTGGTCTCCCGCCGCGCGGTCGTGGAGGAAGAGTACAGCGCCGAGCGCGATCAGCTCCTCAAGAACCTGGAAGAGGGGATGGAGGTCACGGGTGTGGTCAAGAACCTCACCGACTACGGCGCCTTCCTGGATCTGGGCGGAATCGACGGCCTGCTGCATATCACCGATATGGCCTGGCGCCGCGTCAAGCATCCCTCCGAGGTGGTGGAAATCGGCCAGGAGATCCAGGTCAAGGTCCTCAAGTTCGACCGCGACCGCCAGCGCGTCTCTCTGGGTCTGAAGCAGATGGGCGAGGACCCCTGGGTCAATATCTCCCGTCGCTATCCGGAGCACACCCGGGTCTTCGGCAAGGTCACGAACATCGCCGATTACGGCTGCTTCGTGGAGATCGAAGAGGGTGTCGAGGGCTTGGTGCACGTCTCCGAGATGGACTGGACGAACAAGAACATCCACCCCAGCAAGGTCGTCACCCTGGGCGACGAGGTGGAGGTCATGGTCCTGGACATCGACGAGGATCGTCGCCGCATCTCGCTCGGCATCAAGCAGTGTGCCATGAATCCCTGGGACGAGTTCGGCGTCACCCACAAGAAGGGCGACCGGGTCTCGGGCAAGATCAAGTCCATCACGGACTTCGGGATCTTCATCGGCCTGGACGGCGGGATCGACGGCTTGGTGCATCTGTCCGACATCTCCTGGGACGAGCCCGGCGAGGCGGCCCTGCGTCGCTACAAGAAGGGCGACGAGCTGGAGACCGTGGTTCTCTCCGTGGACCCGGAGCGCGAGCGCATCTCCTTGGGCGTCAAGCAGCTCGATCGCGACCCCTTCTCCAGTTTTGTGGCGGTCCACGAGAAGGGCAGCTTCGTGACCGGTACCGTGACCGAGATCGACGCCAAGGGTGCCACCATTGCCCTGGGCGATGGGGTGGAAGGGTATCTGCGCGCCTCCGAGATCTCTCGCGACCGGGTGGAGGATGCCCGTGCCGTGCTCAAGCTGGGCGAGGAGGTTGAGGCCAAGTTCCTGGGCGTAGACCGGAAGAACCGGACCATCTCGCTTTCTATCAAGGCCAAGGATCAGGACGAGGAGCAGGCGGCCATCAAGGGCTATTCCCATGGGGCCGGTGGCGCCACCACGCTGGGCGACTTGCTGCGCGAGCAGATGGAAGAGGCGAATCGCGACTGACCGGACCGAACGCCGCGGGGGACCGCGAGGTCCCCCTGGATAGTCCTGTTTTCAGAATTGAGCCAAGTTTTACCTTTCCGGCCGCTCGTAACGGCCGGAAGACGGAAGACACTGACCTAGATCGAATAACCGAACAAGAGCCGGCATACAAGGAAACTCACCCATGACGAAATCCGAGCTGATCGACGTCCTGGCCGCCGAGCAGGATCAACTCGCCTATAAGGACGTGGAGGAGGCGGTGCGAAAGATCATCGACCGCATGAGTGCGGCGTTGGCCACCGGCGAACGCATCGAGATCCGCGGCTTCGGCAGCTTCTCGCTGCACTACCGCCCGCCGCGGATCGGGCGTAACCCCAAGACCGGAGACTCCGTGGCCTTGTCCGGCAAGCACGTCCCGCACTTTAAGCCGGGCAAGGAGCTGCGCGACCGGGTGAACGATGCCTTCCAGGCGACCGAAGAGGAGGTCCCCCTACCGGTTCGGGTTGCCGCCGCCCGCCGGTAGCCTTGGGTCCCCAAGCGCGCTAAGCCGCCAAGGCTAAGGCTTTCACCGCGATATCGAAGGCCAGCATGTCAAGGCATCGATGACGGAAGCGACTGCTGCGCTTCGGATCTCATCGGCGGCTTGGCGTGGCAGCTTCCGGATTCAAGACCGGCGGCTTCCGTCCCCTCCGCCAATCAATCTGCGCCATCCGAGCTTGGCCCGGTCGGCCAGGAAGGGCCAGAGCCGGCGCTTTTCCCAGAGCATGCGCGCGAAGAGCTGCCCGCGGTTGCGCGGCGGGGTGGCGTGGTTTGGCCGGGGAACGAGCGCAATGGCTTCGTTCGCGCAGGCGCCGATACAGGCCCCGCAGCCGAGGCACAGGGTCTCGCCCACCTCGGCGAAGCGGGCATCTTTGGGTACAGAGCGGGCGGCCTCCGCGAGCCCGATGCACTTGATATTGCAGGTCTTGAGACACTCTCCGCAATAGTCGCAGCGGGCCGGGTCGATTCGCGCCAGAAAGGGCGTCTTGCCGATACCGTCGGCGAACCCTGCCTGAACCCCAGCCATGAGCTCGCAACAACAGCGGCAGCAGTTGCAGATAAAGGATGGCCGGTCGCGCACATTGTCCGTCACATGGGTCAGCTCCATGGCCCGAGCACGCTTCAGTGTGGCGAGCATGGTCGTCTTGTCCCGCTCTTGGGCGAACCCCCGACGCACCAAGAAGCGCGCCCCCTCCCCAAGCACCATGCAGATGCCCTCCACGGGGGCGCCCTTGCGGCACCTCTGCCCCAGATGCTCCTTCTTGTGCCGGCAGTAACACAGGGTGACGGCGCAGTAGTCGGCCTCTTGGATGATCCGTCGGGCGTCCTCGTAGGGAGTGATCCGGGAGGTGACCGGGATGTGCTCGTCGTAGACCAGGGCGCGGGTGAGTGGCGTGCGACCTCCGAAAAACTCCCCGCTTTGGCCGGAGCGTCCGTTCTCGTGGAGGTACTCGTCCATGAGCCGGGCCAGCTCGTCGAGGGGTAGATCCACTGGCAAGTCCTTGCGCCGGCGCATGAAGCTGAACTCCATGAAGCCGATGAGACCTGGGACCAATAGGTAAAAGACGGTGTCCGCATAGGGCAGGTCCATGACCAGGCCCTTATCGGCCATGGCCTCCAGCGTGTCCTGGAGCCTGTCTGCGGGCAGGCCGGTGAGGCCGGCGAGCTCGCCCAAGGTGGCCTCGTGCAGGGGGAAGCGGGAGGCCACGAAGGCCTCCTGCTCCGTGAACAACCGAGACAGGATCTCCCGCAGCGTGTCGCTGTCCACCAGCCCGATGGGATAGCGGTTCAGACGGTCGATCAGCGGGATCAGGGATGACTTGGAGCCTTGCAGGTGTCCCATGGGACCCTCCGGTTGCCCGACCGCGCGGGAGGCAACCGGCGTTCGGGGACTATTGCATCCGACAGCGGATCGCGGCCCGCGGCGGACCTCGCGACCTTAGTCGTCTTCGTCCGCCTCCTTGTTGGTGTTTATTTTGAGCGGGATATAGACCGGGCAGACCCCCGTGTAACCGGTCGCGAGCGCCACGAGTCCGATGATGCTGAGGACGGCGTACCCCGACCACACCCCGGCCACCACGAGTATTCCGGCCACTGCCAGGCGGATGGTTCGGTCGGTCTTGCCTACGTTCTTGGGGAGGGTCATGACGATTACTCCTGCACTGGGGCACATGGGACAGGGGGCGGCACGGGGGCGGACCCGAGGCCAGAGTCCGCAGGGCGAACCTCGGCTGCCCCGGGGGCAGGCACCTTACCACGATGTCCGGTGCTGGGGGCGACCCGCGGCCCTTTCCCGGTCGAGCGGCAAGCTCGGTCGGCTCGCCGCTAGAATGGCGGTCCTTTAGCGAGAGGATCCTCCAATGGCCCCATTGCGCGCACCGGCCCAGATCGCGGGTCTCTTTTGCATCTGGGTCCTGGCGGCAGGCGCCGAGCCGCTCGATGCCACCCTGGTCGCCGGGCGCGACTGTCCGGCCACGGTCTCCATCCGGCGCGGGGCCAATCCCGGCGAGATTCGGCTGGTCCCCGGCCAGTCCTACCGGGTGCTGGAGCGCAACCGGGCCGATGCCACGCACTATTTGCTGCGGATCGATGGGGCAGAGCCTAGAGACCGCTGGGTTCCGACGGACTGCGGCGCCATCCTGGCCGACACCCCGGCGGCCCTGGAACCCTCGGGCGCTGCCGCACCCAGGTCCGGGTCCATGGACGCGCAATATGTCCTGGCCCTGAGCTGGCAACCGGCCTTCTGCGAGCGCCGACAGGACAAGCCCGAGTGCCGTGGTCAGACGCCTGACCGGGTCGATGCCCGCCGGTTCTCGCTGCACGGACTCTGGCCCCAGCCGATCGGGCGGGCCTATTGCGGGGTGAGTCCCGACGAGCGCGCGCGCTCCGAGTCCGGGGACTGGGGGCGGCTACCGGAGCTGCGCTTGGCCCCGGCCACGCGTTCGGCCCTGGATGCCCGCATGCCGGGGGCGCGCTCCCGTCTGGAACGGCACGAGTGGACCAAGCATGGCACCTGCTACGGCTCCGACCCGGACGCCTATTTCACGGACGCCATGGCCTTACTGGATCAGCTCAACGGCTCCGAGGTCCAGGACTTGATCGAATCCAGTATCGGCAAGCGTCTGCGGGCTGAAGACGTGCGTGCCGCCTTCGACCGCGCCTTCGGTCGGGGGGCGGGGGATAGGGTGCGCCTGGAGTGTGACCGGGACGGCAATATCGTGGAGCTGCGGATTGGACTTAAAGGCCGGATCGGTAGGGACTCCGATCTCGCCGGGCTGATACGGGCGGCACCGTCGCGCACCCTGGGCTGCCGCGGCGGCTGGGTGGATCGCGCGGGGTCTGGGAGGTAGTCGGAGCGGGGGCGCCGCAGGACGCCCCCGGCTGGCTCTAAGCCCTGCAGTTAGACCCGCCGGGCGTCCATCATGCGCTCGATGATGGGCTGGAGGATGATCTCCATGGCCATCCCCATCTTGCCCCCGGGCACCACCATGCTGTTGCGCCGGGACATGAAGGAGTCCTTGATCATCGACAGCAGGTAGGGGAAGTCGATCTGGAGCCGCTCGGGCTCCTTAAAGCGGATGATGACGAAGCTCTCGTCCGGGGTGGGGATGTCCCGGGCGATGAACGGGTTGGAGGTGTCCACCGTCGCTACCCGCTGGAAGTTAATGTCGGTCAACGAGAACTGGGGCGTGATGTGGAGGATGTAGTCGGGCATCCGCCGCATGATGGTGTCGACGATCGCCTCGGCGGAGTAGCCGCGCTCGGCGTTGTCCCGATGGATCTTTTGGATCCATTCCAGGTTCACGATGGGCACCACACCCACGCCCAGGTCCACGTGCTGCGCGACGTTGTTCTCCTCCGTGACCACCAGTCCATGGAGGCCCTCGTAGAAGAGCAGGTCGGTGCGCTCTGGAACGTCCTCCCAAGGCGTGAACTGTCCGGCCTTGAGCTGGGTGCCCAGGCGGGCATTGTGGTGCTCCGCCTCGGAGTCGCTATGGATGTAGTAGCGCTTCTTGCCGCTGCCGGTTTCGCCATAGGTGCGGAACAGCTCCTCGAGCAGCTCGAAGCGGTTGGCCTCGGGGCCGAAGTGGCTTAGGTTTCGGCCTTCCGCGGACGCGCGGGCCATTTCCGTCTTCATCTCCGCCCGGTCGTAGCGGTGGAAGCTGTCGCCCTCGATTACGGCGGCGCTAATCCCGTCCCGATAGAAGATATGCTCGAAGGCGCGCTTGACGGTGGTGGTGCCAGCCCCGGACGACCCGGTTACGGCGACGATGGGATGCTTCTTGGACATGGCGTTCTCCCCTGTTCTCTCAAGTCGTCCGGCCTGGGACACGGACACCCGGTCCGGCGAGGCGTGCTCCCCGGGAAAAGGTCCATGCGCAGCGCGCGGGGCTCATGGTGTCGGCGGTCGATCGGGTCCCCGGGGCAAGGTAACGCCCTGCACCCGCGCCCGTGCCTCTGGGATCCACTGCTTCCCTGGCGTCGTGGCGGGTATCGGCCAAGGACGTCGGGCCCAGCGGGATTCGCGCGCGGGCTCGAACGGATTGTCCTTGGAGCGCGACAGTAATGGCTAATATACAGGTCTCCCCGGGCTGGGCGCCAGCGGGTTGCACCGGCGCTGCTACCGGGGGCGCGTGAATCGAACGGGAGGGTTGGGGATGGTTCGGAGAACGGGATTGCTGCGTATTCCGGTGGGGATCGGCTCCAACGCGGAGTTTCAGTCGGCACTCGTGCGGCTCGCCGTCTGGACCTTCGGGGCGTGCTATATCGGGCTGGCGGCCATCACCGGTTACTACCGGGTGGATATTCCGTATTTCCTGACGCTGCTCAGCCTCTTCACAATCATCTACGCCGGGGTCTTCGTGAGCGTCCTGATCCGGCCCCATTGGCCGATCCGCCGGTACGTGGCCCTGTCCCTCGATATCGTGGCCATCAGTCTCGCCATCTTCATCACGCGCGAGGCGATCAGCCCCTTCTATCTGCTCTACATCTGGATCTTCATCTCGGCCGGGACCCGCTACGGCACCCCCCACCTGCTGCTCGCCTCGGTGGAGGCCGTGGTCGCCTACAGCCTGGTGCTCCATGCCCTGAACCAATGGACCCGGCATCCTTACGAGGCGGTCTTCTTTCTCCTGCTCCTGGTGCTCCTGCCGCTCTACCAGTATGCCCTGCTGCGCCGGGTGCAGCGGGCCAAGGACGAGGCGGAGCGTGCCAACAAGGCCAAGGGGGATTTCCTCGCCTTTATGACGCACGAGCTGCGCACCCCACTCACCGGGGTCATCGGCATGACCGAGCTGCTGAAGACCACCCGATTGGACGCCGAGCAGCGGGACTACGTCCAGGCAATCTCCAACTCGGCCGCCGTTCTCAATGCCCTGATTGGGGACATCCTGGACTTCTCCAAGATCGATGCGGCGCGCCTGAAGCTGGAGCAGATCCCCTTCGAGCCTCGGCAGCTGGTTCGAGATGTCTGCGCGGTCCTGGAAGGCATCGCCCTGGCCGAGGGGGTGGAGATGGTCTGCAATGTGGCCCCTCAGGTGCCCAAGACCTTGGTCGGAGATCAGCTCCGGGTCCGCCAGATCCTCTTCAATCTCGTGGGCAACGCAGTCAAGTTCACCGAGCAGGGGCATGTCGAGGTGCGCCTCAGCGTGCGTCCGCCGGAGGACGGCATAGCCCAGCCCCACCTGCTCCTGGAGGTCGAGGATACCGGCATCGGCATCCCGCCGGACAAGCTCACCCAGATCTTCGAGAGCTTCAGCCAGGCCGACGACTCCACGACCCGCCGCTACGGCGGATCCGGGCTCGGGACCACCATCGCGCGGGAGCTCGCGCTCCTGATGGGGGGGCTCATCGGCGTGGACAGCGAGCCGCATAAGGGCAGCCGTTTCTGGGTGCGCCTGCCGCTCCTGGGGGGCGAGATGCCGGCCGAGCCGACGCCCTCCGGACGTCTGGCCGGGCGGCGCGCCCTGGTCCTCGAGCGCGATCCGGCCCAGCGGGCACTGATCTGCGGGGCTCTCCGGCGCGAGGGGATGGATTGCCTGGGCATCGCGGGACTCGACGAATTGGCCGCCCCCGGTCCCGCGCCGGATGTGCTGCTGATTGCCGACCACCCAGCCGGTTGCGATATCAGGGGGTTAAGGTCCGCCGTCGAGGCTCTGCTGGGCGTCGCCCGACCCTGTCTGTACCTCGCCTATACCGCCCGCCGGCCGGCTGGCGGGACGGACGGGTGCCCCAGTCTCGGCAAGCCATGCCTCGCGGAGGACCTGGTGGCCGCGGTCGAGTCCCTGCTCGGACTGGCCCCCCCGCTGTCCCGGACGGCGTTGGAGACCCCGGGATTCGGGGGGGCAACGACCCAGGGGAGCGCTGGGATACGGGTGCTGGTGGCGGAGGACAACGCGGTCGCCGCCAAGGTCATCACCACCTTCCTGAGGAAGATGGGTTTCGAGTACCGGCTGGTGCAGGATGGGGAGGAGGCCCTGCGCGAGGCCCTCGAGGGCGCCTACGGCATCGCCATCGTGGACCTGCGCATGCCCAAGCTGGACGGCACCGAGCTCGTCCGCCGTCTTCGCCGCATCGCCCCGGGGCGGCGTCTGCCGATCGTGGCCCTGACCGCAAATGCCTCGGAAGAGGTGAAGCAGGAATGTCTGGCGGCGGGCATGGACGGTTTCCTCGCCAAGCCGGTGAGTCCCGAGCGGCTGCGACAAACCTTGGAGCAGTTGGCGGTGCGGGGCTGAGGGGAGGGTCTGCGATGCTGCCGCGGCCAACGATTCTGCGGATTGCCGAGGGCATCCGAACCAATCCCGAGCTTCAGTCGTCGCTCGTCCGCTTCGGGCTCTGGACATTCGGCGTTTGCTATATCGCACTCGCCGCCGTCACCGACTACTACCGGGTTGATATACCGCTTTTCCTCACCGTCTTCGGCAGCTTTAGCCTCATCTATGTCGGGATCTTCGTCAGCATCCTGATAAGACCCCATTGGCCCGGCCGGCGCTATGTCGCGCTCTCTCTCGACATTGTCGCCGCCAGCCTCGGCATCTTCATCACCCGCGAGGCGATCAGTCCCTTCTACCTGCTTTACATCTGGATCTTTATCTCGGCCGGGACCCGCTACGGGACCCGCCATCTGGTGCTCGCCTCGGTGGAGGCGGTGGTCGCCTACGGTCTGGTGCTCTACGCCCTGGACCAATGGAGCCGTTACCCCTTTGAAGCCGTATTTTATCTCCTGCTCCTGGTCTTGCTGCCACTCTATCAATTCGCCTTGCTGCGCCGGGTGCAGCGGGCCACGCAGGAGGCGGAGCGCGCGAACAAGGCCAAGGGGGACTTCCTTGCATTTATGACCCATGAGCTGCGTACCCCACTCACCGGGGTCATCGGCATGACCGAGCTCATGAAGGCCACCAAGCTGGATGCGGAGCAGGGAGACTTCGTCCAAGCGATCTCCAACTCGGCCGCCGTGCTTAACGCCCTGATCGGGGACATCCTAGACTTCTCCAAGATCGACGCGGCACGTCTCACGCTCGAGCAGATTCCTTTCGAGCCCCGCCAGGTGGTGCGGGAGGTGTGCGGGGTGCTGGAGGGCCTGGCACTGGCCCAGAGGATTGAAATCGTCTGCCGCGTCGCGCCAGAGGTGCCTGACAAGATACTCGGAGACCAGCTCCGGGTGCGCCAAATCCTCTTCAATCTGGTGGGCAACGCGGTCAGGCTTAGCGCGGAAGGGCATGTGGAGGTGCGGGTCTCCGCCCGCTCGCCCGAGGAGGGCATGGACCAGCCCCACTTGCTTATTGAGGTGGAGGCGACGGGGATTGGCGTTCCCCCGGCCAAGCTCGCGCGGATTTTCGATAGCTTCAACCAGGCGGACGATGCCACCGCGCGCCGTTATGGGGGCTCCGGGCTCGGGACCGCCATCGCCCGAGAGCTGGCCCTGCTGATGGACGGATCGATCGGGGTGGACAGCGATCCGCGCGGGGCCAGCCGGTTCTGGGTGCGCCTGCCGCTCCTCGGGGGGCAGATGCCCCCGGTGACCCTGCCCTCCGGGCGTCTGGTCGGGCGACGTGCCCTTGTCCTGGAGCGCGATTCGGCCCAGCGGGCGCTGATCCGCTCGGTGCTGGGGCGAGAGGGAATGTCGTGTCTGGGTCTGGCGGAGCCCGGCGATCCGCTGGAGCCGTTGCCCCCTCCGGACCTGCTCCTGATCGCGGACCACCCGGCCGGGGCGGACATCCGGGCCCTGCGCGCCACGCTTGAGGCCCGGCTGGGTGTCTCTGTGCCCTGTCTCTATCTCGTCTATACGGCGCGCCGCGCCGCCGGTGGGCTCGACGGCCAGCCCAGTATCGGAAAGCCGTTCCTCGCCGAAGATCTCGTGGCGGCGGTGGAGTCCCTGCTCGGACTGTCCGTCGCGGAGCCCCGGAACGAGCCGCATAGCACCGCCTTCGACGGCGGCGCGAACAAGGGGCTGGCCGGCATCCGCGTCCTGGTGGCAGAGGACAACGAGGTCGCTGCCAAGGTCATTACCACCTTCCTGCGCAAGATGGGATTCGAGTACACCCGAGCTCAGGACGGGGAGGAGGCCCTCAAGGAGGCGCTGGAGGGCGATTACAGCGTCGCTATCGTGGACCTGCGCATGCCCGGGCTGGACGGTATGGAGCTCGCCCGCCGGTACCGTCGGATGGCCCCGAATCGGCCCCTGCCCATCGTCGCACTGACCGCGAACGCGTCCGAGGAGGTGAAGCAGCAGTGTCTGGATGCAGGCATGGACGGATTCCTGTCGAAACCGGTGAGTCCGGAGACCCTGCGCCAGACATTGGAGCGATTGGCGCTTCGGCCCTGAGATTTCCCGTTGGGGGTGCGGTTCAGTGATACCCCGCGGACGAAGCTGCCGAGGCCGGCGCGCTGGGGTCCGAAGCCCGGACATCCGAAGCCATCATCCGGGCGGCCCTGCGCGCGGTCAGCGTCGGTTAGGTAACGAGGCGGTGGCGATGCTGCGGTCGCGCGGCAAGGCGGGAGCGCCGACTTTAGTCGGCTGCAGCCGGAGGTCCATCGAGTCGATTCCGCTGACTCGCCAGGATCTACGGCCCCTCTTAGCCCGGCTCAGTGCGTTTCGGGGGCGCTCGCGAGTGCTTCGCTCAGCCCGCCGCAGATGCCACCTCGGGCGAATCCGTAAGGATGTTTGCGTGCGCTCATGATTGAGCATTCGTTTTCGCCGTGCCGCGATGACCGGACACCGGGAGCTAGGCGGCGGCCCCTTCGACCTTCGTGTCGTATCCCGCCAACTGGCCGCGTATTGCTCGAAAGGTGCAGCGACCTGGCGCGTTCAGGTCGTTGACTTGCGGAAGAAAACCTGATCCACTTTGAGCGATCTCCCGGTTTATCGGATGGTTCGGTCGCAGCAATCTAGTCAGGCCAGAAGAGGTTCCTCGGAATCCGCCAAAGTGAAACTTGATTGGGACACAAAGAAAGCCGCGTCTAATTTGCGCAAGCATGGCGTCTCCTTTCAGGAGGCGGGAACGGTATTTGGGGACCCGATTGCCCTCACATTCGATGACCCAGATCACTCGATAGGCGAGAAACGTTTCCTTACCTTTGGAGTAGCCAGAACCACCAGACTCTTGATCGTATGTCATACGGAAGATGCAGGCATCACCAGAATCATCAGTGCTCGCCAGATGAACAAGCGTGAGAGAAAAATCTATGAAGAAGGCTAAGTCCAAAGATGATGAGATCCGGTCGGAGTACAAGCGAGAGGATTTGGGCGTCGGTGTACGGGGTAAGTATTATCAGTCCTACATCGAGTCTCACAATCTTGTCTTGCTAAAGCCGGAGGTCGCGGAGGCTTTTCCTTCGGAGGAGGCCGTCAATGATGCTCTGCTATCTCTCATCAGGATCGCGAAGGCATCGACTGGCCTAACAAATGGCTCAGGGCCGACCCCAGACCGCGCACCGGTTTCGGAGTAATTACGCAAGGTTGTGCCTGCGCGGTTTTGGGCCGGTTCGCCAAATGTTACATTCGTAAAGAGTAGCTGACCATCAATGGGCCGAGACCTGGCTCTTTAACCAAAATAAGCCTCCCGAAGTGACCTCAAGAGCTATCTCGAAAGTCTCGGATCTAGGAAGTGCTTGCATTTTTGGGACTGGCAGTAACGTGTATTAAATTGCTCTTGGTTCGACGACATCGATTTCAAGTCGATCAATGGTGTTTCCGCAGATATTTACCCAGTCTCGGGAAGAAGAATTAGCAATAAGCGGAGGCGGAGCGGACCAGTGGTTTCACTTTAGCAAAATACCGTTAATACCGTTGTCCGTCCCCGATTTCGCCCGTCCCCGATTTCGCCCGCTTCGGCCCTGGGATTTCCCGGTGGGGGCAGGGTTCAGGGACGCCCCGCGGACAAAGCTGCCGAGGCCGGCGCACCAGGGTCCGAAGCCCGGACATCCCAAGCGATCGTCCGGGCGGCCCTGCGCTCGGTCAGCGTCGGTTAGGTACCGAGGCGGTGGCGCCGCTGCGGCCGCG
>JBGSOR010000540.1:0-4287 GCA_041738985.1 Chromatiaceae bacterium | reverse complement strand
CACGATCGGCCCCGACGGCACCTGCCGCTGTTGCCGTCGACCCGCGGACCGCGACGGGGTGCCGTGCGACCTGATGACGCCGGGCGAGAGCTGGCTTCCACCGGCCGCCTGACCTTCACCACCCACCACGGCAACGGAGCTATCCGGCCCATGATCCACATCACCGACACCACCCCCCGCCGCACGTTGATTAGGGTCGAGGCGTGGATTGAGCCCGATCACGAGCACGTGATCGTCACCGACCGCGGCCCTGTCCTGGTTCGCCGACCGTTATCCCCCGAGATCCGCTTCCGTGGCGGGCTACTCACCGTCGGCGGTTCAACCTGCGCCCCCATCCTGCCTTGCTCAGGCACCCTACCGCGCGGCGGCATCCTGGGTCGGACGATGGACTCGCACGCGATCACCGGCACCGTCACGTGGCACCCCGACGGTTCGGCCGAGGTCCTGGCCGACTGCGTCCACGAGGTCCACGCTATCGACTATGACTCTGACCTGGCGCCGATGCCGTTTGGCCGATACGACCCGGACCGGGACATCGCGCCGTCGTGGCGACCGGCGCGCGAGCAAGGACGCCGGCACTGAGCCTACTCAGACGCCCTACCGTCCGTCGGATGTAGTCTGGCTGTAGCCTAAAATCGCGGGAATCGAGAAAAACGCGCCTAGTGCGTTGTTTCTCTGATTCAAATTCAAACAGGCAAAACATCGTTCCGGAATATTTCGCTTCGGCAGATGCTTGGAGGTGGGGAGTGCTGAGCTCAACGGCGCTTCCCTGGACCGGTCGGTCCGCGACAGCCGGTGCCCGGAGCGGGTGGCCAAAGAGTTGGAGATCGGCCCCCGCACATTAGCCCCATAGGGACGTGGCCTGGACCCCTATCGCCATGACGTCTGTCCGAGAGACACGACCGATGACACCGAGGCCGCACCTGACCATCCTGTTCGACAACGAGCCAGGTCTCCCGGGGTTGACGAGCCTCTGGGGATTTTCGGCGCTCATTCGGTTGCAAGGCCGGACCATCCTGTTCGACACCGGCAGCAATGGACGCGTGCTCCTCAGGAACATGGCCGCTTTGGATCTCTCCCCGGAGTCGGTGGACCTGCTCTTTCTCTCGCATCCGCACTGGGACCACATGGGCGGGCTGGACTCCTTCCTGGAGCAGAATCCAGGTGTCACCGTTGCCTTGCACGAGGGTTTTCCCAAGCATCTGATCCATGACCTGCGCACCCTGTGCGGCGAGCTGATTGCGATCGGAGCTGAGCCGCGTCTGCTGGCACCCGGGATCTTTTCCACCGGCATGCTCGACAGCCAGCCCCCGGAGCAGAGGATGGTGATCGACACGGGAGCTGTCACCGCCGCGATCAGCGGCTGCGCCCATCCGGGCATGGAGCGGATCGTCGAGCGCGCCGGCGGGCTCCTCGGAAAGCCGGTCGACTGGGCGATCGGCGGCTTCCACCTGATGTATGCCGACGCCGCCGAGATCGACCGCTCGGTCCGTGCCCTCCAGGCGCTGGGCGTTGCTTACGTCGTGCCGACCCACTGCACGGGTGACGCGGCGAAGGCGGCATTTCGTCGGGCCTTCGGCGCAGGCTTCCACGACGGCGGCGTCGGCCGCGGGATCAGCCTTGTCCCACGCGCCGGCCGAATGACTTGAGGCCAATTGGTCGCCGCGCCACGCGGCTCGCGATTCGAGAAAGATCGCCTTCGGCTGCTCCAGGCACGCAAGATCGAGACCTACGGCCAAGGGTGCGACGGACCGATCGAGAAGGTGGTCAGGGACTTACTGATCGAAGACGCGGTCGTCAGTCTGATCGATGAGAAGGCGGGCGTCGAGCACTTCGGCAGGCGCATACCCGATCGCATGGACATCATACTGGGCGTCCTCGACTGCACGCGGGAGTCCGTTTCCATCGCTCGGAGGATCAGCCGGTTTGCGATGGAGATGCGGACCGGGAACGTCTGGTTCGTTTTGAACAAGGCCGAATCCCAAGCCCTGCCTCGGGTCGCCCCCTTAGATGCCCACTGGCGCCGCTACGAGGCATGGTTCCAAAACCATGAGGCCGCCTACCTCTCGGAGTTGCTCGCCCTGCGGGACTTCCTTCCCCGGTCGGGACTGGGCGTTGAGATCGGTGTTGGAAGCGGGCGCTTCGCGACGCCCTTGGGCATCGGGGTCGGCAGTCTGAGCCAGGCGAACGGAGGGGTTCACAGTATGGAGAATACCTTCTGGACGGCCCTGGGTACGAGCCTCTTGGCGGGCATCGTCACGTCACTCGGGATCTACACGATTCGCCGGTTCGCCGACTGGGGACAGCGCAACACCACCTTGCTCATGTGCTTCGCCGCCGGGGTGCTGATCTCGGCCTCCTTCGTCTACCAGTTGCTTTTGGACGATCCGGTTCTCTGGGAGGAGCTGAGCCGGCGCATCCTGGAGGGCCTTTGGGCGCCAGCGGCCCTGCGCGACGCGGTCCACAGCATCTCGGCCGAGTTTGAGGCGATGCTGATAGCGGCCAGCGGGAAGGAGTAGGCCCACCGCCCCACCTGGATAAAGAGCAGCAGCGTGAGGAACAGCGCGGCGTAATAGAGAATTCGCGCGAAGGGGCCCAGGCCCTGCGCCAGGCGCGTATAGGCGATAAATCCCACCGCGAGGTGTTCACGACAAAGAGGGTGAACAGCAGGTGCAGAGCGTGGCGAAGAAGGAGACGGGAAAACTGGCCAGGCGCGGGATCCTTTGGGTTGCTTCGTTCGTCGGGAGCTCCGGGGGCGGTCAGGCAAGGTGCAAGGGCGCGGTGGACAGCAGACCGCCCAGCAGGATCGCGGTCGCCAGCACCGGGCCCCAGGGCCAGAGGCCGGGGCGCACGGACGCGACAGGACGAAAGGGGGGAATGGGACGATCGGGCTGGGACATGACGAGGACTCCAAGAAAATGGACAAGTTCGCCAGCGGGTGCGGCACGGTGGCTTAGGTTAGAGACAGTCTAGGGACAAGGGGGCCCCGAGGCATTGACAAACGTCAGAGTGATTAGGTGGGTTTTTATCAGGGTGTCGGGCGCGTAAGCCCCGGTCCTTGCGGGTTGACACGAGGGGTCTTGCCCACTAATGTTATTGCGAATCGTTGCTATTTGAGAAATCAGGGTCAAACGGACCGGACGCACCCAGCCCGAATCCCAGCCATCGACCGTAGGAGACCGCCATGCCCCCTATCCCCAGCAGTCCCATCCGTCAGCCAGCCCCCAACGCGGCCAGGCAGCCCGATCTGCCGCGGGTCCAAAGCCGCGACCTGCTCCAAGGAAACAGTCTGATCCTGATCGAGCACGGGGGCGACCGCTACTACCTGCGCATGACCCGCAACAACAAGCTGATCCTGACCAAATAGACCGGGGCCGCCCGGACTCAACCCGAACCCTCCAACCCAGCCAGCCCAGGCCAGACCCCGCATCCGGCCCGCCAGCCCGGTGTTTCCCAGCCATCGAGACCGAAGGAGACACTCGGCATGACCGCTTTATCCCAGACCCCGGACTCGTTCGCGGACCTCTCGCTGTTGGCACCCGAGGCACTGGAAGGCTGGAGTCCCTGGCCGATCAGGCGGTGCCGGTGCGCGTCGTAACGGGTACCTTCGGGGCCGTCCAGTCCCTGGACGGGACCTTTCTGGCCCAATCGATCGAGATCCATCGGCTCCCGCTGCCAGTGGAGCAGGTACCGAAGGCCGGCCGACGCAAGCTCTGGGACATCCCCCACAAGTACCACTGTCCGGTCATCGGAACCTGTCTCAGCGTCGAGGAGCTCCGCCGCGTTGCCTCCCGGTTCCTTCTGCGCGGGGACGCCCCCTCGACCGACTAGGAGATCCACGTGACCTTCGTCGGAGCGGCGGAGAGCAAGAATTCGCTGTCGCTCGCGACCCACAAGGCCCTCGAGCGCAAATACCGCTCCGTCGTCGAGCGATTCGCCAGGGCACGGGAGCCGGACGCGCTGCGCGCCCTATGGACCGAGTTTCTGGCCCGGGGCGAGGTCCCTGGGGCCTTCTGGGCACTGATGACCCACCCCAAGGCCGACTACGCGGTCCTCAACCGGGCCTACGAAGAGGTCCACATGCTCTCCCACCAGGTGGGGGCAGGCCAGCGAGCCGACCTCAAACGCCTGGCGGAGACGCAGGGCGAGCTTCAGGCCCTGAAGCGGGACTTCGACGCGCTGCACAATCGAGCTCGCCGCCAGGCAGAGGACCGGGATGTGAAGATCCAAGAGCTGGAGCGGACGCTGGCGGAGCGCAACGGCGAGCTGGCGCGGGTCGCGGAGCGC
>JBGSOR010000538.1:0-2149 GCA_041738985.1 Chromatiaceae bacterium | reverse complement strand
GCGGCAGTGCGCCGCTCGGGCGTCCGAGTCGCGGCAGGGCAGGAGGCGCAACTCCGGTGCCCCCCGGTCGGCAAAGCCGCTTCCTTCGAATCGCCCCGTCATGAACGCCCCGCGCGCGCCACGGCGAAGGGGCTGACGTTCCGACGCTTCGGTGACCGCTCTGCAATCGCGAGCACACGCCGGTTTGTTCCCGGAGAACGGAGTGAAACGTAGGCATCTTGACCTCTCTACGAGCAGTTTGCGGGAATGCCCGAAGGGGGCATATAGGGCTCTGTGCTCAGGGGCTCGGCGGCAGCTCAAGGCGCCCCGACCCGTGCCAGTCGCTCCCGAACCATCGTCTGGGCCTCCGACGAGACGGCCAAGGCGTCGAAGCAGCGCGCCAGGTAGGCGGGGTCGCCGGCGAGGGCCTGGGTCGCACGCTCGAAGGCGGTGAGGACCGCCGGGCCATAGGCCTTGCTGGCGATCTCGATCGCCTCTGCAGGGATCGGCCCCCAGTGGGCCGACATCACCAGGAGGTCCAGGACATCGCGGGCAAACGCGCTGCGATCCGCCCAACGGTCGCAGTTGGCCAGGAGCTTCTCGGCGAACAGGTCGGTGCGGGCGAGGACCGGCACGGGCAATGCGTCCACCGTCTCGCAGCCCAGTGGAATGCGTCCTTCGAGGGCTACCTCGAAACGGACCGGAAAGCCCTCGACCTCCAGCACGGTGCGAATCCCGTACCGGTCTGCCCGCACCTCGCGCAGAAGCCGAGGCTCGACTTGAAACAGCTCGCCGAGCGACCCCTCGCTGACTGTCGAGCGGATGGCTCTATACCCCGCGGTCGCGGCGCACAGGAAGTCGATGTCCACGGACTCGCGATACTCGCCCAAGACGAGGGCGAGGCAGGTGCCGCCGCCAAAACAGCAGGCGGTGGCGCGCAGGAAATCCGGGTCCATCTGGCTTAAGACCCTAAGGATGCGCCGGTGGTGGGCGCGCTCAAACATTGAGCACGCCGTGTCCGTAGGTGCGCACGAGGCGCTCGATCAGTGCCCGCTCGTGCGGGTCGAGCCGGTCCGGGTCCAGGTGCCGCCACTCCCGCTCGTAGAGCGCAAGCACATCGGGCTCGCTCATCCGCTCCTGGTGCAGTTGCCAGGCGAGCAGGCGCAGGGCGGGAAAGCGGGCAATCTCGACAGTGGGGGTGTCCATGGGTCGATTGTAACGCCGCGACGGGGGCCGACCATTGAAACGGGCCGAGCAGCTCGTAACCCAGGTCCGACGAGCCGATAAACTGCGCGCCAGGAGACCTGCCGGCACCGCGATCTCAACTGTCTATCCGGGCGGGGTGTCCCGGTGGCGATACGCGTCCCCTGGCCCCTGCCGGCCCTCGGGCTGCCTGCCCGATTCTCGAGGCGTCTCTCCCCGCCAGCGCCCAGCGCCCATCGAATTGGGGAGACTAAGGCTTTGCACATCATGGAGGGCTTCCTGCCCCCGCTCCAGGCGGCCGCCTGGACTGCCGCATCTGTCCCGTTCCTGGTGCTGGGGGTGCGACGCATCGCTCGGGTGACCCGGGAGCATCCCCGAGCCAAGCTGCTGCTCGCGAGCGCGGGGGCCTTCGCCTTCGTCCTCTCGGCGCTCAAGATCCCGTCGGTGACCGGGAGCTGCTCCCACCCCACGGGGACCGCGGGCTCGGGGCGGTGCTCTTCGGCCCCTCCGCGATGGCCGTGCTGGGGGCCATCGTGCTGCTGTTTCAGGCCCTGCTCCTGGCCCACGGCGGGCTCACCACCCTGGGGGCCAACTTCTCGATGGCCATCGTCGGCCCTGGGTCGCCTACGGACGCGGCCCATGCCTGGGCGGACGAGGTGGCGATCTTGGGGGACGGAATCCTGCTGCGCCAGGGGGAGACGACGGAGATCCTGGGCGACGGATGGTTACACCTCGGGGAAGTACGACCTCGCCGAGGGGGGCGCCCATCGGGGGGAGGCGCCGTGGGTGCCGCTGTCCACTGGGCTGGACGGCGGGGCCTGGCGCTGGAGGCCGTCAGGCACGGTATCGCGGAGCGCATGGGGGTCCAGTCAGGCCCAGGTCTCGGATGCCCTGGCGGCGTTTGGCGGGGGATTGGCGGGGGACTGCCGGTCGGAGGGCGTGCCGCCGATGCGCGGAATCGGTGCTC
>JBGSOR010000410.1:0-9809 GCA_041738985.1 Chromatiaceae bacterium | reverse complement strand
TCGGCGCCTATTGGGCGGCGGACGGCGAGCTGGACCCGCGCCCCCTGATGCGGCTCGCACAGGGCCGGGGCGCTCGGCGCTTCCTGCCGGTGCTTCGGACCGGGCGGCAACGCCGGCTATGGTTCGTACCCTTTCCTGCTGGGGCCTCGCTGCGGCCCAATCGACTGGGGATTCCCGAACCCCGGCTTGGCCGACGACGCCTGAAGCTCCCCTGGACCCTGGATCTGCTCCTGGTCCCCCTGGTGGGATTCGACCGCGACAGCAATCGGATCGGCATGGGCGGCGGATTCTACGACCGCACCCTCGCCTATCTGCGCCAGCGCACGCGCTGGCGACGCCCGTGCCTGATCGGCATCGCCCACGAGTGCCAGCGAGTCGAGCATATCGAGCCGCAACCCTGGGATGTCCCGCTGGACGGCGTCGCGACGGAGCTGGGGGTATATTGGCGATGAGTGGCGGGGAGAAGTGGCGAGTGGCGAGGGCCAAGTGGCGAGGACTTGGCCGGTCGGGGTAAACACCCAGTCCGGCTGGGGAGCTCGCCCCTCGCTACTCGCTACTCGCCGTAAGGCCCTGCAAACGTCCGATAGGCCGGATTCCCTGTCTCCTCCCAATAGGGATATCCGAGTGCGTCGAGCGAACGGCGGAATGGCTCCCGGTCGCCGGCTGGCACCCCTGCACCCATCAGCACCCGGCCATAGGCTGCGCCATGGTTGCGGTAATGGAAAAGGGTGATATTCCAGCGCTTGCCGAGCGCAGTGAGGAAGTCGAGTAATGCGCCCGGACGCTCCGGAAACTCGAAACGCACCAGGGTCTCCTCGCCGATCCCGACCGCATGTCCGCCCACCATGTAGCGGATGTGGAGCTTTGCCGTCTCGTTGTCCGTCATATCCAGGACCCCGAAGCCCTTCTCCGCCAGCCGGGCGATCAGCTCGGCCCGCTCCTCGTCGCCCCGCCCGAGCTCCACGCCAACGAACACCTGGGCGCGGTCGGCATCCGCGTAGCGGTAGTTGAACTCCGTCACCTGGCGCTTGCCCAGCACCCGGCAGAAGGCCAGGAAGCTCCCCGGACGCTCGGGGATCTCCACCGCCAGCAGCGCCTCGCGCCGCTCGCCCACCTCAGCCCGCTCGGCGATGTGGCGCAGGCGATCGAAATTCACGTTGGCCCCGCTCTCGATCGCCACCAGGTGCTCTCCGCGGATACCCCGGGTCTCCGCGTAGCGCTTGAGGCCAGCCACTGCGAGCGCCCCGGCGGGCTCCGCAATGCCTCGGGTGTCCTCGAAGATGTCCTTAATCGCCGCGCAGATCTCGTCCGTGCCCACCAGGATCACCTCGTCTACCCGCGCCCGGGCGATACGGAAGGTCTCCTCCCCGATCAGGCGCACCGCCACGCCGTCGGCGAAGAGGCCCACCTGGGACAGCTCCACCCGATGTCCCGCCGCGAGCGACGCATGCAGGGTCGGCGCCTCCTCAGGCTCCACCCCGATCACCCGCACCTCCGGCATCAGCCATTTCACATAGATGGCAATCCCCGCAATCAGACCCCCGCCTCCCACGGGAACGAAGATGGCGTGGGGCGGCTCGGGGTGCTGCCGCAGGATCTCCATGCCGATGGTCCCCTGTCCGGCGATGACCAAGGGATCGTCGAAGGGGTGCACGAAGGTCAGGTCCCGCTCTTCCTTGAGCTCCATGGCGTGGGCACAGGCCTCATCGTAAGAGTCCCCGAAGAGCACCGCCCTGCCGCCCAGGGCGCGCACGGACCGAACCTTGATGGCCGGTGTGGTCCTGGGCATCACAATGGTGGCGGAGACGCCGAGCCGCTGGGCACTCAAGGCCACCCCTTGGGCATGGTTACCTGCACTGGCCGCAATCACCCCGCGGGCCCGGGCCTCCGGGTCCAGGCTGACGAGCTTGTTGTAGGCGCCCCGCAGCTTGAACGAGAAGACCGGCTGGAGATCCTCCCGTTTCAAAAGGACCTGATTGCCGACCCGGGCCGAGAGCTGGGCCGCCAGGGTCAGGGGGGTCTCTAGGGCCACATCGTAGACACGGGCCTTGAGGATGCGCTCGATGTAGGTATCAGGCATAAAGAAGTTGCGAGTAGCGAGGGGCGAGTAGCGAGGAAGAAACGCGTCGCGACTCCTTGGCGCTCGCCACTCGCAACTCGTCACTCCAGGTATCATACCCCGTCCACAATACAGAAATTCAGCGAGGCCAATCCATGAACCAGGACGAGATGAAGAAGCAGGCGGCGCAAGCGGCCTTGGCCTATGTGGAAGGCGGGGTCGTGGGGGTGGGGACGGGCTCGACGGTCAACCACTTCATCGACGCGCTCGCAGGGATTAAGGGCCGGATCGAAGGGGCGGTCTCCAGCTCGGAGGCATCCACCCAGCGCCTGAAGGGACACGGCATCCCAGTCTTCGACCTCAACGCTGTGGGCGAGCTAACGGTCTACGTGGACGGCGCCGACGAGTCCAACCGGCAGCTGCAATTGATCAAGGGCGGCGGCGGGGCACTGACCCGGGAGAAGATCGTCGCGGCCGCCAGCAAACGCTTCGTCTGCATCGCGGACGAAAGCAAGCTGGTCGATGTACTGGGGCGCTTCCCGCTACCGGTGGAGGTGATCCCGATGGCGCGGAGCTATGTGGCCCGGGAGCTGGTGCAGCTAGGGGGCACCCCGGTCTGGCGGGAGGGATTGGTGACCGACAACGGCAACTTGATCCTGGACGTCCAAGGATTGGAGATTCTCGAGCCAGCGTCGCTGGAGCAGCGGATCAACAACATCGCTGGCGTCGTCACGGTCGGGATCTTTGCCCTTCGACCGGCGGATGTATTGATCCTGGGGACGCCGCAGGGGGTGAAGAAAGTGGCGAGTGGCGAGTAGCGAGTAGCGAGTAGCGAGGGCCGAGGGCCGAGCGCCGAGCGCCGAGCGCCGAGCGCCGAGCGCCGAGCGCCAGCAGTCTATTCCCCCTCGCAACTCGCCACTCGCGACTTCTTCAAAAAAAAAACGGGGCCCGAAGGCCCCGTTTTCGTCGCGTCCAAGCGTATCTACAGCATTAGAAGCTATGCATCAGGCCGATGGAGAAGCCGCTCCAATCGTTGCGAGTCGGGTTTGGCAAATCATCGCCGCTAATCCCTTCGACAATCGGCAGATCGCCCTGATCGTCGGTCACAGCGGTATACAGCATATAGGCGGTGGTCCGCTTGCTGAAGTTGTGATCGAAGCCGATCGCCCAGGCAGTCCGGCTGCTGTTATAGAGATCGTCCGCGTAGCTGACGACGTAGCTGGGGAAGTCTCTACCGTACAGCTCGTTGCCGCTGTAAGAGGCAGCGCCGTACATGGCCTTGATCATGTTATTGCCGAAGGAATAGCCGGCCTGGATCGTCCATTGCTCCACCTCCTCCGAGCCGCCAGGCAGGAAGAAGCCGCTCGTCGCCAAGTCAACGTCCGGCGCGCTCTGGATGAAGGTCTGTCCAGCGGGGGTATTATCCTGCTGCGCATAGATACCGGTCAGGCTGAAGCCGTTCCAATCGAGCAGTCCCAAGCCGACACGCCACTGAGTCCAATCGTCGCCAACATAGTCGCAGACTGTTGTAACCCCATCGGTCGGAACGCAGCTGCTCTGGCCGAACTGGCTCTCGCCGCTGTTCATGAACATCTCGTTGCCAAGGACCTCATAGGCCGCCGTGGCATAGAACGGACCGTTCTTAAAGATCGCGGCCATCGAGTAAGCGCCGTTGATCTCATCGGAGTTGATGTTCTGCTGACCGATCGCGGTCGCACCGCCGGCCGGCACGGTCGCCAGCGCCAACTGGAAGCCGCTCCAACTGGGGCTGATATAGGCGACGGTGCTGTCGGCGCGCAGATCCATGAAGCCAACGGTCGCATTCATATCGCCCAGGGTGTCGGCGAACAAATCCAGCTTGGCGGTAGAGATCTTCAGCGGGGTATCGTGACGACCGATCAGAACGGTACCCCAGTCGCCGGCAAGACCCGCGAAGGTGTTGCGCCAGTAGAAGGTGTCGTTGTTGTTCGTCAGATTATTGTTGGTATCGAAATTGACACCGACCTCAATCTGATAGACCGCCTTCAGGCCGTTCCCGAGATCCTCGGAGCCCTTGATGCCGAAGCGGTTCGAAGGACCGGCGCCCGGGGCGAACTGAGACCGCAGGAAGTTGGACGATTGAGCGACGTCCCAACCGTTGAAATTCTGCGACACCTGGATCGGAACACCGTCTTCATCGACAGCCAAAGTGCCGTCCGTATTGACCAGGGTCCGGACAATGTCGTTGATCTCGATGTAGTCGAGCGATACGTTTAGCTTGCCGTACATGATGGCTTCGGCAGAAGCCATGCTCGGCGCGGTCAGGGCGGCGGCAACCGCCAGGGTAAGTAGCTTCTTGTTCATCGTGTTCTCCGCTGTTGTGGATTTAGCAACAAGGACTGCTGAAACTGAGCGCAATCATGCTTTGCGGGTTGAACTATAGAGGACGCGGGAACCCTTTGCAACAGTTTCGAGAAAAAAAAGAGACACCGCGGACCATTGTTGCTTTTTTGATCACAGAACGCCGTCCTCGCGAGCCCGGCGCCAGGTATCCGGGACGTGGGAGACCAAGGCCGACCAACAGAAAAGCCGGCACGAGGCATGGCCGCAGATAAACGCCGATACTGCATTTCTGCTAATCTGCATTCTATGAAGACCACAGTGACCATCACGAGCCGAGGGGTCATCACGCTCCCGGCCAAGCTGCGCCGCGCCTTGGGGTTGGTGGCCGACGACCGTCTGATCGCCGAAACGACACCCGAGGGACTGCTGCTCCGACCGGCAGTGACGCTTCCGATCGAGTTGTATACGCCCGGACGCGAGGCCGAATTCGATGCCGCGGAGGCCGAGTTGGCGGAGCTGCTGAGCCAGGCAGCCAGCCAAAGTCCCCGAGCACAAAGGGGCGGCTAGGTCGCCAACAGGAGGTGCCACGCCGCGATGCGGGTCTTTCTGGACGCCAACATCCTATTTTCTGCTGCCAAGTCCGACGGCGCGATACGGGCCTTGATTCGCCTGCTCGTCGATCGCGGCCACGAATGCTGGGCGGACGACTACGTTGTCGTCGAGGCCCGCCGAAACCTCGCCGCAAAAGGCGCGACCGCACTCGCTGACTTCGATGCGCTCCTCGGCACGATTCAGGTCGCGTCGGGCGTCCTCCCCCGATCGGGCACCGGAGATATCGATTGGCTCCCCGAGAAAGATCGGCCCGTGCTGCAAGCAGCGATCCGATTGCGCTGCGACATCCTGGTCACCGGAGACCGGGCACATTTTGGACCAGGCTACGGGCAGTCCTTTCACGGTGTCGAAATCCACTCGCCCCGGTCGCTGGCCGAGCGCGTCCTGGGGTAGCCGGGCGGCTCGAATGCGCCGCAGCGGCGCGCACCCCGAAGCCGAGGCCACAGCACTGCGTCCTACGGGGTAGGCTGAGCTTCGACGCTTATCACCAAGAATAAAGCCGGCGCGAGGCCGGCTTTTCACATTGGCTGGGGGACTAGGATTCGAACCTAGGTTGACGGAGTCAGAGTCCGTAGTCCTGCCGCTGGACGATCCCCCAGAAGAAGTGGCGAGTAGCGAGTTACGAGTGGCTAGGCTTCGGGCGGCTCTGCGATCCGACTTTCGAAGTGTTTAACGAGACCACGAAGCATTTTAGCAAGCTCTTGCGCTTCTGCGGCCAGAGGCTGGCCCACAGAGGGGGCAACGAATCCGGCTTCGATTCCGATCAGCAACTGGGTCCAGCACTCGCCACAGGACCCCTTGGCAATCAACAAAAAGCGAACCCGCTCCCGGGGCGATTCGCGCTCGTAGCCTTCGGCGATGTTGGAGGCGATAGACAGCGCCGAGCGCGTCACCTGATCCTGAAACCCCCGATTCCGGCAGTTTGCCGTGGCTTTGTAGACATCCACCGAGAAACGGCAAGCCCGCCTCCAGACATCCAACCGGGCCAAAGCCTCCATCGGTACCCTTTTCCTTGGCCCTCGCTACTCGCCACTCGCTACTTCTTAACGCTTGGAATATTGCGGCCGCTTGCGCGCCTTGTGCAGGCCGACCTTCTTGCGCTCGACCTCGCGGGCGTCGCGGGTCAGGAAGCCGGCGCGACGCAGCGGCGAGCGCAGCTCTTCGTTGTAGCGAACCAACGCGCGGGCGATTCCGTGACGGATGGCTCCAGCCTGCCCGGTGTTGCCGCCCCCCACCACGGAGATCTGGACGTCAACCCGGTCGAGCAGCCCGACGGTCTCCAGGGGCTGGCGAACCACCATGCGAGCGGTCTCGCGACCGAAGAAGGCATCGAGTGGACGGCCGTTCACCGTGATCTGCCCCGAGCCGGTGGCCAGGTAGACCCGGGCGGCTGAGGTCTTGCGGCGACCGGTGGCGTATTGAGTCTCCGACATGGATCGATTTCCCGAATTCCGATAGTTGACGGTCGCGCGACCGATAATCGAGCTTAGAGGTCGAGGTTAAGGACCTGCGGCTGCTGGGCCTGATGGCCGTGCTCGGGCCCGGCGTAGACGCGCAGCTTCCGGAGCATGGCCCGGCCGAGGGGGCCGCGGGGCAGCATGCCTTTGACGGCAATCTCCAGGGGCCGCTCCGGGGCGTGGGCGATCAGCTTCTCCAGGCTCATGGACTTGAGGTGGCCCACGTAGCCGGTGTGACGGTAGTAAATCTTGTCCGTCATCTTCTTGCCTGTCACGCGAATCTTCTCGGCATTCACGACCACGATGTAGTCGCCGGTGTCCACATGGGGGGTGTACTGGGGCTTGTGCTTGCCGCGCAGGCGACGCGCCAGCTCGGCGGCAAGCCGGCCAAGGGTCTTGCCGTCGGCGTCCACCAGGTACCAGGCGCGACGGACCTCCGCCGGTTTGGTGCTAACAGTCGTCGTCATGTTCCGTTATTCCCCGTGCCCCCCACGCGAGCCGGTGGTCGAAGGGCCTTGAATTCGTTCAGCAGAAGCGCGAAAGACCGCCAACTATACGGGAGAGGCGACGGCCGCGCAACTCCGGCAGGCGACGCGAGGGACAAGGGCCGAAACCGGACCGAGGGTCAACCGGGCAGGCGCAGGCGCTCCACCACCTGGCCCTTGACCAGATGCTCGGTCAGGATCTCGTCCAGGTCCTCCCGGTCCACATAGGTGTACCAGATGCCTTCCGGGTAGACGACGATCACCGGGCCTTCCTCACAACGGTCGAGACACCCGGCGGCGTTGACCCGCACCCCGCCCCGCCCCGCGATGTCCAGCTCCTTGGTCCGGCGCTTCAGATAGTCCCGCGAGCTTTGGGCGCTACACTGCCCGCAGCACTGGCTCCCGTCCTCGCGCTGGTTGGTGCAAAAAAAGACGTGGTAACGGTAATACGACATGGATGCCCTCCAGCGGGGTTTGACCTCGCCGCAAGGCGAGTAGAGTAACATGTAGGCGAGTGGCGAGTAGCGAGGGCCAAGTGGCGAGGAGGGAACCCGGCGCTGGGTCAAAGACGATCCTTGATCCTCGCCTCTCGCCTCTCGCCACTAGCAACTCGCAACTCGCAACTCGCAACTTCCCAAATTGACCCCCGATCAGCTCCTCGAGCTCGCCGACCACTGCGTCAAGTGCGGGTTCTGCCTGCCTCACTGTCCGACCTTCGGCAAGCTCGCCAACGAGGCGGACTCCCCCCGCGGGCGGATCGCGCTGATCCAGGGCTGGGCCTCGGGCCAGCTCGAGCTGAGTCCCAGGCTCACGGGGCACTTGGACGGCTGCCTGCAATGTCGCGCCTGCGAGCAGGTCTGTCCCTCCCTGGTTGCCTATGGACGCCTTGCAGACGGGGCCAAGGCTGCACGGGTGTCCGCACTTTCGGGCTGGCGGCAGGCATTCCTGCGTACCCCCCTCGCCTGGCTGTCCGACGCACGCGCCTCGGACTGGCTGGCGCGGGCTGCCAAGCTCTACCGAAGGCTGGGGCTGGCCCGCCTGGCGGAGCTTGGAGGATTGGCGCAACGCCTCGGGCTCGGGCCCATCCACCGACTGACCGCAGCGATCTCGGACTCGGCGGTCCCGGTCACGCCGTCCGAGCCCCTGAGGGCGGACCTGGAGCTCTTCATCGGCTGCATGGGGGGGCTTGCCCAAGGCCGCGCAATCGGAGCCGCCCAAAACCTGTGCACGCGTATGGGACTTCGCGTGCGGGTCCCCGCGACCCCCGCCTGCTGCGGAGCGCTACTCCGTCATAACGGGTTCCCGAAGGAGGCGAACGCCCGCCGGAACGCGTGCGCCAGACCCTCCGGTGCCCCGCCCCTGGTGGGCCTTTCGAGCGCCTGCGTGGCCGAGCTGCGGGAAGCCCCTGGGACCGCCGATGCCTGGGAGCTGTGCGATTACCTCGATCGCCAGGCGCCCCTGGACCGCCTCGCGCTGCGGCCCATACCCGGCCTTGTCCTGGTCCACGAGCCCTGCTCCCACCGCAACCTGCTCGGGGGCAACGGGGCGGTCTACCGACTGCTCGCGCGCATCCCAGGGCTCGTGGTCCTGCCGCTTCCGGACAATGCCACCTGCTGCGGTGCCGCCGGCACCTACATGCTCGCGCAGCCGGCGATGGCGGAGCTGCTGCGAGCGGACAAAATCGCGGCCATCGCCGCACTTGCCCCGGCCACCGTGGTGACCACCAACGGAGGATGTGCATTGCACCTGCTCGCGGGACTGCGTGCCGCCGGGCTCGCGACGCAGGTATGCCATCCGGTCGAGCTCTTGGAACGGAGTTGCGAGTCGCGAGTAGCGAGTGGCTAGGGAGACCGGATCGGCGAGCCCCCGTAGCCACTCGGCCCTCGCCACTCGCCACTTCCCCGGGGTTGCACTGCCCCGTGCGCACCGCCAGAATCTCCGAGAGATCGCCCATTCCGCAGGCACCCCATGACCACCCGCCGATACAGCCCCATCGACCGATTCATCATCGGCGCCGACAACGCCCTGCGTACCATGTTCGGGCGGCCCCCGACCACGGAGCGCGTCAACCCGGCGGCGCGCTTGAGCGAGGCCGACCTGAGCGAGTCCGAGCGTCGGCACGTGGCCAGCTTAATGCGTGTCAACCACACCGGGGAGGTCTGTGCCCAGGCCCTCTACCAGGGGCAGGCCCTGACGGCCCGGCTTCCCGAGACGCGCAAACGGATGGATCGCTCCGCCCTGGAGGAGAACGACCACCTGGCCTGGTGCGAGTCCCGCCTCCAGGACCTGGGTGACCGCAAGAGCCTGCTCAACCCGATCTTCTACGCCGGGTCCTTCGCCATGGGCGCGGCGGCCGGTCTGGCCGGAGACCGCTGGAGCCTGGGGTTCGTCGTGGAGACCGAGCGGCAGGTGGAAGACCACCTGGACGATCACCTTGCCCAGGTCCCGGAGCGGGACGAGCGTACCCGCGCCGTCCTGGAGCAGATGAAGGCCGACGAGATCCACCACGCCCAGGTGGCCAAAGCGGCGGGCGGGGCGGATCTCCCAGCCCCGATTCGGCTCGCCATGCAGCTCACCTCGCGGGTGATGACGCGGACGGTGTATTGGATTTAGAGTAGCGAGTGGCGAGTAGCGAGTAGCGAGGGCCAAGAAACGAGGTCTTCCGCGACCCTCGGCGCTTGACCCTGGCGATCCATCTGAGGGCCTTCCCACCTCTAAGCTCCGCGGCGGCCCGCGCCGCCCATTGCCCGCTCCCACGCAGCTTCGGCCAGGGCCTCGCCAAGGCCGCAGCGCAAACCGAGGGGCAAAGGAATCGGACCCTGAGCAAGGAGCCGGTCGTTGAGCTCGCGCTCGTCGGGCGCCGCGCCGCCCGCT
>JBGSOR010000395.1:0-4292 GCA_041738985.1 Chromatiaceae bacterium | reverse complement strand
CGGGAACGTAGCTGCCCCCGCCGGACGGCCGCGGCCCGGCCCCGGCCGCGACCAGCGCCGCTTCGGTCACGGGGCCGACGATTCCATCGGTCGTCAGGCCATTCCGCGATTGAAACGTGCGGATGGCGCTCCGGGTTGCGGAACCCGCAATGCCGTCGATCGCCAGTCGAAGGCCCAGGATCCGATTCAGGGACGACTGCACCCAGCGGACGTAATCGGGGCTCGTGCGGCTGACCTCCGTTTCCCATTCCTGCCCCCATGCCAATGCATTCGTCGCGGTTTCCCCCGCCGTCAGCGGAAGTTGGCGCGCCAGGTCGTAGGCTTCCTGAATCTTGCCGCTGTAGAAATCCACCTGCCCGGAGCCGTTGTAGTAGCGGGCGAACGAGCGGAAATCGCCGGCGCGGAGGAATGGCAGGAGCCCCCCTCTGACCTGTTTGTTGTGTTGGCAATAGTCGAAGAATCCCAGGACATGGGCGCGTTCGCCGGCCTGGAAGGCGTCGTACATCTCCCGCGGCGAGCGGTAGCCGATGAGGGCGTAATGGGAACCAAGGATCTGCGGACCGCCGATGCTGATGCATTGGAGGGCACTGTTCTCGCCGGCCAGGCGGATGGCCGTTCGCAGGGCCTGGTACTCGCCTTCCTGCTTGCCGTGAAAGTCGCGGAACGCTTGGCTGGGCTCCTCGCGGAACTTGTGGTTCTCCCAGGAATTGCCCGATTGGCCCCGGTAGCCGCCGTGGCGAAAGTATTGGGCATAGGCGGATTCATTGGCTGTTCCCCACAGGCGATAAAAGAGATGGTTTTCGAAGCGAATGACGGCTTTTCCCGGAACGTGGGCATAAGGCCCGCTTTCCACCTTCCAAACGGCCAACACCGCCGCCACTTCCACTTGGGTCTTGCGGGCGACGGCGCCCATCAGCCCGCCGAGACGGTTGTAGATGTCCACAAGGGTCAGGCGAGTGCCCGGCCATCCGGAGCTCTTCGCTACCGGCGAAGCAGGCGCCAGGGTGATTGTCTGCAACTCGGGTAAGTCCTTCAGGTAACCGACTGCGGACCCAGCCGCCGGCGCCGGGAGAGTACTCGGCGCCAGTGTTCCCGAAGCGGACGTGGGGTTCCCCGCACCTGTACGCATGAGGGCCTGCTCGGTCATCGGACCAAGCACCCCGTCCGCCGCCAGTCCATTCCGCCGTTGAAATGTGCGGATGGCGCTCCGGGTCGCGGAGCCGGCAATGCCGTCGACGGCCAGGCGGAGGCCGAGAATCCGATTCAGTGAAGATTGTACCCAGCCGACGTAATCGGGGCTGATTCGGCTGATTTCTCCCCGCCAGGGGCCGGTCGACTCGTTGTCGAAGAAGTCGAACCTGCCGAATCTGGGGGGGCGAGAAACGACCCTTTCAGCGGCTGTAGGCTGTCTCATGGCGATTGCTCCCGACGCATGCGGTTCTCAGGCGCCGAGGACGAGGATGGAATCCTCCCGGCGAACCCAGCGCCCGCTCCGGGCGCGCCCCCCAAACCCAACGGCGGAACCGAAGCCGGCGGGAAAGTTCGGCAGATGCCGGCGGGCTGCCCCCATGAGGGCCGTTTCCAGGACTTCCCCTTCGTCGGCATCAGGCGGCGCCAAGGCGGCCTGCCGCGCCGCGGTGCCGGCCAGGCGCACGAACCGGCGGGCCATCTCGAATTCCTGCTCCTCCTGGCTCGATTCCCCGAATTCCGTTTCTAGTGCCTTGCTTAAGGCACCGCCGAGGGCGCTCCCCACCGCGGTCCCGACCCCCGGGATGGGAATGAAGGAGCCCAGGGCACCGCCGACGAAGGGCAGGGCCTTCTTGGCGATGGTCTTGAGGACGCCGCCCAGCGGTTTGGCGATCTTGCCGACGAGCTTCCCGACCTTTTTGATGCCCCGCCACGCGCCCCGAACCAGCTTTCCGAGGAACTGGTCCAGGTCCTCCTCGCTTGTAACGGACAGCAGCTCTGCGGCCAGGGTGAGCTCTTCTGCTTCACTGAAGGGGCTTGAGAAAGCCGATTCCGCGAAGGTCTCCCCGAAAACGGGAAACTCGGATTCTCCGAATGCGGCTTCGCCGGGCATCCGGCACCGTGGGCAGCGACATCCTCGGCGGTGCCCATCGGGAGCATTCCGGTTGAGGTCTCCCAGCACTGCAGTGGTGCCTATTTCCCATCTGGGAAACGTTCCTTTATCAAGGTAGAGGAGATTTGGATCCCCCGGAACATTACCGGTCCCGGTTCCCGCTGGCACCGCAACAGTCTTCCCCTCCGAGGCACCGGCCGCGGGCACGACCCGACTTCCGGTCGTCGCCCGATAGGCGAGTTGGAGTCGGGCGCGAAGTGCGGGTGGCAGGATACTCTCGACCCTGACCGGACCCGTCAGGCTGACTGGGGCGAACGGCTTACGATCCAAGGGCAGATCCTCGCCTGCCCGATAAAAGAGTCGGGCGATAGCCCTCTCGACCTGTGTTTCCTGGAACTGGAAATCCCGAACTCGCGCCAAATAGGCGTGGACATCCGTCCACGACTTTCTGAAATCCGCGTTGTCGTAATCCCCACCGATTCTGAATCGATTCGCGAAGGACTCGGTCTTGCCAACCTTGAGGAGTTGGCGGCCGCCCGCGTATTTCTGCATCGATTTAGCCTTCGATTTCGCGCGACCCACCAAAATATAAATGCCGCCTCCCTGCATTCTCCGAGCCTGTTCGACCGTGAAAAGGTGTCGGTCCTGCGGATCCGCAGGCGACTTGCTGGAGAGCCAGATCAGTGTGGCCGTCAGCGGCCCGAGCTCTGAGTCCTCCTGGCCGCCGCCCTTATCGACTGGGGCGGAAGATTTCTCCGAGCAGGCGCTCTTCAAGGCATCCTCCGTATCGGGTCCCGCGATGCCGCTCACCCGCAGGCCCTTCTGCTGCTGGAAGGTGCGCACCGCGCTGCGCGTCTGTGGCCCTATAACCCCGGTGACGGGAAGCTGCAGTCCTAGCGCCTGGTTGAGGCAATCCTGAAGCCAGCGCACCCGCTCGGAGCCGGACATGCCCGCCTGGGCGTCCGGTTCCACTGGAAAGGGTTCCGGGAATATCACCCGGGGCCGGCTGCTAAGTCCCGGTCTGGATCCGAATCGGCGGACCTTGGGGTAGGGTCGCGGCCGTCCGGGTCTCGGCGGCGGGCGGAAGCTCCCTCCCGAACGCCTGGCCGGCGCCGCACGGCGGCCCCATTCGAAGGCCTCGCCCTCCCATTCCGGGTCGATTTCGAACGCCGGTGCTTCAAACCCGAATTGGCTTTGCATGGTTCACCTCTGCAGGAGTGCGGCTGGTAATGGTCTCGGGGCAGGGCCCGTTTCGATTCGGGGCATCTGGCGGACGGTATCCGCCAGGACTGCAAGGCAACGATCAAGGTCTTCGGGGTGGTGAAGCGCTGTCATGAGAAAACCGAGCCGGGGGCCGCTCTGGTCGCGGCGGCGCAGCGGCACTGTGCGTACACCGCTCCGCCATAGGTTTCGGTGTAGCCGTAGGGTGTCGAGGCCGGGGAGCGGCTGTAACGTCTGCACCGGAAACAGCCCGCCGTCTGCCGTCAGTCCCAGACGGGCCAAGCCATGGCGAAAGCGGCGGACCCGGTCCCCCAGGCGGAGCCGGAGCGCGTCGCCGTAGGTCCGGTTGACCGTGACGGCATGCGCGGCCGCGGCAATGGCGGCGGCGGAGGGCGGGCTGCAATGCGTGCGGCTCGCGCTGTGGTCCGCGAACTGCTGGACCATGGCAGCGCTGCCGGCCAATACGGCGATAGGCACTCCGAACCCTTTCGCCAGAGATGCGCCCACTAAGACGAACGGGCTTTCGAGGTCGGCGTGGCGGAGCGACCCGCCGCCCCCCCGACCGTAGGGCGCCGCTCCGCTGGGGTCCTCGCCCAAGATGCCCAGGGCTTGGGTGTCATCGACGACGAGGAGTCCCCCCAGTCGCTGGACCGCACGCAGATAGTCGGCCAGCGGCGCGGGCCTCCCGCAGGCCGGGCAGAACCCGTCCGCGAGAACCACCGGCGTGCCCCTTCGGCCGGGGCTACGGGCCAACGCCTGTCGCAAGCCCGCCGGGCTGTGATGGGCGAAGACCTGGACCCGTGCGCCCCTCAGGATTGCCCGGTCGGCACCCCAGCGGGCGATGGGGTAGCTCCCGGCATCGCGGTAAATGACCAGGTCCTTGTCCGCCAGCAGCTCGAACAGGTCCAGGAAGAGATGCAGGGTGGACGGCAGCAGAACCGCCCCCTCGCAGCCCATGAGGACTGCCAGCTCGGCGGCGACGGCGGCGGCG
>JBGSOR010000368.1:0-5340 GCA_041738985.1 Chromatiaceae bacterium | reverse complement strand
TGGGTCGCCACGGCAGGGTGTGCGACCTCCTGCGCAGGCGCCTGATGGGCATCGGCAGTATCCTGATGCTCGACTGCGGCGGCCGCCGCGCCGTCGAACAGTATCCGCGGCTCCAGGGCGAGGGCGCGGGCCTGTGGTAGGAAGGCGGCCCGCCGGTCGCGGGGGGAAGTCGCGACCGATAGGGGGTTGTCGGTAATCCGATTCAATTTTTGCTACCGGGCTATGGAACCAGGACGACCGTACCTCGCGTCCAGCTTCCGTGTGCAAGACTGACGCCCGGACCACTCCGCGTTGAATCCAACGCGATGATTCGGTTACTTATTGCCCTAGCTTACCGCCTTGCGCGGCACGTCGACTGTGGCGATCGTGCCGCGGGTTCAGACCCGGTCAATCGCGCAAGTCGGAACGAGCTAGTGATTACGCGGCCGTTGTGTGCGCGTCTCGCGCATGCACAGTCATGAACCGATTGCCGCGCACTGGTGTCTCGATTTGAGGACTTCGAGGCACCCGGCTCGCCTAAGCCATCGACGCGTTTAACGCACGAACGATAGGGTCATTAACCGCATAAACGTCTGACCGGACGGTAAATTAACAGCGAAGGATTGCGGGAGCAAGGGCCACGGAACGCGGCGGGGGCCTGTCAAGGCGTTGGCACGGGCAGAAGGTGGCTCGCCGTGAAAGAACTGCCGGTCTGGGCCATCGAGGGGCGGGCGGGGTCGGCTAGATGGCGTTCGGGCTCGAGTTGCGGCGGCTACGACCGCTCTATGCGGCTCTAAAGACTCAAGATCCAGGTCACGATCTTCTTGATATTGTCATCGCTGACGGCGGAGTTCGGGGGCATCGGGACCTTGCCCCAGGTGCCAACTCCGCCGCTCTTGACCTTGGCCGCCAATCGGTCCAGGGCGGCGGTGTCGCCCTTGTACTTTGCGGCCACGTCTTTGTACGCCGGGCCGACGATCTTCATCTCCGCGTTGTGGCATTTGGTGCATCCGCTTCGAATGGCCAGGTCCGGATTCGCCAGGGCCACCGGCGCGCTCAGGGCGGCGGCACAAGCAGCACCGACGAGACGGATGCCGCGCGCTTTCTGCATCGTTTAGCTCCTTCGGAGTTGGGGCAGTCCCGATCGAACCATCGCGACGGTGCCGTCAGGGATTGCCACGCTCAAAACGCCTGTGTGCTCGGGGAAGGTCGCCTCGATCCGCCCTTGTGCCACATGGCCGGGAAGCAACGCGGTCCTGATCCGCGCGGCTTGACGCGTCCGCGGGCGGACAGCGGGGCGCCGCAGCCGCCAGTTTGCGTAGCGATCAGCCGGCCTCCGCCAGCTCCATGGGCTCTTCCTCCACATCCAATGCGGCCTTGTGGGTGCGGGCGTCGTCCTGGCCCAGTAGCAGCTCGTCCGCAAACGCCTGCTCGTCGATTCGAGCCCCCAGGTGCAGGGCCAAGGCACGCATGTCCTGCTCGCCGCTGCACAAGCAGCTTGTGCCACAGAGCGAAGGGGTCATGTTGACGATGAGTCCGGCGCCGTCGCCGAGCTTGGTCTTATCCGCGACCAGGGTTCCCGTGGTGCGGTCGATCAGCAGCGGGCGGACGCCGCCGAAGCCGCCCGCCATGTCGTGCGCATGGGTGATGTCGCCTGGGGTCAGGGAGGGGACGATCTTGCGGATGTCGCGGATGATGAAGCGGCGGTTGAGACCGGGGACCTCATAGAGGAAGTTGCGCAGCATGTGGTTGCGCATTTCCGGCTCGCGCACCAGCTTCCACAGGGCGCCCGCGACCTGACGGTCGTAGCGCATGACCTTGACGGCATCCCGAACCGTGTTTTGAAGGTGACGCTCCAGCGCCGGCAGCATCAACGATGTGGGTCCGAAACGGGTCTTTCCCCGCTCCTTGATATCGTGGTCTCCGTGTATCGCGGCGAAGGGCAGATTGGGGTTCTGGACCGTGTAGACCTTGCCCTTCAAGGCGTCCGGGGCGAAGTAAAACGAACCGGCAACGGGCAGCAAGGCGTATTCGAGTCCCAGTCCCATCTCCTGGGCCAGGGTTAGGGAGTGCCCCCCCGCGCACACCACGACCGAGCGCGCCACCAGGGGGCCACGGTTGGTATCCAGCACATAGCTCGCGCCTTCGCGCCGGATGCGCTCGACGGAGGTGGAGAAGAGCTGGTCGACCTGTTTGTCCGTGTGGCGATCGAGGCGTACGCAGGCGAAGGAGAAGGACTCGGCCAGGGTCTGGAAGTCCACCGCGGAATAATCGTCTGGGGTACCGAGGGCGACGATCTCCTCCGGGCGCCAAGTCCCGTCCACCAGGGCCACGTTGGGCTCCAGATCGGCAATGTCGCGCCGGGCGAGGAGCCGCATCCGCGGATAGAGCCCTTTGAGCAGCTGGTAACGTCGACGTACGGTGGCGCATTCCTCGGCGCCAACGCCTAAGAGCATCTTGGGCATGCGATAAACGATGCGGTCGCGCTCCCGGGGCTCGCGCTTGTTGGCGTAGTTGACCACCATTGAGGCGGCACGGCGGGCCGCACGGGCCTTGTCCAGGCCATAGCTGCTTTCGATGTCGCCGCTGTGGATGGTCTGGCTGTTGTTGTGGGCGTTCGAGTTGACGCGCGCAACGACGTTATATTTTTCGATCAGGCAGAGGCGTTTGAGATCGGTAAACCGGGCAAGCTCGTAGAGCAGGGCGGTACCGGTAACGCCCGCACCCACGATCAGGCAGTCGTAGCGTGTTTCAGGGGACATGTTCTCGATCTCCTACGCGCGTCTTCGAGACAGCGCTACTACTAAAGATCGTAGCTTTTTGTGCAGCGCAGCAATTGCGAAACAGTAACCTAAGCGGACCACTGGGGGAAGCCAGGGCTAGGCAATCTTTACCATTTCACAACTCAATGCGACCTCGTAGGGTCGCGTCTGTGCGCGGGATCCTTGCAGGCGGCGAAGGCTTGCATCCGTCGCAGTCCATCTCGACGCCATAAAGCGGGGGCACCCGAGGATCGGGATCGGACGACGGCGTGCTCCGATGCCCCCTGCTCGACCGGGCGACTAGTGCAGGCTAGGCTGAGCCGCCTCGTCGCGCTCTTGGACCGGGGTAGCCTCGTAAGTGACGTTTTCGTCCCGCAGCGACATGATTGTCAGCACACCCCGGAGTCGGAGGGCTCGCTCGCGGTCTTGAAACAGGCTGGATGCCTGAACGGTTTCGGCGAAAATCTGAAGTGGCTCTGTCATCATTCTGCGTCTCCTGGGCCCCGGGGAGGGCCCCTTAGAGAAAATAAGCATGAAGCATGCCATGATTTGACATGCCGCCCGTCGCTCCTCCAGTACCGCCCCACCCCGTTCTTCGGGATCTGGCGGCCGGCGAGTGGCATTCGGTTATCGCGACGCGACGCATCGCTGCAAATCGCAATCTTGGAAACGGCCAGGCAGCGGGGCGGCAATCGACCGTCTCGCAACCGCGCGGTGCGCCCGGCACGCCGAATGCTCTTTTTCGGATCGACGGGGGAACGCTTCCCCCGCCCATGGAGTCCGGCGACCCAGACCTGCCTAGAGGAGGATCCCTTGGCACTCGCACCCCTGACCGAATCCCGCTCGGACCGTCGCCTGACGCTAGAGGAGGTCCTGAACGACCTCGTCGCAGACGGCATGGTGTCCCGTACGGCCGCGCAGCACCTGGTGCACACGGTCACACCCAGGGACCGGGCGGAGCGCCATGCCCTGGAGCTCGTGGCGGACGGCAAGCTCCACCACGCCAAAGCAAGCAAGCGACTGCTGACCCTCGAGGAGCTGACCTTCTGGCTCGCCCAGCGCTCCGGACTGGAGTATCTGCGCATCGACCCGCTCAAGATCGACGCCCCCAACGTGGGCGACCTGGTCACCGCCGCCTATGCCGCCTGGAACCGCATCCTGCCGGTCTCCGTCACCGCGGAGCGGGCGGTATTCGCCACCTCCGAGCCCTATCTCACCGGCTGGATCGAGGAGCTCAAGGGCGTCATCCGCCGCGAGATCGTGCGGGTGGTGGCTAACCCGCGGGACATCGAGCGCTACCGCAAAGAGTTCTTCGGCGTCTCCAGCTCCATCAAGGGGGCGACCGCGGAGAACGGCGAGCGCCGGCCTGGGATGCACAACCTGGAGGCCCTGGTCGAGCTCGGAAAGGCTGGGCAGATCGACGCCAACGACAGCCATATCGTCCACGTCGTAGACTGGCTGCTCCAGTATGCCTTCGACCAGCGGGCGAGCGACATCCACATGGAGCCGCGCCGGGACACGGGGAACATCCGTTTCCGGATCGACGGGGTCATGCACCCGGTCTATCAAGTACCGGCCACTGTGATGGCGGCCATCACCAGCCGGGTGAAGATCCTGGGACGTATGGATGTGGCCGAGAAGCGCCGCCCCCAGGACGGACGCATCAAGACCCGTGCCGAGGATGGGCGGGAGCTGGAGATGCGGCTCTCCACCATGCCCACCGCCTTCGGCGAGAAGCTGGTGATGCGCGTCTTTAACCCGGACGTGCTACTGCGGGGCTTCGCCGACCTGGGATTCGGCGAGGAAGATGCCCGGCGCTGGGAGGACATGGTGGGGCACCCCCACGGCATCATCCTGGTGACAGGCCCAACGGGCTCCGGCAAGACCACCACCCTCTATTCCACCCTCAAGACCCTGGCCACCCCGGAGGTCAACGTCTGCACGGTGGAGGACCCCATCGAGATGGTGGAGCCCGCCTTCAACCAGATGCAGGTGCAGCACAATATCGGTCTGGACTTTGCGAGCGGTATCCGAACCCTCATGCGCCAGGACCCGGATATCGTCATGGTGGGCGAGATCCGCGACCTGGAGACCGCGGAGATGGCCGTTCAGGCCTCGCTCACGGGGCACCTGGTCCTGTCCACCCTGCACACCAACGACGCCCCATCCGCCATTACCCGGCTCCTGGACATCGGGGTGCCCCACTACCTGATCCGGGCCACGGTGATCGGGGTGGTGGCCCAACGCCTGGTTCGCACGCTCTGCCCCCACTGCAAGACCCAGGTCCCGGCCGACCCGGAGGTCTGGGAGTCGCTGGTTCGCCCCTGGAAGCTCCGGGCACCGGAGGCCTTGTGGAACCCCAAGGGTTGTCTGGAATGCCGCAATACCGGCTACTACGGCCGTATCGGTCTCTACGAGATCCTGACCCTGGATCAGGAGGTCCGCGACCTCGTCACCCGCGACTTCGACGAGGCCCCCCTGCGCGCCCTGGCCTACCAGAAGGGCCTGCGGCCCCTGCGGATCAGCGGGGCGATCAAGGTCGCCCAGGGTCTGACCAGCCTGGAGGAGGTGTTCAAGGTGGCGCCCATTCGGTCCGACT
>JBGSOR010000365.1:0-27386 GCA_041738985.1 Chromatiaceae bacterium | reverse complement strand
ACCGCGCTCGGGTCCGATCCGAAGCACCCGGTCGGACGCACCCCAGGATCGATGCTCCAGGGTCTCGGCCGCCAGGCGCTGAGCGCCCGCATAGACCGCGGCGCGGGTCAGGATGCTGGCGGCCTCGTCTGCGGGAACGCGCAGCACCCCCTCGAGGTGGGGCACCCGTCCGAGTCGCCATGCCTCGTAATCCCCGTAGGCCAGGTAGTCGCAGGCCATGAGGAGCTCCAAGGGGTCCAGCCGGCCCTGCTTCAGGATGAGGCGGTCTGCCAGGGCGGCGAGGGTCTGTTTCGATAGGGGCTCGGTCATGTCTGCCAACGGTTACGACGGGCCGCGCGGCTGGAGCGCTCGCACCCTGTTGAAGGGCGACGATGGCTTCCGGGTCGCCGGTATCCGGCAAGGGCGGCGATGCGAATCGGTGCCAAGGCCGTCCGGACTTTGGACCTCGGCTTGCCGAGCTGTGCAGCCGGCAGGCTCGGGGGCTTTTGCCCGTTGCGTCTCTCTATCAACCCTTGGGCCCGAGCAGCGCCCACAGGATCAATCCAAGCACCGGAACCAGGAGAATCAACACGATCCAGAGGACCTTCGAGCCGGTGCCCGCTCCGCTCTGGACGATCTTGACTATGGCATAGACGTTCAGCACCAGCCAGATGAGGCCAAACAGGCCGCTAACTTCGACACTCATGGGGCGACTCCGTCCAGCTGCCTCACCAATTCGGGATTGTTGCCTCCCGCTCCACGCGGGCCCCGACCGACGCCGCGATCGCCGCGCCGCGAGGTATTCTATCGATCGAACCGTTCGCCGCCCGGAATGCCCCGAAGCTCCTGTCCTTCGCGTTCGGGCAGATGGCGCTGGAGCTCAAGGCCCGTGCGGTCTGGTCCGCACCGATCCGAGTCCCGAGGCAGTCCCTCAGGTCCAAATCGTCGGGCCTCGCGCCAGGATGATCAGCACCAGCACGGCCAGGGTCACCACCCAGCCGATGACGTAGACCGTCATGGCCTGCTTGGCCTTCTCCTTTTCAACCCAGGTCCTCGGTCGGATCCGCTTGGCGAAGAACACGATCTTGCTCGCCAGGTTCACCGAGACCACGTTCACCGCCAGCAGCAGGCCGGCGCCGATCGCCGGCTGGGGCTCCCATTGGCCCAGCATGATGCCCAGGGTCGCGGCTGGGGGCAGCAGGGCCCACTGCCACCATGACCCCGACCAGTACGCTGGAGAGACCCGTGGTCAATGATAGGGCGGCCGCGGCCCCCGAGGCCAGGGCAAGGGCTACGGATTCGAGCCCGGCGTCGGTGCGGCTCATCAGCTCGGGGCTCGTGAGATCCGCGGGCATCAGGGCCCCGATCCCGGCGGACAGGACCACCGCCAGGGCGATGCCCGCGAGCAGTGTCTTGGCCGACTTGCGGACCAGGGGAAAGTCCCCCAGTGCCGTCCCCAGGCTCAGGGCCAGGTTAGGCCCCAGCAGGGGTGCAATGACCATCGCGCCGACGACCACGGCGACGTCGCCCTCGATCAGCCCGATGGCCGCCACGACCGTGGACAAGGCGACCAACACCAAATAGTTGGCGTCCAGACGGGTACTCTTCTCCACCTCCTCGTAGAGGGACTCCCGGGCCGCGCTCGCCGACTCCTCCCGATCGCGCTTCTCCCCTTGAGGCTTGGGGAGGGTCGCCTCCACGTCCAGCACGAGGATGCGGGCGGTGGGCCGGGCGCCGAGCACGTTTTGCAGCAGATCCAGTGCCGGCTGGAGGCGGTTGTCGGTGACCAGCATCCGCATCTGCCGCATGCCGTCCTCTGCCACCGCCCCGAGCCGCAGGTCCTCCGCCTTCACCTGCTCGGCGATGGCCGAGACGGTTTCGCTGCTGTCCGCTTCGGCCACGATCTCCACGTATTTCATGGTTCTCTTACGGATAGGAAATCCAAGCGACCGTGTGAGTCCAGCTTGACCCGAGCCGGGAAGTTAGCGAGGGCCGGAGCATCGGTCAAGGCGCGATGAGGGCGCTCGCGAACCTCTCCGGGGTATACGGGGGAGCTTCGGCGAGCTGTGGGGGTTCGAACAGTCGAGCCAGCAGCACTGCCCACAGATAGCGGGCGGAGAAACCGACGCCTGGCGTCGGGGCTGCGGGCGCCGAGGCGATCTCGAAGGATGGATTCAGGTTCTCGGGAGCATCGGTGAGGCGGCCATCCTCCAGGATCTGCAGCAGCATGTTGAAGACGTCCGGGTGGGTCGTTCTGCTGCCGAAATCGGACCCGTGGCAGGTGCTGTTCGAGGCGATCGGGGACTTCACCCCGGATCTGACGATCGAACGCGAAGATGAACCGTGTCAGGAGCGGGAGCCCATCCTGTGAAGATCCTCCTCGATACGGACATCTGCATCTACGCTATCAACCGCCGCAGCCCCGAGCGCCTCGCGCGGCTAAGCGCTTACGCGGCCGGCGACGTGGGCATCTCAGCGGTGACCTATGGGGAGCTGCGCTACGGCGTCGAGAACAGCGCCCGAGCCGCGGAGAACCTACCGGCGCTGGAGCGATTCGTGCTGCCGCTCGAGATCGTCGCGTTCGACGCCGAGGCGGCCCGGCACTACGGGCGGATTCGGACCATCCTCAAGCGGGGTGGCACGCCGATCGGAAGCAGCGATCTCCTCATCGCTGCCCAAGCCCTCAGCCTCGGCGTAATGCTGGTGACGCATAATCTGAGAGAATTCAGTCGAGTGCCGGGACTGCGCGCTGAGCAGTGGTCATGATCTTGCCCGCCGAGACAACCGCCCGCCCGGGCGCGCAGCTCCGGCTGTAGGCGCCTTCTCCGACTGCTGAAGTCGACCCCTTACCGTTCCCGCGGACAGCCTATGAATGCTGGATTGCAAGACATGACCCTAATGATGCTTTGCTTATGATGCTTTGATTAACGATGGCAATGCAGCCACGGTGGCGGGATCAAGACCGCGAGACGGTCGATCAGCTCCAGCGGCGTGAGCGTCGGTGCCGTGGTGCAATCGCGCTGGGGTTTGGATAGCCGATAGACGACGCGCGCTTCGCCAAGCGGCTCAAGACGATCGAGCCCGATCACCCAAGTGCCCGATAGACCGGCTCAAAGCCCTCGTGGCGGTCCGCCTCAGCCACCCGCGATCTCGAAGGCAATCTCGCCATCCCGGACCTGCACCCGGACCCGGCTGCCATCGGGACACTGGCCGGAGACGATCTTCATCGCCAACGGGTTCTCGAGCTGGCGCTCCACCTCGCGGCGCAGCGGCCGGGCGCCGTAGACGGGGTCGAAACCGTCGGCGGCGAGCTTGTCGAGCACGGCATCGTCGACGAGGACCGCGATCTTGCGCGCCGCCAAGCGTCGCACCAACTCGTTGACGAAGAGCTGGGCAATGGTGTTGTCCGGGAATGCGGCTCCTGAATCGGACCCGTTTACCCCTCGATCCCGTGCCGAGGATCCGCCAGGAAAGACCCGAAGAAAGCCCACCGCCGAGCGTCTCCGAGGCTAGCCGCTGCCGGCAAGTCCCGGAACGCGGCCACGTTTCAACAACGGAGTCGGCCGCTGAGTCATGGCAGGTCGCGCGACGACTCGATCTATTCACTGGGCCAACCGGGCTGGGCGTCCGGTTCGTCCCGCTTACTGCCGGTCGCCCATATGCGGCGGACCGGCAGGTGAACGCGCTTTGCCGACGCTGGCGGTTACGTTCGGGATAGGCCGATTAGGACCCGGAACCTTCAGTCCCCGTCGATCGCCTGGAGTCTGGACGTATCGCATAGCCGCCACCCGCAATCCTGGCGCGATCACCTTAAACCAGTCGCCCGTCCGCTGCGATTGCTGTAGGACAAGACGTCGCCGTCTGCCCGATTTCCGAGTCTCGCGACCGCAGAGGTAACAAGGAATCGGATGCCAATCGGACGGCCGTTTCGAAGCGCAAGTCCTGGGGGCAACATTGACGGGCACCCAATCCGATGCTCAACTAAGTACCAAATACAGTACGAAGAGCAAACGTGAACAGCATTGCAGCCCAAGACATCAAGCGCCGGGGGATCTCCGCCGTTGACGACGCACTTCGCAACGGCCCGGTTCATGTCATCAAGAACAACCGCCCAAGCTATGTCGTTCTTACCGAAGCGGCCTATGCAGAGCTTTTGGAAAGCTCACACGACGCGGCCAGGGCGCGTTTGCGAGAGTCCATCAATGACTTGGAGACCGGTCAAACGAGCCACTACGAGAACGCCGATGCCTTGATGAAGGCCCTCGACGCCGACGAACCATGAGCTTCGCGCGGGTCACGACCCGTCATTTCGAGCGTCGCGCACGCAAGCTCCTCCGCAAACATTCCGATCTTCGCCAAGCGCTGCGGGATACCCTGGACGACCTCAGCCGAGATCCATTCCAACCCAAGCTCAAGCTCCATCAGCTCTCCGGCAATCTGGGCGGAGTGCAGGCGGTTAGCCTCACTTACTCGTATCGGCTGTGCTTGCTGGTGCGGGTGACCGAACAGGAGATCGTCCTGCTCGACATCGGCACACACGACGAGGTCTGCCGTTGAAGATCTCCGCCAAGAACATTGAACGTTGGGCAGGGACCCGCGAGGCCCAGGGCGAGCTGCCGCGGTTGATTCGGCGACTGGCCGTGCAAGCGGGTACCGTTACCGAGATTGCCTTTCCGGCAGGCGAGTCCGTGAGTCGACCGGGCTGGGACGGTCAGATCCTGAGCAAGAACGGCAAACCCCTGGGTGCCCGCGGGACGGTCGGCCTGGGAGGTCAGCGTTGAGCGCAATGTAACCACCAAGGCAAACGGAGCTAATCGACGACCTTTGCATCCGGCCACTCGCGCAAACCGTCTTTCATACAAACCGCGTCGAAGCCCCTGGCCCTTAGGATCATCGCAGCCACGGCACTACGTTTTCCGGATAGACAGTAGGTGATGAACCGACCTTTGGAATCGAGCTCGTTCAGTCTCTCTCGGAGGTTGCTCAAAGGCAGCAACTGGGCGCCCGGAATATGCCCGTCCTCCCACTCTTCTTCGTACCGTACGTCGAGAAAGCGATGGCCCTTCTCGGCCAACGCCTTTGCGACTGGAATCTCGACCTCGTGCACCATGGGCGCGGAGATCAGCTCCCGGAAGTCGTCTTTGGACAGCGTCAGCACACTTCCGTCCTCGATCATCCGGATAGTTGCGTTGCGCGTACCGCCGGAAACGAGTGCCTCGTCGCCGACGTGGTCGCCTGGACCGCGCACACCGACCAACCGCTGCTCGTCGTCGTAGACGCCCTGCTGCCAGACCTCGGCGCGGCCCGCCTCGATGATGAAGAACATGTCTCCCTGCTCTCCTTGCTTGATGATCTCTTCGCCCGCTTTGACCTGTCGGACTCTCAGGCGCTCGAACGCTGTAAAAACGTTCGCAAGGGGCAGATGCATGAAAATGCCCGGATACCGTAACTGCCTCAGGCGCGAGTGCACCGTGGCGTCCTCGGGAGGCAGGTCGCTGAGCATCACGCTCCAACCGATGAGATAATCCAGCCTGTCCCTGGTAAATCGGCATAGGGTGGCGGCCGAGGTCGCAAACACCTCTGTCACGGTCCCCGTAAGCGGCAGCGAATGGCATCGGAGGCTCTCCACCGATTCCGCTGCAACGGCCACTCCGTCTTGCTGCAGAACGATATCGCCCTTGAGTAGCACCAGGGCTTCTTCTCCCCCGGGCTTTCCCCGAATCGTAAGTCCCTCGCCCTCGTCCAGCTTATAGGTACGCAGCGCGCCCTCGGATTCCAGCTCCACGAGGTAGCGTTCGGGCAACGCCGAAAAAACGTGACAGCCTGCGCGCAGATCGGCGACCGAGTGGATGTCATCACTCATCCTCGTTTCTCCTCTTGCCAGAAAGCTCAGTTGCCTTTTTCCACACAGAACCAAGTTTCGGCACCGCCCGACAGCAGGCTTGCATCGAAGCCGTGCTGAACGAGTAGGCGGGACGCCGTATAGGCCCGCGCACCGACGGCACAGCACACCTGGATCGGTCTGTCGCGCGGCAGCTCGTGCAACCTCTTCCGGAGCTGATTCAACGGAATATGGATCTCTCCCGGGATCGGCTTACAGGCCAGCTCGTCGTCGTCGCGCACGTCGAGCACGACCGCGCCGTTCTTGGCCACATCGTCCCAATGCGTGATGACCAGATCTCCGCGCATCGCATTCGCTGCGATCATGCCGATCATGTTGATGGGATCTTTCGCGGCCCCGTATTGGGGCGCATAGCAAAGCTCCGACTCTTCGAGGTCGAAAACCGTCGCCCCCATCTGAATCGCCATTGAGATGACGTCAATGCGGCGCGCCACTCCCGATCTCCCGACGGCTTGGGCACCCAGCACCCTTCCTGTTGCCTTGTCGTATAGGAGCTTGATGAAGATAGGGGTCGCACCCGGATAATAGCTGACGTGGTCGTTAGGGTGCGCGTAGATCGCTCCGAAGTCGATCTCCATTGTGCGCAGGGTCTTTTCGTTTGCCCCGGTCGCACCGACCGTAAGATCTAGCACCCCGCACACGGCAGTGCCTTGAACTCCTCGAAAATGTCGACCGCGGCCCGCGATCATGTCCGCAACGATACGACCCTGCCGATTCGCAGGCCCGGCTAGCGGGAGCCCGAGCTTTTTGCCCGTGACGATGTGGCGCACCTCGATCGCGTCGCCGATGGCAAAAATGCGGTGGTCGCTGGTCCGCAAGTTGCCGTCCACGACGATATGCCCACGCGGACCGGTGTCTAGACCGCACGCCTTCGCCAGATCGCTCTCGGGCGCGACGCCGATCGCCAGGACGACGAGGTCGGTTGCAAAAGTGCACCCCTGCTCGGACTCCACCAGCAATGCCCTGTCCTGCGCTCGAAAGCCTGTCACGCTGTCGCCCAGCACGACCCTCACACCTTTCTCTTCCAGCTCCCGAAGTAAAGGGACGGTCATCTCCGCATCCAGCGGGGGCATGAGCTGGTTGTCGCGCTCGACGACGGTGACTTGGATCCCGCGCCTAACCAGGTTCTCGGTCATCTCCAGGCCGATAAAACCGCCACCGATGACGACGGCCCTGCGGACGCCGCGCGTCTCGATCCATTGTCTGATCGTCCGGCTGTCGGGTACCGTCCGCACGGAAAAGATGCCGGGGAGATCGATACCCGGCAGGGGCGGCCGAATGGGTCTCGCCCCCGGCGAAAGGACCAGCGTGTCGTAATGGATATGGTAGATCTCGCCGTCGGCCGCCCGGCGCACGACCAGCCGCCGTGCCACACGGTCTATCTCCAGGACTTCTTCCTCCGGTCGAACGTCGATGTCGAAGCGCTCGCGGAGCGTCTCAGGTTGGGTCACCAGAAGGCTGGACTCTTCGGAGATCACATCGCCAATGTAATACGGAAGCCCGCAGTTCGCGAACGAGACGTAGGGACCGCGCTCTAACATGACGATCCGGAGATCCTCACGTTGCCGGCGCAGGCGGGTTGCACAGGATGCACCGCCAGCGACTCCCCCGATGATGACAACTGTGCCTGCAGATTCCCGCAAAGCGCCGGCTCCAAAACCGCGATCGGTTGCCCCCATACTCACCCCCTTGCAATAACACGCCGGGCGAAAAATACAGCCATGCTTTCCGTACAGTGCCGTTGCGGCACCACGGAGTCCCGCCGATACCGCAGGCCGCAGCTGCCTCTCCTCATAAGCCGGCGCCGAAAGCTTTCGAAGCGGCGTCGCTTTAACCGCTTATGCTCAATGACGACATTCCATCCCCCGCTTTCGGGAGCGGCTCTGCGGTTGGCACTATACCGCGGATAGAGCCCCGTACTCAACGAATGCATTGACTGTCCGACAGCCGACGAAGCGTCGGCAACCATGCTTCTGCGCTGGGAAGAAAACTAAGCGTAACTATTTTAGCAAATGCCGATCTCTGCCGACCGTCGGTGCTCGCTGATATGCCGCCTCGGTCGGAAAGATAATTGGCGTTCTGTCTCAGCTGCTGGCTCAGCGCCGGCCCCCGCACCATCCATAGTGCCCAGGTTCCGGCACCCCCTTCCGGAACGAAGGATTAATAACCAGGCGACCACGTCATCCCCGGCATGGAGTGCCGGGATCCAGTTACCATGGAGGGCCATTATCGGGGTAGCTTAGGCATGGCACTAATCACCACCGGAGATGGGGGTCGGACGTGACGACCGTTCTTCCCGTTCCCGTGTCCCGTCGCAAATGAGAGGAGGGCTCGGTGCTGTTGCACATTTCCATCCTCGACACCGGCTCCCATAAGCTCTAAGGTTGGGTTCGCAGGCGAGCTCAGCCGTATCTTGATCGGACTCCGGAGCGAACCGGGCTTCGGACATCTCGGTCGATTGGAAGTGCATCCGATTGCATCGGCTCCACAGGTCCAGGGGAAGCACATGCCGCATCACATGCCACTCATCGCCACGGTCGTTGTCGGTCTCGCCCTGGCATTCGGATTCGGTTTCTTGGCGCAACGTCTGCGCCTGCCGCCGCTGGTCGGCTATCTCGCCGCCGGAGTCGCAGTCGGGGCCTTCGTGCCCGGCGATCTTGCCGACGGCTCGCTGGCCGGCCAATTGGCGGAGATCGGCATCATGCTCATGATGTTCGGGGTCGGTCTGCATTTCTCCGTCTCCGATCTGCTCGCCGTGAGACGCTTGGCGATCCAGGGTGCGGTCGTGCAGATCGCATTGGCTACCGCCATCGGGACCTGGCTCGCCCTCGCCTGGGGCTGGACCTTCGCAGCCGCTCTGGTATTCGGACTAAGCCTGTCGGTCGCTAGCACCGCAGTCCTGCTCAAGGCATTGGAGGACCGCAATACCCTCGCCAGCGTCAACGGTCGGGTCGTGGTCGGTTGGTTGATCGTCGAAGATCTCGCCATGGTGCTTGCGCTTGTGCTGCTGCCGGCACTGGTCGGTGTGCTGGGCGAGGACGTGGGCTCGAGCAGCCACATGTCGGTCCAGCAAAACCTGCCGATGGCCCTCGCGATCGCTCTTCTTAAGGTTTCAGTCTTCGTCGCAGCGGCCCTCATCCTCGGGCCCAGGGTGCTTCCTTGGCTGCTCCGGGAGGTGGCGCGCACCGGCTCGCGCGAGCTGTTCACGCTCGCCGTTCTCTCGATAGCCCTTGGCATCGCCTTCGGCGCCGCGATCCTCTTCGATGTGTCGTTCGCCCTGGGCGCCTTCTTCGCCGGCATGGTCCTGAACGAATCCGAGCTCAGTCACAAAGCGGCAACCAATTCGCTGCCGCTTCAGGACGCCTTTGGGGTCCTGTTTTTCGTCTCCGTCGGTATGCTATTCGATCCCGCCATCCTGGCGGACGAGCCCTTAAAGGTCGCCGCGGTTCTGGGAATAGTCGTGATCGGCAAGTCGGTTGCCGCGCTCGCCATCGTGACCCTACTCGGTTACCCCTTGAGCACCGCGCTGACGGTCGGCGCCGGGTTGGCACAGATCGGCGAGCTCTCCTTCGTTTTGGGCGGGTTGGGCATTTCCTACGGGCTGCTGGATGCCCAGGGATTCAACCTGATACTCGCGGGGGCGCTCTTCTCGATTACCCTGAACCCCCTCCTGTTTGCCGGTGCCGACCGGCTCGACGCCTGGGTTCGAAGCAAGCCGCAGCTCAGCCTGCGCTTGGGCGCCGGACGAGCTAAGGCTCTGGTAGAGCTTCAAGCCGAGCTCGACTCCGCCCGCGAGCGGGCCGAGCGCCGTGCGAGCGTGCACAAGACCTTCACCCCCGAGGAGCTGGCCGCGCGCTTTCCCCTTTTCGCCAGCCTCAGTCCCACACAACGGGAGGTGCTGGTTCTGCATTTCCAACCCCATACGGCCGAGCCCGGAGAACGGATTATCCGAGCGGGCGACCCTGCGGACGCCCTCTACCTCATCTCGAAAGGGGAAGTGGAGGTCTCTATTCGGGGTCGCCGTATCGATACGCGCGGACCGGGCGAGCTCTTCGGAGAGATGGCCCTGTTGAGCGGCGACCGCCGCTCCGCCGACGTCACCGCTCTCGACTACAGTCGCTTTGCCATGCTCAGCGGGCGGGATTTCCGTCGTTTCCTGCTCCGCTATCCTGAAATCCGCGAGCAGATCTCTGTCCTCGCCGCCGAGCGCGCGGAGCGATCCCGGCAGGCCACCGAGGAGCCAGCTCACTGAGCGCGGCCGACGGCAGCACGAGACCTTACCGCAAGCCCATGAGATTTCTGCTCGTTTCCGACCTCCACTACGCCTTGAAGCAATACGACTGGGTCCATCGCATTGCGGCACGCTTCGACCTGGTGGTAATCGCCGGTGATCATCTTGACATCGCAGGCACCGTCGACCTGCGCGCCCAGACCTCCGTCATACTGGCGTATTTTCGCCGGCTGCATGCGAAGACCCGCCTCGTCGTATGCTCAGGGAATCACGACCTCGATGCCACGAACGACCTGGGTGAAAAGACCGCCCGCTGGATCGATACCAAGGTCCGCAGGATGGGGATCCCAACGGACGGGGATTCGTTCATGCTGGATGGCATACTCTTCACCGTCTGCCCGTGGTGGGACGGGCCGAAAACTCGCGAGCGAGTTGGGGACCAGCTAGCGCGGGACGCGGAAAAGGACAAGGACAGTTGGGTGTGGGTCTACCATGCACCCCCGGATTCGTCGCCTACGGGGCGTGTCGGCACCAAGGATTTCGGCGACGGCGCGCTGCGCGAGTGGGTTCTCCGGTACCAACCCTGCCTCGTGCTGAGCGGCCATATCCACCAGGCACCCTTCCGCGGGGAGGGGTCCTGGGTGGATCGCATCGGGGCGACCTGGGTCTTCAACCCGGGTCGGCAGATCGGCGAGTGCCCCACCCATGTAATTTGCGACACGGGCGAGCGCATGGCGGTCTGGTTCTCTCTTGCTGGAACCGAGGCGGTCGATCTCGGCGGGCCGCTCACCCGCCCGCTGCCCGAGCTGACCGAGCTGCCGGCCTGGCTCACATAGCGTCGTCCGGGAGGCGTTGGGACCCGGGCGCGCACTCCTCGATCTGCTGGTGCATTAGGCTGTGCAAGACCTCGTCGACCATGCCGAGATGGTCCTCGGCGTCCCTGAACTGATGCTTCAAATCCGCCAGATACGTGGTGATGGTATTGAGCCGCTGAGCCAAGAGCTGGGCAAGCCGAAAAGTCACCACGTTATTCGAGACCAGGAAGCTCCGGGCCTCTTCGATCAGATAGGCGCGGCAAGGGCCTATCGGGACCACATCCGCCGTGTGCGGCAGGTCGAGCAGGGCGGAGAGCTCGCCGAAGATCGACCCCGGCTCCGTCACCGTCGGGATCTCCACTCCGCGCTTGCGCACCTCCACCGCTCCTTCGATCAGGATGTAGAGCCTTCCCGAGCGCTCACCCTCGGTCAGCAGGGCTTCTCCCGACCCGAAGCTCCGCTCGGGCAGACCGCGGCACAGCTCCAGCAGATCCGTCATCGACTGACCCTCACGTTGCGTACGCTAAATGCCCCAGGCAATTCGAAACGATAGGATTGCGAGGTTAGACCGGGATCCGCACAACGAGCAAGGACTCCTTCTAACCCCGCGTTCCTCAGCACCCCCTCCTCCAGCGCCTATCCGACACGAGGCTCGCGGTTCCTCCTCCCGACGAATGCATGGCGCTCCCCGCTATACCGAGACCGATGGCGGAGAATAGGTCCTTCCGTGTGTTGATCTTATGACATGCGACCCTACGCTAGCTATGATACGGGAGAATCGTTCTTCCCCTCGCGTTGGGCTTGGTTGCCGAGAATGATTCGAGATTCTCCGAGACCGACAAGGCACCCTTGTGAGAGTACCCGGAAACACTGGTTGCAGTGTCTTCGGACGATTTGTCCCGACTCTGGCCGACCGGCCGCATTGCACCGCGCTCAATAAGCAGCCCCCATGAAAACGATCCACATGACGGAAGGCGCCGAAGAGGCGTCCAATACCGAAGGTGCATCGCGCGAACGCTTCGAGGCGATCTGGCGACGCTGTCTCGCTGTCGGCACCCCGGATCGTGCGGGCGCCGTTTGGGACGCCATGGAGGCGCGTTATGCAGAGCCCCATCGCCACTACCACGACGCGCAGCACCTCGCCCAGTGTTTCGAGCAGCTCGATCTGGCCCGAGACCATATCGAGTGCCCGGACGCGGTGGAGCTCGCGCTATGGTTTCACGATGTAATCAACGAGTCGGGCCGACCGGACAACGAGACCCGCAGCGCGGACTTCTTTCGCGACTGGGCCGGTGGATCCATGGAGGACGGTTTCGTCGCCACAGTCGTCGGGCTTATCCTGGCGACGACCCACCAAGGGGCTTCGTCGGACCGCGACCGACAGTTCATCTGCGACATCGACTTGGCGAGCTTCGGCTGCGATTGGGAGTGCTATAAGCGGGACACGGACAATCTCAAGGAAGAGTTCGCCGGCTCCGAGGAGCAATACTATGAGCGTAAGCGCCAGTTCTTAGCGTCCATGCTGTCCAAACAGCGGATATTCCAAACCGACTTCTTCCACGATCGCTACGAGGCCCGGGCCCGTGACAACATCCGACGACTGCTCGACTTGGTCGATCGGCGCTTGGACTGACCCGACCAACGACCCACGCACAAATCCACCCGCGCGGGGGTCGTGTCTCCAGACACGCTCGCCCGCTTGCTCTTCGGCGAGCGCGCTGGCCTAATCAGCGCCTGCTAGGCCATCCATTCCAAACACCTGCATGCCATCTGGGGGACCGCACTATGGCCCATGTCCGCCGCCATGGTCGAGACTTTATCGGTCATGCCATCTACCGCAGTTCGCATCTCCGCAGTATCCCCGTTGACCGCCTGCATATCGGCGGCGATCAAAGAAATGTCTGCAACGCGCGTGCGCATGGACCCCACCCGGCCCGTCATGTCGTCGACAACTCCGGCCATGCTCCGGAAATGCGGGTACATGTCGTCGAGATTATCGATCATGACCATGAGATCGCACCGCTACAAACAGCACCCCGGACCATTTCACGATTCTCTATGGTCTTCCCACCGATCTCCCGAGAGATCCGGTTATTGGCTTCCATGTCCTCCCTCCTGTCCCCTTCCGCGAGCAGCGCTTCGTCGCCGGCGAAGTGCTGCTCGGGTAGCGCAGAGGCTAAGCAAAGGATGTCACGTATCAAGCCAACAACACCGACCGGGCGCACGCGACCGGCCGTGACCTGTAAGCGTCCCTAAACCCCGAGCCCGAAAGGGGATCAGGGCATCATCCTTTTCCCACGACGTGGCGAAATCAGTACGCGTAGCAAGTCCTGCGACCGCCGGTGGTCGTGCAATAGTAAGGATCGTTGTTGAACAGGATGGTCGTCGGAACCTGGAGATTGTCGAAAGCCTTGGCGACAGGGCAAGGCCCTGGCGCGCCGGCAGGGATTGGATCGTTCGGCACCGCGGGCAGATCTGGGTTGCACTCAACGGCCGTGGCGCCACAGACGCAGCATCCCTGCTGGCTGAGCTCGAATTGATCTGCGTCATCGCTGATGTCGGCACTGCAAACGACGCGAGGTAGCAGGTTACCGGATCCGTCCGTGGGGCAGGTAACCGCCGTTCCATTGATCAACACGCTCGCGCCCCCAGCGACGGACTGACATTGGGAAACAACGCTCGCATCTACGATGAGTGTGATCTGCGCTGATCCCAATAAGCCCCCCGAGTCCTCCACCTGCGCTGTGATGTTGTGGGTGCCGGCCGTCAGGGTTGTGGATATGGAGCTGCCCCCCCCAATGAATCCGTCCAGGGACGAGGTCCACACCAATGCCTGACTGAGATTTCCGTCCTTGGTGTCCGAGGCGGTGCCTGCAAAGGTGACGGTAATGTCGCTCTTGATTGGTGATGGGGGCGCCGGCGCGGTGATCTGGATACTTACCACCGGCGCTGCATTCGGGGGCGGGATGACATTGCCGTCCTTACAATACAGGACTTGGGAGACATTATTGGCGCTGTTCGGGGTGAGCTTGCTGCCTCCTGTCGCACCAGGGCCGTAGTTATAGACGCAGCGCTTGCCGCTGGAATCCGCCACGGCCACCACATCGACCTCCTGGGGATCGGTGCGTACCCAATCGATAGCTATTACCCCAAGGGCCGGGGGAATCGTGTTCGCCGTGGCATTGACCATATTGAGTGCAGCGCAGGAAAAGTTGCCTTGCCCACTCAGGGCGTAGGCAGACACTGCCCCCGTTTGGCTAGCGTTGGTATTGCAGGAGGCCCAGGACTGCGCGGGCAACCAACAGGTGAGGGCCAGTAGAGCGCCCACCGGGAAATAAAACTTGGAATTCATCGCACTCTCCGCTTGTTCTGTTCGATTTGCATACTTCGCGAGCGCCTAGGGGAGCGAAACTCGCGTCCCAGGCCGCTCCTCAAAACGTCAGCCGTGCAACGGCCCAAAACGTGGTCTCCGGGAAGTAGGGTCCCGTAGAAGGTTCGTCCCTGAACTCCCGATAGCTGTCGTCCTGATACTCGAACTCTTCCCCAAACAGGTTTCTGACCTGCAGGCTGAGCATCCCCGTGCGCCGCGGAAGCAGATAGGCAACGGAAGCGTCGACGACGAAGAAGCTGTCCTCCCCTTCTCCTTGCGTGGCGAACTCGTATCTCTGCACCCGCTGGTCCACATAGGTGCCGGCGATGCCGACAGAGAGGCCGTTCGGCAGGAAGTACTTAAGCCCGACGGGCACGCTAACCGTTCTGACCAGCTCGGGGATATTCGTCAGGCTGGTAATCTCGCCGCTCGATCCGTACCGGTCATAGACGACCTCACCGGTCAGCGACATTCGATTCGTGGGTGTCCAGTAGAGATAGGCGCGGTGCAGCTCTTCGTCGCGATCCTCGAAAACTGCGCCGCCCTCGAAATCGACGAGCGGTTCCTCCAGGTCCCGCCAAGTCAGCTCCGCCCCGAGCGTGAGACCCTGATTCGGGAACCAGTCCAGACCGAGACCGTATCGAGTCGACTTTGTGGCATTCGGATCGTCGAATAGCTGGTTGAAGCCCGCGATCTGGGTCGGCTCGAGAGTCCGATTGTTCACCAGGGCCGGCTTGACCACATTGAAGGCGGCGGCCCGCAAATGCAGGGCGTCGCTGAGCACCCACCTGAGGCCGAGCTTCGGGCTGAGGCTCGCCTCTTCGACCGGTGCCTCCTCGTAGTCGTCGTAAGACACGCCGATCGTCGCCACGGCGGCAGAGGACAACGCGAGATTTGCATACACATAACCACGGGCCTGCTCGATCTCTCGATCAGCCGACGCGTCGATAGAAAAATCCAGTGGGTCGGGCGGGTCCAGTGGGGAATCGAAGAACAGGACGGTTTTATCCCGCACATCCGCATCGCTGTATCCGAGTCCGGCGATCAGGTTGAACACTTGTCGCCTGAAAAGGTATTGCGCCTCGAACTGATCGCCCTCGGACTCGAAAGATTCATCCGCGGCCACGGTCTCGAATGGAAATTCCAGCGGCGCTGTCTCCCGAAGCCGGTCCTCCCGATCGCTGCGGATGTAGGAGAACAATAGATCGGAGTCGGGCGAGGGGGAGTAGCGCACGCCAACACGGACGCTGTCCTGCGCCCGCTCTACGGTCCTATCCTCGACGAAGTCGTCCGGATCGAAATTGAACGCCAAATCCCCTTCGGTCGACTCGCGCCGGCGGACCTCCGCCTGGACGTTGAGCTCCGGCGTCACGGCAGCTTGGGCGTATACGTTGTAGATATCCTGCTTCAACCCGTTGTTGGGCCGCCAGCCGTCGCTCTCGTAGTGATAGTAGCCGGCGCTCAAGGACAGCCAGTCGTAGATGGCTGAGACGACGCCCTCGGCCCCAACGGTGTCGTTGTTGCCCCCGAGCGCGTTGATGTCGAGTCGGGCCTGATTGCGCTCGAACAGGGGCGTAAACTCGTTGTACCCAACGCTGGAAGGTCCACCCGAGGTCATGGTGTTAAGGTTGGTCTCGCTCGCGCTCGGCTGGACAGGGTTTATGTTGATGTCCTGGAGCATCTGCGCCTGCAGCAGCTCGCTTACCCGGGCCGCCTCGCGCCGACGCATCGTGCTATAGGTATCGGACAGGAATTGGTGTGCCGACGCATTGGCCGGGTCCAGGATAAGCGACCGGGTGGCGGTGGCGACGCCGGCCTCCGTGAAGCCGAGGTCGCTGTAAATCCGAGCGATGCTAGCCCCGCGCGCCGCCCGATCCCCTTCCAGCTCCAGCCGGCTCCGATACACCGCCCGGTTGTCGTTGCGCTCGATCGAAGCCTCAAACTGCCCTAGGGCCTCCACCGGGCGGTTCTCGGTCTGCAGACGGATGGCGTCGTAGAGGAAGGCGGTGGGGTCCTTGGGGTCGAGCGTCTGGGCGATGGCGAGCTGCTCGGCGTCGAGCGGTGCGCGCTTCTCCTCGAAATAGGCCTTTCCGAGGTAGGCGCGGAGCAAGCTATCGTTTGAGTCCAGCGCCACGGCGAACTCGAGTTGGCGGCGGCCTTCCGCGAGCTTGCCGCCCCTGATGAGGGCGAGACCGATGCCTAGACGGGGCAGGGGCGCCGATGAATCGAGTGCGATCGCCCGCTCGAAGGCCGCGCGTGCTTCCCGAAGCCGGATCTCCGAGAGAGCCGCAAACCCGAGAACATCTTGCGTGCGTGCCAAACTCGGCTGGAGCGCAACCGCGCGCTGGGCGGCCGCCCGGGATTCCTTGCGCTCGCCCAGCATCAGCCAAAGCTCGGAGAGCCGCGCCCAGGCAAGTGCGTCGTCGGGGTTTTCGTCGACCGCCACAAGGAGCGTGTCGCGCGCGTCTTTAAGCTGGAGATTGGCCTGCAGCGCATAAGAAAGCGCGATGTTTGCGGACGCCGAACTGGGGCTCAGCTCGACGCCCCGGCGCGCATCCCCGAGCGCTTCGACGTTGTTGTTTTGGGCGACGGCGATCACCGAGCGAAGCGAGTAGGCAACCCCGGCGTTGGGGTCCTTGCTCAAGGACTCGTCGATGTCCGACCGGGCCTCATCAACCCGCCCCACCGAGAGGAACAGTGAGGCGCGAAGCAAAAAAAACTGCGCATCGCGCGCAGTCGCCGGGATCCGGTCGAGTGCGCCAAAGGCGCAGGTGCTATCCCCCTGCTCGGCACAGGCGGCCGCCTCTGTGAGTGCCGGCGATATCGATGCGAGGGCGGAAGCCGATAAGACGGGAGGGTAGTACAGTGCCCACTGCACTTGGTCCCTGGGCTTGACGACTGTGCGGCGGTAAGGCGCCTGGCCGGCTGCTGCACGGGCGGACTCGCCGCGGTTGACCGCTACCTCCCCCTGACTATTGGCGGCGCGAACGATGCCCTCGAACACAGTGATCTCGGCGGCCTTGTCCTCGACCCGCGCCAGAAACTCCGTTCCCTCGATCGAGCCGTTCAAATAGGGTGTGTTGACAGTAAGAAAACGGGGCTTACGGCTGAAGGATTGCAGAGCGCCGGACACCAAGTCCAGCCAGGAGCGTTTTCCCTCCTCGCCGGTGATGTCGAGCAACCGGACGGTTGTGCTCTGGTCGAGACGCAGGACGGCCTCGTTGACGAGGGTCACCGCCGCACGACTGAGATCGCCGACGCGGATGGTATCTCCCTCGCACAACGAGGTTTCGAGACTGGCAGCGACCCAAATGTCGCCCGAGCCGTGTTGTACCTGAACCGCTCCCGTGATTGAAACGAACTTTCCGACTTGAGGCTCGCAGGCGGTCTGCGCTTCGGCGACTCGACATAGGCCGGTCGCCACGGCAATGACGAAGATACCTGGGTAGGTTAGGTTCCTCAGCCGCCCGTGGCACGACATCGAGATCCTGGGCAGACCCACCATCCGTATCTCCTCTTAAATTCTGAACCGAATCTGGTAGATCATCCGTCTTCAAGCTACCTCAAGCATGGCTGCTCGGCCGCTGCTTTAAAAAACCCTGCGATGCAAAGGACTTGGCGCTGAAATACTTTGGGGACAGGCCGGTACGCGTCGCCGGCTTGCTTGCGCCCTTTTGTACCGGAAAAACCTGATCAGCACAATAGGTCTTTCGGGTAAGATCGCGCTGAACGGCTTGCCGCCGTGGCCCGTGAACGGGTCGCCGCCGCTGTCTGTCCCCACAGCGGCTGCAAGCCTTGGTTGTCCCGAAGTGTCGCAGCACGACGGTCCCAGGCCGCGCCTGGCCGGGGAAGGCGTGTGTGATCGGCGTCACACTTTACAGTCACACGCTCCGCAATAACTGGGCCACAGTCCGGCGGCCTTTGAGCGGCCCTCTGCCCCCGGCGGTGCGGCCTCAAAGTTGTGCATCCATCCGCCTTGGGGTCGCGGAAAGCACCAAAGCAGGGCGCGAACGCTTGTCACGCTGTCACAGAGTCCTTGGCGGGTCGGTTTGCGTTTCGGTTCCGTCGGCAAGGGCAGGTGTGGGGCGGCGAGCACCTCAAGGAGCGAGCGAACTGTCCTTCCAGCGAGGCTATGCGCACCGAGCACACGAGAGCTTGCGGTTGCGACCCGGAGCCAGGGACGGACCCCGATCGGACAAACGGGTAAACCAACCCAAGATCGCCATAGCGCTCGCGGCGATCGCTGGAGCGGCATGGCATCCCGCGTGCTTGAGCGCTGGGTCGGCAGCGGTCGGACCATTCGGGGAGTCGCTTCGCCCGAGCGGAGATAACAACTCATGGCGCGTTGGCTGATCGGACTGACTTTGGGGCTCTGTGTCGGAGGCGCCGGCGTCATTTTCGGGCTGCTTCCGATCGGAGCTGCCTTCGAGCAGGGGGTCGGACTGCCTTGGTTGTTCCACGTTAGAGGACCGGTGAGGTCGCCCGACGGCGTGGCAGTCGTCGCCATGGACGGCCGAACCGGCGAGGCGCTTGGACTTCCGCCGCTCCCTCGGGACTGGCCGCGCTCCATCCACGCCCAGCTCGTCGACAATCTAGTGGCACGTGGAGCCTCCCTGATCGCTTTCGACGTCCATTTCGGCCAGCCCAAGGACCCGGCATCCGATCGGGCCTTCGTGGATGCGGTGACCCGAGCCGGCAATGTGGTTACGGTCGAGCTGCTGACCGGGAAGCGCCAGCCGATCGCAGACCGCAGCGGCCGCCATGTCGGCACGATTTGGGAAGAAGAGTCCCAACCACCGTTTCAGCCATTAAGTACCGCGGTGAAGGGCCTTGCGAGCTTTCCACTGCCTAAGGCCGGGGCCTCCGTCAGCCAGTTCTGGGTCTTTAAGGAGAGTGCCGACGAAGCGCCGACGCTGCCAGCGGTGGCGTTGCAGCTGCGAGCACGCGGTGAGCTGCCTGCACTGATCGATCGGGCGCGCACCCTTGCCCCCATAGAGGGCGCTGCCCTTCCCGACCCGGAGCGGATCTTCTCCGACCCGACGCAGCTTCGCCATTCCATGCGCGAGCTGCGTTCCTTTTTCGAAAGATTGCCTCAGACCGCTCCCGTGTCGGATGCGGCTGCCGCCGACAATCCCAACACGCTACAGGCAGCCCTCGAGGCCCTGTATCGGGGGCCCGCCCATCGATTTCTCAACATTTACGGGCCTCCCGGATCGATCGCCACCGTGCCCTACCAATCCGTCATCCAAGGCACCGATCCGAATCTCGACGACAAGGCATTGGACTTCACAGGCAAAGCGGTATTCGTCGGCTACTCCGATCTGTTCGACCCCGGTCAGCCGGACCGTTTCTACACGGTCTTTACCCGCGACGACGGCGTAGACCTGAGCGGGGTCGAGATCGCCGCCACGGCCTATGCCAACCTATTGACCGACCGCTCACTCACGCCCGTGGACCCTCGGGTCTTCGTCGCATTGCTCATCCTGTTCGGCATTGCGGCCGGCACGGCCGTTTACGTTCTTCCGGGCCACCTCGGCGTGTCGGTCGCCCTCGCTCTTGCCGCGTCCTACGCCGTTGCCGCGCAATATCAGTTCGATTCTCGCGGCGTCGTCTTGCCGGTTGCCATTCCGCTCCTCGCTCAGGCGCCCGTGGCTCTCTTCGCGGGCCTTCTCGGCCAATACCTGATCGAGCGCCGACGGGGGCAGCGCATGGGCAAGGCGATCACCAATTACCTCCCCGACGCGATCGTCCGCGATCTTGCTCGGAATAAGCTCGACCCCGGAAAGCTGAATCAGGTGGTTTATGGCACCTGTCTCGCCACCGACATGGCTGGATTCTCCACCATCGCCGAGAAGCTGGCCCCCGGCGAGCTTGCGAAATTTCTTAACGACTATTTCGAGACCCTCGCTGCGCCCCTAAAAGAGCATAAGGTGCACGTGACAGAGTTCCGTGCAGATGCCATTATGTGCGCTTGGATCGACGAGCGCCCGTCCGCTAATCCGCGCCGTCAGGCGCTGCTCGCGGCATTGGACGCCGCTGACGCAATCAAAGATTTCCAGAAACGCCACGATATGCCCGGGGCAAAATTAAGGATCGGCCTGGAGACCGGGCGCATCTATGTGGGCCATGCCGGCGGGGGCGGGAGGTTCGTCTACAGCATCGTGGGGGATTCGGCCAATACCGCGTCCCGTGTAGAAGGCCTGAATAAGCACGTCGGAACGCAGATTCTGGCGACCGGCGCAGTGGTCTCGGGCTTCGAGAACCTGGTGACCAGGTACCTAGGCGATTTCCAGTTCGTCGGCAAGACCGAAGCCCTCCCGATCTATGAGGTCCTGACCAAGCGAGAGACGGCAACCGACCGTCAACTGCTGTTATGCGAGTCGTTCGACTCCGCCATGAGTCCTCATTGGGAAGGGTCTTGGTTCGAAGCATCCTCTCTTCTCGAAGAGTTTCTCGAAGATTTTCCAGACGACGGACCGGCAAGGTTCTTTCTGGAACGTAGCAGACGATTCAGCAACGAGCCGGAGCAGGCATCCAATCCGCGTGTGATCCGAATGGACGCAAAATAATATCCATGACGACTGTGTCGTGATCGAGAACCGCGACTCCAACAACACCATAAGCGCAGCGACCCGTTTATGAAGGAAAACGCACTGCAGCTCACGCTGGGGAGACTGTGGCGGCCCAACGAGCTTTTCAGCGCCTTGGCGACCGCCATCGTCAGCGTCGTATCGGCGGTATCGCTGGCCACCCTCATCTTCGACGGCGCTCTCTCACCCCATCTCGCGCAGGGCGTGAACATCGCGTTGGTCTCAGGACTGCTGGTCGGGCTTATCGTCTCGCTGGCGGGATCCTGCAATGTGACCATTGCAATCCCTCAAGATCGCACAGCACCGATACTGGCGGCCATGGCCTCGTCGATCGTTGCGACGGCGCCCGCGACGGCTACCGGCGACGAGATTGCGGCGAACGTGTCGCTCGCAATCGCCGCCACAACCTTGATCACGGGATTTTTTTTGCTCGGCTTGGGTGTGGCGCGAACGGGCGGCTTGATGCGCTACATCCCCTACTCGGTCTTGGGAGGGTTCTTTGCCGGGACCGGCTGGCTTTTGCTCGTCGGCGGTCTGCGTGTCATGACAGGCATCGAGATCGACTCGCTGAGCGATACACCGACTCTCGTCGACCCCGCTTTGCTAGCCCGGTGGCTTCCCGGTTTGCTGCTGGCTGTCGCCGTCTTTGCGGTTCGCCGTTATTCGTCTTCCGTATTGGCCCTGCCGCTGATGCTCCTCGCCGGGACCGGACTGTTTTACCTTGCGATGCTAACGGGTGGGACCTCGATGGAGTCGATCGCCAAGCTCGGATGGCTGGTGGGGCCGATGCAGCAGGCTACCGGAGGCTCGTTCGCGCCGAGCCTCGCACGACTGCTTGAGAGCGGCAGTTTGTTCCTCGTGCTCGATCAATGGGGAAGCATTTCTGCTGTCGCTCTGGTCGGTGCCGTTTCCATCCTACTCACCGTCAGTGCCCTCGAGCTCGCATCCGGACAGGATATCGACGTCAACCGGGAGCTACGGGTCGCCGGGACCGCGAACCTTGTCGCCGGTCTGGCAGGCGGCATGGTTGGTTTCCATTCGCTCAGCCTCTCCGATCTGGCGATCAAGCTCGGAGCATCCACCCATGCACCGGCGGTCGTTGCTGCGCTGGCCTGCGGGGCCGCGCTATTTCTGGGCGCCGACCTTTTCGGGTATTTACCACGCATTGTCGTCGGTGCGCTTCTCATGTACTTAGGGCTCTCGTTCCTCGGAGAATGGCTGATCGGTGCCTATCGCAGACTGCCCCAAGGCGAGTACCTGGTGGTTCCGATCATTCTCCTTACCATCGCCTTCGCGGGGATTGTACCCGGCGTGCTGGCAGGATTACTCGCCGCAGTGGTTCTGTTCGTCGTCAACTACAGTCGCACCCAGGTGATCCGTTATGCCCTCTCCGGAGAGCAGGCAAAGAGCACGGTGGAGCGAGGCATCGATGACGAGCGTCTGCTGCTCGCTTCTGGCGAGCAGCTCTACCTGTTGAAGCTGAGGGGATACCTTTTTTTTGGTACGGCGGCACAGTTGCTCGACTGCCTTCGCAAACGTTCAGAGTATCCGGGAAAAGTGCCTTTACGTTTCGTCGTGCTGGACCTCGAGCAAGTGACCGGAATCGACTCGTCTGCTGCCTATGTCTTCCATCGTATGCGACGGATGGCGGAGCAGAAAGAGTTCTCGTTGATCTTTTGCGGTCTTGCGCCGGCATTGCAGCATCGCCTCGTAGCAGAGCGACTCGTGGGGGGCGTCTCCGCTCTGTCCCTGTTTGTCGATGCCGACCACGCACTCGAATGGTATGAGAACCAAGTCCTTCGATGCCGAGGCTCCGGCGGTGCCCGCCACACAACGACGCTCGTACAGCGGCTTTCGGCATTGATCGGCAATAAGGGCTCCGCGGGGGACTTGCTCGAATATCTTGTCCCGGTGTCCTTCGTCAAGGAGCAGGAGCTGATTAAACAAGGCGACGACTCAACCGAGCTTTATTTCCTGGAGGAGGGTGAAGTTTCGGTCTGGTTGAGCACCCCCGACGGCCGGCGGTCTCGAATCAGGCGCACAGGACCCGGAACGGTGCTCGGGGAGTTGGGGTTGTATCTGGGGACGCCGCGCACGGCGACCGTCGTCGCAGACAGTCCCGGCAGCGCCTTTTTGCTGACGGCGGAGGCTATCGAACGAATGGAGACCAAGCGGCCAGATCTGGCTTCCACCGTGCACAGGTTTATGGCGGACCTTCTAGCGGAGCGCCTGCTCCGCACAACCCAGACACTGGAAGCGGTGCTGGATTGACCGGGCGCGCAGCCCGGACCGACGCTCCGCTCCGAGCGAATCTCTATAGTGTTCTAGAAGAGCGACGATGGAAGCACTAATCCTTAAGGTGTCCCCGGTTCAACGGTATCTCGACCGGCTATACGATTCGCTGCTCGCGATCAAGGGCGGCGAAGTCGCGAGCTATATCCCGGAGCTGACGCGCGCGGACCCGTCCTGGCTGGGGATCGCCATGATGACGGTCGACGGTCATGTCTACCAGGCCGGAGAGTCTCGGCAAAGCTTCACTATCCAGTCCATCTCTAAGGCGATTACCTACGGTCTCGCACTCGAGGACCGCGGTCTCGAGGCGGTTCTGGGTAAGGTCGGGGTGGAGCCTTCGGGAGAGGCCTTCAACTCCATTAGTCTTGAGCCGGGTACCGGCCGACCGCTTAACCCGATGATCAATGCCGGCGCTATTGCGACCACCGGGTTGATCGAATCCCGGTCGGATGCGACACCCATGGAGCGAATCCTCCAGAGCTTCGCAAGATACACCGGCCACCCGATGGAGATCGACGATAAGGTATACCGCTCGGAGAGCGATACCGGTCACCGTAATCGTGCGATCGCGCACCTTCTATACGGACATGGGATCCTCGACCGTGCGCCCGAACGTGTGGTCGACCTGTACTTTCGCCAGTGCTCGATCCTGGTCACTGCCCGAGATCTCGCCGCCATGGGGGCCTGCCTGGCGAACAATGGCGTCAATCCGGTAACAGGCGTTCCAGCCCTTCAATCGCGCTATGTCGAAAAGGTACTCAGCGTTATGAGCACCTGCGGTATGTACGACTATTCGGGAGCCTGGATTTTCAATGTGGGTATGCCGGCCAAGAGTGGCGTGGGCGGCGGAATCATGGCCGTCCTCCCCGGCCAATTCGGGCTCGGCCTGTTCTCGCCACCGCTCGACGAAAAGGGAAACAGCGTGCGCGGCATCGAGGCATGCAAGCGCCTTTCCGCGGATTTCGGCCTGCACCTGTTCCACGTCGCGCGCTCAACCTCGGCTTCAGTGATTCGCCGTGTTTACGATTGCACCCAGTTTACATCGCGTCGCCGACGCGGACCCGCTGAGCTTGCGCTGCTCGCTACGGAAGGTCGCCGGATCCGGGTTTACGAGCTGCAGGGAGAGCTGCTATTCGGCAGCACAGAGTCAGTGACGCTCGACATGCTCTCCGCGCTCGCGGAGGCCGATTATCTGGTGGTCGATCTGAAGCGGGTCGTCGCGGCGGACAATGCTTCGATTCTCGTCTTGGACGAGCTTTGCAGGCGCGTTGCCGCCGAAGGCAGACGCATCTTTTTCACCGAGTGCTCGCACCTTTACCGGTTCAAAAAGCACTTACGAAAGGAGCTGTCGTTGGGCCAAGTGCCGGATTGGCTGTTCTTCGAGGACACGGATCATGCGGTCGAGTGGTGCGAAGACGAGCTGATTCGCCCATCGCTCGTGGCCTCGGATGCAAAGGCCCCCGCAGCGACCCTAAGTCAACAGTACCTTTGCACGGGCATGACGCGGGACGAGCTCGAGGCCCTTGAAGCAACCGGACAACGACGCCGGTTCGCGGCGGGCTCCCAAATCTTCCGTGCGGGAGACTCCGCAGACTCTATGTTCTTCATCTTGGACGGCGAGGTGGAAGTGTGGGTCGACACGGGAGCAGGCAATCGCGTCCGAGTCACGACCCTTGGGTCCGGCATGGTCTTCGGAGAGGTCGCGCTCGCCAGCCGGAGAGGCCGCACGGCGAACGTCTCGGCAGTAAAAGACACGGATTGTCTCGAGATGCGTTTCGACTCCCTTGAAGATTCGCTGCATACCAAGATGCTTGCCAATATGGCCAGCTACTTCGCCGCAAAGATCGAGCAAGACACCAGATTGATTCGCCAACTCGCGTAGGCACGATATAGCCCGATTTTTATCTCAGGAAAACCCCCGGCTCTGCCGGAGAGACAGTCAGAGTTTGACATGTGCGGCAGTCGGGAATCCCGCTCCGTTTCCGGCAGTAGAGACCCGGCCATTCCAAAGAGAGCGGCAGCGGTCTTCCGTTATCGGCAACGCCCGGCACTCGCGAGTGCCTCCGCCCTCGCAGCCGGTCTTACCCGATTGCGATTAGGCCCCTTTGAGGGGCCGGCAATCGAAAGCACCTGACTCTGCCGGGGGATTGCTATTCGCGGCAGGCGGGTTGCTCGGCGACCTGTGCCCCCACTCTTCTGGAGATGGTAGATGGCGGAGTTGGTCTTCCGCCGGCAGATGCCGTCGACCCTCAGCGCTTACAGTTTCGACGACCCGTCGAGACCGCCTGCGCGGCTTCCGGCCCACGCCACGGCACCGCCGGTTCCTGAGATCGAGTGTTCGGGTTCCCACTACGACCGCTTCGATTCCTCAATGCCCGCAAGCGCGCCTCGTTGGGGTTGGATCGCATTCGGCGATCACCCCGACAACAAGCTTTGACGGTCCAACACCGGCGAGACGACGCAGCATGCTCTATGCTTTTGGACAAAGTCCAAGTTGGCAGCTCAACAATGCCGCTTCGTCACGCGCGTCCCCACGATTGACGACGAGCCCCGAGCTGATCTTGAGCTCTTAGACGATCCGGGCCACGGCGCCTCGGTCGTGGGCGACGAGCCCGCGGTTGTTGTGGACTTCCAGGGGATGCTTGACAACGCCGAGTCTCTTTAGTGGGGAACGCCCACTCAAACCGGCGCACCACGACGACCAGCCGGGATTCTGAGCAGGTTTTAGCCCACAACCTACTAGGGGCAGGATGACCGAAAACATAACGGGTACGCCCACCCACCAAAGTCAGGAGATCCAGCATGAAGACGAGCGTACTGCCACTAACGGTTTCCCTGTTGGCGGCGATCATCATTAATCCGGGCGTCGGCCGGGCGCAGGAGTTGCCGTCGGGCGCGGTCCTCTTTACACCCGACAAGATGGTTTGGAAGCCCAACCCGCGAATCCCTACCCTGGAAGCCAGCGACCTAATTGGCGACTCGACGCAGGCCGGTCCCTACGTGCAGCGGGTGAAATTCCCGCCGAATAACAAGGTGCCGCCGCACACGCATCCTGAGGACAGGGTATACACGGTCATCTCCGGGACCTGGTATTTCGGCTGGGGCGACAAGTATGACGAGGCTAAGATGATCGCGTTACCACCCGGCAGTTTCTACACGGAACCGGCCAACGTTCCCCACTACGTCGAGAGCAGAGGCGAGCCGGTCGTGGTCCAGATCAGCGGGGTAGGACCTTCGGCAACGAAGAGGCTCGAGGGCTCCAAATAGTAAGAGGCAGCTGGTGGACTAGGTTGAGGGGCGGAGGAGGTGCGCCGCCCGCGGCAGAAGCGCAGAGGCTAGCTGTCAAGTCACGGCGAAATCGCTCGATGATGCGTAGAGATGCGGAACGTCCGCCCTGATTCCGGGACCACATACTCGTAGAAACGCGGGGGCCAGCGCTCAAGAATCCCTTCCGGCGGAGGATTCGGCGCGGCGGCATTGCACATCTTTTGCTGGCGTGCGATCCAGGGTGTGAATTGCTCGACCTTGGGGGCACCATAGTCGCGCCGCCTGACAGCGAGTGGCTGCAGCGTCCTTTGCATAAGGACGATTATGCAAAACTTTGCATAAGGGTCCAGAGCGGCCCGTCAGCCAGGTAACGTCCGATGTCAGCAAACCAGTGTTTACCTGCCGCTGGTGCGAGTGGACGTGGTGGTAGGTCTTGGCCGGATTGCGCGCTTCGCGATCGCGGCCAACGCCGCGTACCAGGCCAGGGTATGCCACCGACCAATGCAGTCGCCGCCGGCCCTGTCGCGAGTGGCGGCGGATACCGGTGAACGGGACCTTGCCCGCTCGCACGACAAGCAGCGACCGGCTGCGGATCGATGGCCCCCGGCCAACGCACAACCTCGCGAAGAAGCCACAGGTTACCCAGATATCACGTGCGTGCCAGGTGGCATCGCGATACCGGCGGTCAGGACCGGTAGAGTCGCGTGTATTGGGTCTCGTGGGCGCAGCTTGCGATGGCGAGTGCGGGCGAGGAGGCGCCGATGGACGCGTCGTCCAGCTCCAGGGCGGCGTCCAGGATGGCGGGTATCCGCTCGGCCAGGCGCGCCAGGACCTGCTGGCCCTGGGTCTGTCCCAGCGGGACGATCTTGACCGCCGCGAGGATCAGGCCCTCAAGCCAGGACCAGGCGTAGGCGCTGGCGGCGTGGCGCGGGTCGATCGA
>JBGSOR010000362.1:0-23140 GCA_041738985.1 Chromatiaceae bacterium | reverse complement strand
CGCCGCCGCGACGCGCGCGGCCTCTGCCCCACCCTCCACCAGCACCGCACGCTGGGGCCAGGGGGACTCGCCCAAGACCTCGGACAGGCGCTTCCAGCGACCGGCATCCTGGACCAGAATGACCTTCACGGCGGCGTCTTGCAGGATGTAGGCGGCGTTGTCCGCGCGGTCATCCGTGTAGAGGGGAACCGTCACCAAGCCGAGCGACAGGGCCGCCTGATCGAACATGATCCATTCCGGGCAGTTGCGCAGCAGCATGGCCACCCGGTCGCCGGGGGACAGGCGCTCCCCCGCCAACGCCTGGCGCCAGCGCACCACCGCTTCCCCCATCTCGCGCCAGGTGAGCTGCTTCCAGCCCTCGGTGCGCTCGTGATACCGATAGGCGACCCGTTCCGGAGAGCGCCTGACACGCTGAAGGAACAGCCCGTCCAGGGTCCCGGCATGCTCCACCGAGATGAGATCCTCGGACCATCGACTCACGGCGCCCTCCTCGTATTCGGGCTCGGTTGCCCCTGACGGGCCTCGGGTTTCGTCGCGGCCCCGTCGGGACGGCCAGGTCCCTGCTCGGCCCGCGGCGTCGCGTACGGTATAGAGGCAGTCACCGTTTTGCAATCCTGGGCAACTCGTTGACTGGGCGCGGCTACCGACATTGGGCGACCGGCCCGTCCGCTGCCCATGCCCAGCGCGGACCCGGCACCGCTTCGGCGGCCGGGTCAACCCGGCGCACTGTCTCTCCGGGCCTCCGAGCGTCCGGCGGGCGGGGCTTTACCGTCCGGCACAGACCCGGCCTGCCGGTATAGAATCCGAAGTCTGGTCAATCGTCCCCTGCCCCTCCCGAGCACCCATGAACATCGTGATTAATGGCGCCCCCACCGAGGTGGAAGAGGCGATCGGCATGTCCGCGTTGGTCCAGCACCTGGGCCTCGCTGGCCGGCGCATCGCCGTGGAGGTGAACGAGGAGCTGATCCCGCGCAGCCGGTTCGACACCCATGTCCTCCGGCCGGGAGACCGGGTGGAGATTATCCATGCGGTCGGTGGCGGGTAAGCCGCCGCCTCCAAGCCGGGCGATTGGCTTATCCTGACGCACTAACCCCTTCAACCGGAGCCGCAAGCCCCATGTCCAACCAGCCATCCACCAATCCCTCCCGGGCCGACCGCTTTACGGTCGCGGGCCGGGAATACAGCTCCCGCCTGCTCGTGGGAACCGGCAAGTACAAGGATATGGACGAGACCGCGCGCGCCATCGAGGCGAGCGGGGCGGAGATCGTGACCATCGCCGTGCGCCGCACCAACATGGGCCAGAACCCGGGGGAGCCGAATATCCTGGATGTGCTCCCCCCCGAGCGCTACACCATCCTCCCCAACACCGCCGGCTGCTACGACGCGGAGACCGCCGTGCGCACTTGCCGGCTGGCCCGGGAGCTGCTGGACGGCCACACGCTGGTCAAGCTGGAGGTATTGGGGGACGAGCGCACCCTGTTCCCCGACGTGATCGCCACCATCAGGGCCGCCGAAGAGCTGGTGAAGGACGGCTTCGACGTGATGGTCTACACCAACGACGACCCCATCGTTGCGAAGCGCCTGGAAGAGATCGGCTGTGTCGCGGTAATGCCGCTCGCCGCCCCCATCGGCTCGGGCCTGGGGATCAGGAACCCGCTGAACATCCGTACCATCGTCGAGAACGCGCGGGTCCCGGTCCTGGTGGATGCGGGCGTCGGCACAGCCTCGGACGCCGCCGTCGCCATGGAGCTGGGCTGCGACGGGGTCCTGATGAACACCGCCATAGCCGCCGCCAAGGACCCGGTGCTGATGGCGAGCGCCATGCGCAAGGCCATCGAGGCGGGCCGGGAGGCCTACCTCGCCGGGCGCATGCCGGCGCGACGGTTCGCCTCCGCCTCATCGCCCATCGAGGGGCTGTTCTTCTAAGGGAACGGTCTGCGCTGGGACGCCAGGACCGGCGAGACGGCGGCGCTCCGGTCTCGACGCGGATCCGGCGTCGTCTCGGGCAGTGCCTCCGGGTAATGGATCGTCGCTATCGTGGCGATACGAACTGCCCATTTGGAATGCGCGATTCCTTGCGCGATCATGGCAGTCCACAGACTGAACACACCCAGTCGACGCGCTGAACGACAACCGGAGTACCCGACGATGCCTGAACCGACCGTACGCGAAGGCAGCCTCCAGGCCCCCACCCGTCACCCGGTCGATTGGCGGTCGCCGGCCTACTACGACGAGGAGGCATTGTTCCACGAGCTGGAGCGCGTTTTCGACATCTGCCACGGGTGCCGGCGCTGTGTCAGCCTGTGCCAGTCCTTTCCGACCCTGTTCGATCTGGTGGACGAATCCGAGTCCATGGAGGTCGACGGTGTCGCCAAGCAGGACTACTGGAAGGTCGTGGACCAGTGCTATCTGTGCGACCTGTGCTTCATGACCAAGTGTCCTTACGTCCCGCCCCACGCGTGGAGCCTCGACTACCCGCACCTGATGCTTCGCGCCAAGGCCGTGAAGTTTAATACCGGACAGGTCAAGCTTCGCGACCGGGTCCTCACCAGCACGGACCTGGTGGGCTCCCTTGCCGGGATCCCGGTGGTCAGCGGGGTCGTGAATGCCGCCAACCGCAACCGCCTGGGCCGTCGAGCCTTGGAATCCGTGCTGGAGGTGCACCGCGAGGCGCGCATCCCGAGCTACCACAGCAAGACCCTGCGCAAACTGGAGAAGCCCCGGATCGGGCGGCAGGCGACCGGTGTGTCGGCAGGCGCAACCAGGGGCAAGGTCGCGCTGTTCGCGACCTGTTACGGCAACTTCAACGAGCCCGGAATCAACGCAGACCTGATCGCCGTCTTCGAGCATAACGGCATCCCGGTGACGCTGGCGCACAAGGAGCAGTGCTGCGGGATGCCCAAGCTGGAGCTTGGCGATCTCGAAGCGGTCAAGGCGGCCAAAGAGGCCAACATCCCGATCCTGAAGTCGCTGGTCGACGAAGGCTGGGACCTCTGCGCCATGGTCCCGTCCTGCGTGCTGATGTTCAAGCAGGAGCTGCCACTGATGTTCCCGGAGGACCCCGACGTCCAAGCGGTCAAGGAGGCCATGTACGACCCGTTCGAGTATCTGATGATCCGGCACAAGCACGGCAAGCTGAACCTGGATTTCAAGAAGCCGCTGGGCAACGTGGTCTACCAGGCGTCCTGTCACCAACGGGTCCAGAACATCGGGCAGAAGACCCGCGAGGCGTTGGCCCTGGTACCCGGTACGACCGTGGAGGTCGTGGAGCGCTGCTCGGGCCACGACGGGACCTACGCCGTCAAGACGGAGTTTTACGCGTCCGCCATGAAGATCGTCCGTCCGGTCGCGACCCGCGTCGAAAAGGCGGCCCCGGACCATTTCGGCAGCGACTGCCCCATGGCCGGGGCCCATATCGCCCATGCCATGGGACAGGATGGGCGTCAACAGCATCCGCTGACCCTCCTGCGCCTGGCCTACGGAATCTGAGACAAGCGGAGCCGATCATGCATCTCACGCGCGACGACCTCTATAGCCTCGAGCAGTACGCCCAAGTGCGCGGCGATTTCCGCGCCCAGGTGATGGCCCACAAGAAGAACCGCCACGTAGCGCTCGGCGGCCACGCCACCCTCTATTTCGAGGACCGCCTGACGATGCAGTATCAGATCCAGGAGATGCTGCGGACGGAGCGCATCTTCGAGCCCGCAGGGATCCAGGACGAGCTCGATGCCTACAATCCGCTGATCCCGGATGGAAGCAATTGGAAGGCAACCTTCATGGTCGAATACGAGGACGCCGACGAACGGCGCGAGGCCCTCGCGCCGCTGCGGGGTATCGAGGACCGGATCTGGGTCCAGGTGTGCGGCTTCGACCGGGTCTACGCGATCGCAGACGAGGACATGGAGCGCGAAGACGCCAACCGAACCTCGTCCGTGCACTTCCTGCGCTTCGAGCTGACTCCGCCCATGGTTGCCGCGATGAAAGAGGGTGCCGCCCTGTCCATCGGAAGCGACCACCCGAGCTACGGCTGCAGCGTCGAGGCGAGCCCCGCCGTTCGCGACGCACTTGCGCGAGACCTCGCCTAGACGCCAAGGCGACCCGGCGAACCCGGCCGCCGCCGACCGCGAATGTCTCAGGGCTAGGGGGCCTTGGGTGTTCGCGCTGGGATCGAGCGGGCAAAGTCTGGGTAACGGGGACGTCCCGTTTCGGCTCGAGCCAGATCGAGCGGAATCCGACGTGCCGATTCGCGGTCGCCGTCCGGGGACTGTAGATCGCCGGGCGGCCGCGGTGAGATAATCGGGCGATGAAAAAGATGTCACCCGAAGAAGCTCGACAGGCGTGGGCGGAGGCCGTGCAGCGTCTCCTCCCCTTTTCCGACGTAGCCACCAAAGAGCTCCCGCTCAAGCGATTACTGCGGCTATCGCTGTTCCAGGTGTCGGTGGGAATGGCCCTGGTCTTGCTGAACGCCACGCTGAACCGCGTCATGGTCGTCGAGCTTGGGATGCCGACCTCCTTAGTCGCCCTGATGGTCGCCCTGCCCCTGATCTTCGCACCCCTAAGGGCGCTTATCGGGCATCGCTCGGACTATCACCACTCGGCCTTCGGGCTGCGGCGCGTCCCCTATATCTGGTTCGGAAGCCTACTGCAGTTCGGCGGCTTCGCCTTTATGCCGTTCGCCCTGAATCTCCTGCCCGAGGAGAGCCAGTGGCTCCATCTTCTCGGCATGGTGAGCGCATCGGCGGCCTTCCTGCTAGTTGGAGCGGGGATGCATACCACCCAAACCGCCGGCCTGGCCCTCGCCACCGACCTGGCGCCGGACGAGGTGCGCCCGCGGGTGGTCGCCCTGCTCTATGTCACCCTCCTGGTGGGGATGTTCTGCTCGTCGATCCTGTTCGGCCAACTCCTTGCTGACTTTAGCTCGGAGCGCCTGATTCAAGTTATTCAAGGCGTTGCAGTGTTAACGGTGGCATTCAACCTGGCCGCACTCTGGAAGCAGGAGGCGATCGACATGAATCGGGCGGAGGCACCCGAGGAGCGCCCGCCCTTCCGCGAGTCCTGGGAGAGGTTCGCCCAGGGTGGCCGCTCCAGTCGGCTGCTGGTGGCAGTCGGACTGGGAACAGCCGGATTCACCATGCAGGACATCCTGCTCGAGCCCTATGGGGGTCAGGTCCTGGGGCTCAGCGTCTCCCAGACAACGTTACTCACGGCCATCTGGGCCTTCGGCTCCTTGGCTGCGTATGGGTTGTCGGCCCGTTTCTTGGCTCGGGGGGGCGACCCGAACCGCCTGGCGGGGGCAGGCGTCGTGCTGGGCGTGCTCGCGTTTTCTTCGGTCATCGCGTCGGGCGCCCTGGATCTGGGGTGGCTCTTTCGGGTCGGCGCCGGTCTCATCGGCTTCGGCGGGGGACTATTCGCGGTGGGCACACTGACCGCGGCCATGGCGCTGGCCGAGGGTGGGCATAGCGGGTTCGCCTTAGGCGCCTGGGGCGCGGTTCAAGCGACCGCTACCGGTGTTGCCACCTTGGCGGGCGGCTCGCTACGCGACCTGTTCGGCGGCATCGCCGGAGATTGGGCCTTCGGGGCCGCCGCGAGCGGGCCCGCTGGTGGGTATACGTTGGTGTATACGCTGGAGGTCCTGCTCCTGCTCGCCACCCTCCCGGCGATCATTCCGCTGGCGCTCAAGCCCTTGTCCGCGCGAGGTACCCGCGCGCGCATCGGCTTGGATCAGATGCCCTAGGTCGCTGCCGACACCCCGGCCTTTTGCCGCCGGTAGGACCTGGCGTATCCGGACGACATCTTCGGACCATCGGCGGCGACCTGTCCCGGCTCGGTCATGACGCCTGGAGCACCGCCCTGCGAACCCCAATCAACCGACGCAGCTCATCGGCGTGCGTAGCAAACACCGCGCTGGGTGGCTCGTGCGCGTGGTCGATCAAACGGGACGCCGGCACCACACCCGATCGCTGAATCGCGCTTCGACAATGCCTTGCGGTCGCCCCGGCACCAATTGCCTATTGGGCCATCCGGCGGGGCACCACCGCGCCAACGCCCCCACTGACCGACCGGGGTACCGCTCGGGCGCTTGCCACTGAAGACCGGTGAAGACCGGTGCGCGCGTCACGGCGGTCAAGGCGCATGCCGAGACCCTCTGTCGGCGAGTCAAGGACGCCCCGGATGTGTGGATGGGGCGCAGGCGCGAGGAGATGCCTTCGCTGCACACTGGCTCGGGCATTTGGAAGTCGATCCGCGATCCGAGGTCGGGCCGGGACAAGGTTCAGGAGATCAGGGGAAAGTGGGAAGTGGGGGATGTTGGGCTAGGCGTAGGCGTCGATCAAAACGCCCAAAAAGCAATCGGCCCAACCCCGCCACCGCGCGCTGCCCCTTGAGGCTGGGTCACGCGGAAGCGAAAGGTTAGGCCGAAAGGGGGCCAGCGCTCACACCTTCGATAGGCAACCACGCCCGAGTTGGCTCGGACATGAGTCTCGCTTATCTCCGGCCGGACTCGGGAAGCCCCGAGTCCGACACATAGACCGTAACACGGACGGCCCCAATATCTCTGACTAGATCGACGGGTCGACCAAGAGATCGACCCAAGGATCTCTCAGTTTTTACGCAAGCGCGTAGGCCATGCCGCGGGCATACACGACCACATGGATCAAGAGAGCCAAAATGGTGACAGCGATGAAGATCGGGATCAGGGTGTCGGCAGGGTTCAGAACCAGCCAGATCTTCCAGTCGTCAGCGGGGTTGCTGGGCTTGGCGATTTGATCAGCCATGAGAATATCCTCGTTGTATTCGGTTTAGAACCAGGGCTTCGCAGCGAAGACCAGGATGTGCGCAACGGCCGCGATGGCGACGAACGCGCTGTAGGTGGTCTTGAACTGCTCGTGGAATTCCTTGGCCTGCTCGGGCGTCAGACCGGACAGGGATTTGGTATCGGCCATCGGTATACCCTCAAAAGTATTGGATAGGGCGTCGCGTCAGAAACGCGAGGCGACGTTACTTGGCGGCAGGCGCCACAACGGCGGCGGCAGGCGCAACAGGCGCAGGCTTAGGAGCCGCATTGCCACGCGGATAGCCCTGACCCGCGAGGGAGTAAGCACCCAGATGCACGACGATAGCGATCGCGAAGACCGTGAACAGGATCGGCAGCAACCAACGGGTGGGGTTCACGACCAGCCAAAACCGGTAGTCTTGCTCGGCAGGTTTGTAATCCATGAAGCTCATGATTGTACTCGCTCTCGGTTAGAACCAGGGCTTGGCCGCGAACACCAGGATGTGCGCGACAGCGGCGATAGCGACGAAAGCGCTGTAGGTGGTCTTGAACTGCTCGTGGAACTCTTTCGCTTGCTCGGGGGTCAGGCCCGACAGACTCGTATCAGCCATTGAAGTGGCCTCCGTCTTGGGTTGAGAAATCGCCGCCGATTCGCTCGGTGGCAAGGGTTTCGCGGTAGCTGTTACCGCGAGGACACTCGGTCCGCAAGGCGGCGGGTCGTGAAACCCAGGTGCTGTGCGGAACGTGAGTGTCATCTTAGCCTGACAGCGGAGGATGTCAAGCGAGATATACACCCATAGGACGCCGTTCCCCCAAGGCTTACCTAGGAGGAAGGAGTTGAGCAGATTTTTCCCGACGAACGGTAGGGGATGGCCCTAGGCATCATTCCCTAGGCGGGGGCGTCCAACGCCCCCCGGGGCGTCGCGGCTGCGGAGGCCGCAGCCCCAGACCCACCCAGCGCTCGCCACCGGGTTTGCCGGAGCCAGGGAAGCTCGTCGGCGCCCGCGCACGACGCTCTATGACCCGGCCTGTCCGAACGACCACCCGGGCCTACCGTCAAACAGGTATCCCCGAGCTTGCCGGCCCCGACTTCGCCGCCACCCAAGGATGACCGGCGAAGCCGACGCCTTCCGGGTCGCCATTTCGGCGACCCGGACCACGGTCGATTCGCTTACCAACCCAAACCGGGGATGGACAGCACAACCTTGTGGATCATGACCACGACGAACAGCACAGCGAAGAAAATCGGCATCAACCAGGTCGCAGGATTGACGACCAGCCAGATCTTCCAGTCGTCGTTCGGGTTGCTGGGCTTGGCGATTTGATCAGCCATTTGGATATCCTCTTTGTATGGGGTTTAGAACCAGGGGTTCGCAGCAAAGACCAGCACATGCACGACGGCAGCGATGGCGACGAACGCGCTGTAGGTCGTCTTGAACTGCTCGTGGAATTCTTTGGCCTGCTCGGGGGTCAAGCCAGAGAGGGATTTCGTATCGGCCATCAAGGTATCCTCAAAAGGTTTAGGTCGGGTGCCGCGTCATTGACGTGCGGCAGCTATCGCACCGGCGCAGATTACCGATGCTATACCACTCACTTCGCCGCAGGTGCCGCAACCGGTGCGGGTGCAGCGGCAACCGGGGCGGCCTTCTGCTTCGCGGTCCAGCCCTGGCCGGGCAGCGTGAAGGCATAGCTGTGGACCGCGATGGCCAGCAGCAGCAGGGCGATGAAGGTGGGGATCAGCCACTTGGACGGGTCGACAACCAGCCAAATCCGGTAGTCTTGCTCGTACGGCTTGTAGGACATGAATTGAGTCATGATGTTACTTGCTCTCGGGTTAGAACCAGGGGTTGGCGGCGAACACCAGCACATGCACGACGGCAGCGATGGCGACGAATGCGCTATAGGTGGTCTTGAACTGCTCGTGGAACTCTTTCGCTTGATCGGGGGTGAGGCCCGACAGACTCGTATCAGCCATTGAATTTACTCCGGCTCAGGTTGTGTAAACCGCATCCGATCAACTCGGCGGCGGGGTATCGCGGCGCTCGCTGCCGCGAAGACTTCCGATCCGCTCGGCAGGGGGTTTCTATTCCCTCGGTGCGGTGCAGATCGTGAGTGTCATCTTAGCCTGACAGAACCGAATGTCAAGCAATGAATACATGGCTTCGCTTACCGGAAATGCGTAGTGCCATAATAGGTCGCACTAGGTAGTGCCATAACATTCAGGCAATACGTAGTGCCATAATTCAATTGCCGGTCAGCAGCGCCATAATCGGCGGCCGCTACACGCATCAATAAGCGATTGGTGTTGCGCTCTTTATTCTTAAAGCCGCGAATACGTAGTGCCATAACTGGATACGCATGAACGCCCACATTGCCCTTCTGGTTCGTTCCTGACTCAGGACGCTTGCCTCCGCCCTTTCGTCGGTGCAATCTGGCTCGATGTTTGTCCGCCGTACCCTCACCCGCTCCCTGGGCACCGGGGAGCGCTACTACAGCCACCGCCTGGTGCGCAGCGAGCGCGCCGGGGGACGGGTACGGCAAGTGACCTTGCTGAACCTGGGACCCCAGTTCCCGCTGGTTCCCGAACATTGGCCGGCACTGTGCACGCGCATCGACGAGCTCCTCGAAGGTCGGCGAGTCTCGGCTGCACGGAATGGCGACCCCGCGGTGGAGCGGGAGGCGCAACGTCTGGCTGCGCAGCTGTTGGCGCGCCAGGCCGAGCCGTTACCGGGCTCGGGCGACGGCCAAGGGGCGATCGAGTCGGTGGTGGCGGATTCCTTGGAGCTGGTGCGCGCGCGGTCTATCGGAGCGGAGCAGGTAGCGCTGTGGGCGGCGGAGCAGCTGCAGCTCGCGGATACGCTTCAGGCCCTGGGGATGACCCAGCGCCAGGTCTTGGCGGCCCTGGGCATGATCGTAGGCCGCATGGCGGTCCCTGGAGCCGAGCGGGCGACCCGTCGCTGGTGGGAAGAGCGCAGCGCCGTCGGGGAGCTGCTCGGGGTCGATTTCGGGGCCTTCGGAGCGATGGTGCTGTACCGCGCCGGAGACAGCCTCCTCAAGCGGCGCAAGGCGCTGGAGGGCCAGCTCTTCGCGCAGTTGCAGACCCTCTTCGAGCTGCCGCCCTCTGAGGCTATCTACGATCTGACTAGCACCTGTTTCGAGGGCAGCCTCGGTGGTCGGCCGAGCTCCCGGGCGGGGCTCTTTAAAGAGGCGCCCGGCGATTGGCCGCCCGTGACCTTGGGACTGGTGCTCGACGGCAGCGGATTCGTCCGGCGCTCCGCCAGATTCGTTGGCGAGGGGGCCGTGGGTCCGACCCTCAGGACGATGCTCGACGGGCTGGGCGCACCGGCCGGTGCGCTCGTGGCGATGGACCAAGGTGTCGCCAGCGAGGCCAACCTCGCGTGGCTGCGGGCGCACGGCTATCGCTATCTGGCGGTGAGCGGAGGTCAAGCGCGCGCCTACGACCCGGATCGGGCCTCAGACATCCACGGGACCGGCGCCGCAATGGATCTGCTCAAGACGCTGAGCAAGGACGGGCATGAGGCGAGTCTTTACTGCCGCTCGCCGGAGCGTCAAGCCGCCGACGAGGCGCTGGCCGAGCGCCGGGCAGTACGACTGGAAGCCGGTCTACGCCGAGTTGCCGCAGGGATCGCGAAACCCGACGGGGACCGGGACCTGCGGACACTGACCGAACGGATCGCGCGGCTCAAGGAGCGCGGCGGCCCAGTCGGCCAGCAATACCGCGTCGAGCTCGTCCCGGACGCGAGCGGCGAGCACGCTGTCTCCCTGAGCTGGGAGCGCCAGGCGAATTCCACCGGGCGCGGCGCACTTCCCGGGACCTTTTGCCTGCGCACCAGCGAGACGGACTGGCATGCCGAACGGATGTGGGGCACTTACGTCGCCCTGGCCGATTTCCATGCCGCGCTCGGCAGCTTGCGACCCGGACCCGGGCTCGGTCCGGTCGATCGCCCCGGCGAAGAATGCGCAGACGCCCATCTGCTCGTCTCCGTCTTGGCCTGCCAGTGCGTTCAGGTCGTACGCCGCCGGCTCAGAGAGGAGGGCATCGACGGGAGCTGGCAGACCCTCCGACAGATCCTGGCCGGACACTGCCGGGTGACCGTCAGCTTCCGCCGCAGCGACGGGCAGACCCTGCACCTGCGCGCGTCCACCCGCGCGGACCCCGATCAGTTGGCCATCTACCGGGCACTCGGAATCGACTCCGCACCGGGCGCCGCCCAGAAGACCATCGTCTAGCCCAGTCCGGCAGGTCAGCCAGAGGGGGAGCCGCCGCGCAGCAGGATGAGTCGAAGCATGCGGGCGCCCATCAGGTCCAGCTCGTTCCAGGGATCGCTGAACCCAGTGGTCGTCTTCACCCACAGCGCGAAGGAGCGGCGCGGGCTCAAAGTACCCGTGACGGGGTCCAGACCGAGGGGCTTGCCCGGATCCCCAGCCCAGTGCACGGTGCGCGGCTGCTCCGGGCGAAACCAGTAGAAGCGTCGGCCCGGCTCCCCCCCCCCGATCGCCCGCGCCGGTACCGCAAGCACCCCGGCGGCACGCGCCGGGTCCACAGTCAGACCGGACTCGACCCCGAGCCGGTCGGTGGCCATCACCTGATTGCCGCCCTGGTCGAAGACCCAGCGATCGATCGCGGCGATCTCCTCCGCCTCCGGCGCCAAACCGTAGACGTGCACCCCTTGTGCCTCCACCACGGCCACGCCCTGGGCTTGGAACAGGTCCAGCATAGCGCGCCCCACCCGCGACATGGGCGGCAGGTCTGCCCCCCCCTTCAAGCACGAGCTCGGCCAGGGCAGCCAGGCGATGCTCCATCCCCGTCACGCGCTGCAAGCGCTGGTTGGCGAGATAGGAGCCGATGCCCAGCGCAAAGCTCTGGGTCAGCTCCGCGCAGCGCTTACGCACCCGCAGGGAGAGGAAGCGCGGTTCTCGGTGGTGGCAGGCGACCAGCCCCCACAGTCCCCCGCCGACCACGATGGAGAACGACAGGGAGCCCGCGACCTCCATGCTCCGCAGGTACTCGATGTGGACTGGAGAGACCGCGCGCAGATCCGAGAGGGTCAGGTCCGCGTCCCGGCCCGGCAGGGAGGACATGATCGGCACGGGGACGGCCGAGATGTCCGGGACCTGGCGATGGCTGTTGATGCGGTAGAGGTCCCGGGCGATCTTGGGGATGTCGGAGGCGGGAAAACGCAGGCCCCGATATCGCATCTCCCCATCCGAGCTCGACTCGGCGACCACCTCTCCGCAGTCGTCCGGAAGGAAGCGATAGACCAGGGTCCGGTGGTAGCCCGTGGTGTGGCGCACCGACTCCGCCACCGCCCGCGCGTAGTCCTCCAGCTCGGACTCGGACTGGGGCGACTGCAACAGGCGCCCGAGCATGGGGTTGTCAAGGGGCTGCACCGGGTCATCGGTCCCAAGCGGCTCGAGCTCCAAGAGCCATTCCGGGCCGGTGTTGCAGAGCAGCGCGTCCAGCCAGCCCCTTGAGGTCTCGACCAAACCGGGCATCATGCGCTTGCGGCCGGGCTCGGTGGGGAAATCGGAGAGCTTGATCGGAAGCAAGGCGCCCAGCGGTCGATCCAGTACACCGGAACCCGGGAGACCGAGCCACGCGGCGGCATCGGCGCTCGCGACGCGGATGCGCTCGTCGCCCGCATCGCCCCCCAACAGTACGCCGAAGGGTTGGATGGAGCCGATCCGGTCCAGTCGCTCCTGCTCGCAGGCATCGAGCATGCGGGGGTCGAACACGTCCGTCATCTCGCATCTCCTGCAAAAAATGCGCACTGCGCAGCCGCCGGGACTGCGGCGCAGTATCGTTCAGTCGTCGGGGAGACGCGAACGCTTGCGCCTCCGGGAAGCGATCGGAGAGGACATAGTGTGCCGGGGTCCAATGGCTGGCCATTGGCCCCCGGACCGCTACGATGCCCTTTCTGCGCCACGGCCAGCGCGAAGGGCGGAACGGCCGCCTAGTAAGACCGGATGACCGTTGTGACTATAGCCCGGCTGCAGGGGTCGATGGTCATAAAGCGGTCAAAGACCCGGTCGCTCGAGGGCAGGTCGACTGTTGCCCTTTTCGGGAAAGCCACCGGAAGGAGTTGGAATATTCGCCTCACTGTCCATGTTTTGTCGATATAGGTCCGGTCGCTCCATTGGACAACTGGTCGGCGCGAGCGACTCGCTTTACCGACCGGAGACGTCCACCGCACCCCCTGGCGACGTACGCGCGAGGGAGAAGGGGCAGCCCGCGAACCGGCGCTGCCCGCGGGGGCGGCCAAAAGCTGAGCCATTCAGAGGTACATGCGGCCAAGCTTGATCGCAACGATAACCACGGCGACGATCCCGCCCATGATCATGGCGGGCCTGCCCAACGACCACATCGTGGCGCCGATGGCCGTCACATCCACTTTGTAGTCGTCCGGATTGTGGGGTTGCGACGGCGGATCGGTGTCCGGCGCAGTCTCGGCGACATCGGCGGCGGCGGGCTGCGCCGAGGCAGCCGCACGCGGCTGGGCCGGACCGAGGGCATAGGGTTCGGTCGCGGTGACCCGGAACAGCTCGATGGCCGGATCGTCGGCATCCTTTTGGACGACCATCAGCTCGGTGCCCTGCCCTAACCCGGCGTCGGAGGCGAAGGCGAGGGCGAACGCCTCCAGACTCTCGGCCTCGCCCTGACGCTCCCAGGTCTTGGGTTGGTCGGGCCAGGTTCTTTTCACAGCAAATTTCACGCAAACCTCCGCACTTGATAGCACCCCGATCGATGGGACCCGCGGCGCGGATTGCGTGCCGAGGGGATGGGGTGACCGAATACCGCTGGGGCGCACAGCTCGCCTACCCATGGCTCGGGATTCTATTGGGGTGGGCAGGGCTTGTCATCGTCTCCCGTCCAGTGGGGTTTTTCGGGCTGCCCCCGAAACCGCTCAGGTAAACCGGAGTCCGGTCAGATCGGGTCCGGAGATCCAACGGCCTGGGGCAGGCGTCCGGCCCAATCCCGCGCGAACTGCCAGGCGGTGCGACCGCTTCTGGAGCCCCGGCGCAGGGCCCATTGGAGTGCCTCCCGCTCCACGGACCCCCAGTCCTGCAGGTCCGGCCCAAGGCGCACGCACCAATGCCGCACCAGGGCCAGGTACTGGGCCTGGGTGAAGGGATGGAACGGGATCCAGAGCCCGAAGCGGTCGGAGAGCGAGATCTTCTCCTCGACCGATTCGCCCTGATGCAGCTCCCCTTCCACCATCCGCGCCTCCCGGTTCTCCGACTGAAACTCGGGCATCAGGTGCCGGCGATTGGATGTCGCATAGATGAGCAGGTTGTCCGGTGTGGCGCTCAGGGAGCCCTCGAGGGCTGCCTTGAGGGCCTTGTAGCCCGCTTCGCCGGACTCGAAGGACAAGTCGTCGCAGAACAGGATGAAGCGCTCGGTCCGATCACGAACCAGGTCGAGGATATCCGGCAGGTCCCCCAGGTCGTCCTTGTCCACCTCGATCAGGCGCAGGCCCCGGTCCTTGAAGGCATTGAAGACCGCCTTGATTAGAGACGACTTGCCGGTGCCCCGGGAGCCCCACAAGAGCAGGTTATTGGCCCCTCGCCCTTCGAGAAACTGGCGGGTGTTGCGCTCGATCTCGGTCTTCTGGCGCTCGAGACAGAGGAGATCTGCGGGGTCGATCCGCTGGGGGGCGCGTAGCGCTTCGAGCCACCCGCGGCCATTGCGAGTCCGCCAGCGAAAGGCTTTCGCACCCCAGTCCGTGGGCGCGGGCGGCTCCGGCAACAGGCGCTCCGCCCGATCGATCAGGGCGGCCAAACGCGAGATCAGGTGAGCCGTGTCGTTCATCCAATCCGATCGGTCGGTCGGTCGGTCGGTCGTTCGGTCGGTCGGGGCCTGCCCGGGCCCCGGTACCCGGAGGCGCGGTCGCCGTGGCGCAGATCTTCCAGGGCCACCTCCTGCCCCACCCCGTAGCCCTGGGCAAAGTTCACACCCATGGCGCGAAGCTCATCGACCAGCTCCTGGGTCTCCGCCCACTCGGCAACGGTCTCGAGCCCAAGCACGTGGCCGATATGATTGATGGACTCTACGAAGGCGCGGTCCACCGGGTCCTTGGCCAGATTGCGCACGTAGCTGCCGTCGATCTTGAGGTAATGCACGGGCAGCGACTTGAGATAGGCGTAGGAGGCGAAACCGCTACCGAAATCGTCCACCGCAAACGAGCTGCCCAGGTCCTTCAGCTCCTGGATGAAGGTGCGCGCCCGACCCAGGTCGGAGATGGCGGCCGTCTCCGTGATCTCGAAGCAGATGGACGGATAAGGGACCTCGTGGTCGGCGAACTGGCGCTTGAGATAGGGAAGAAAGCTGTCGTCCATCAGGGTCGTCGCGGACAGGTTCACGGCGAACATGAAACGATCCGGATAACGCTTGTGCCAGACACGCAGGTGCTCGGCCTGGCCCCGGAACAGATGCGCGAGGACCCAGCGGTCTACGGCAGGCATCAGCACCCAACGCTCGGCGGCCGGGATGAAACGATCGGGCGCGACTGGATTGCCCTGCTCGTCCTGCATGCGCACTAGGATCTCGTAGTGCAGTGGCGCCAGCGGCGACTGTAAGGGCAGGATGGGCTGAGCGAAGATCCGGAAGCGGCTCTGATCGAGGGCGCGCCCGATGGTGGAGAGCAGGATCATCTCCCCATCGTGGCGGATGCTGATCGCATCCCCGGCGCTGTAGACGTGCAGGCGCCCTCCACCCTGGGACTTGGCCACCTGACAGGCGATGTCCGCGCGCCCCAGGGCGCCCAGCACGCCGTCCACGGGGTCGAATGCGACCAGGCCAATGCTCGCGCTCACGTCGTAGGAACGCTCCTGCCAGGTGAACAGGAAGCTGCGGACGGTGCGCACCAGCTCCTCGCAGGTCGACTCCGCCTTCAGGGCCGCCTCCCCGGCAAACAGGGCGGCCAGCTCATCGCCACCGAGGCGCGCCGTTGCGCTCGCCTCCCCGAGCTTGGCGGAGACGAGCTGGGCGACCTGCTGCAGGAGCTTGTCTCCGGCCGCATGACCACAGCGGCTCTTGACGACCTTGAACTGATCCAGGTCGATCAGGCACAGGGCGTGGGGGATATGGACGCGGGTCGGATCCGCCGCCGCGCTCCCTACCAGGCGCTCGAAGGCGCGCCGGTTCATAAGTCCTGTCAATAGGTCATGGTGGGCCAGGTATTCCAGCTGGGCCTCGGACCGCTCGCTCTCGGTCAGGTCTTCCACCACGAGCAGGAGCCAGGGCTCCCCCTCAAGCACCAGATCCCTCATGAGCAACCGCAGGGGAAACGCCTCTCCGCCGCTTCGGACCCCGCTCAGGTGGCGCACGCGGGTCCCGCCCGGGTCTTCCCCGGGGCCTGGCAGGGTATTCGCGGGATCGTGCAGCCCGGGGATGAGGCTGTGCAGCGGAATCGAGAGCGTCTCGTCCGAAAGCCGGGCGAACTGGATTTCAGCCGCGGGGTTGAAGAGACGGATGCGCTGGTCGCGATCGGCGAGGATCACACCGTCCGCAATCGAGCCGAGCAGGGCACCCAGGGTTTGGTCCGCCGCCTTCAGATTCATCAGCTCCGCGCGCTCCGCCCGCGCCAAGCGCCATAGCCGCAGAAGGAGCGTCAGGGACAGGGTCGCCGCGACCGCACCCAGGGACAGGACAATCGCCGCCACCGAACGGGGCGGCTGTACAAGGAGTCCGGCGGCGAGCGCCAGGAAGCCTAGCGCGCCCGCCGCCCCGCCGAGAACGGCCAAGGCGGAGAGCCGGTTAGGGACGGACCCGTAGGCCCATCGATCCCGCGGCCGGGGGCGAGACAGGTAGCGGTGGAGCCGAGCGGTCAAGGGGGCATACTCGAACCCTGGTCTGGAGGCAGCGAGGGCCTCGGCTCGTCCCTAGGCCGTTAGCCGGCGGTACTTGATGCGGTGCGGCTGGTCCGCCTCGGTACCCAGGCGGCGGTGCCGATCCGCCTCGTAATCGGCATAGTTGCCCTCGAACCAGGTCACCTGAGAGTCCCCCTCGAAGGCCAGGATATGCGTGGCGATGCGGTCCAGGAACCAGCGGTCGTGGCTGATGACCACCGCACAGCCGGGGAAGGCGAGCACGGCCTCTTCGAGGGCGCGCAGGGTCTCGACGTCCAGATCGTTGGTGGGCTCGTCCAGGAGAAGGAGATTGCCGCCGCTCTTCAGGAGCTTGGCCAGATGCACGCGGTTGCGCTCGCCGCCCGAGAGGTCGCCGATCCGTTTCTGCTGGTCGGTGCCCTTAAAGTTGAAGCGACCGCAATAGGCCCGGGAGGGCATCTCGTAGCGGCCCACGACGATGTTGTCCAGCCCGTCCGAGATCTCCTCCCAAACGGTCTTGGTGCCGTCCAGCGCATCCCGGCTTTGGTCCACATAGGCGATCTGCACCGTCTCGCCAACCCGCAAGGTCCCGGCGTCCGGCCGCTCCTGACCTGTGACGATCCGGAACAGGGTCGTCTTGCCGGCGCCGTTAGGCCCGATAACCCCCACGATCCCGCCCTTGGGCAGGCTGAAGGAGAGGTTGTCGTAGAGCAGGTTGTCGCCATACGCCTTGCGCAGACCCTGGGCCTCGATCACCAGATCCCCCAGGCGCGGACCGGGCGGGATATAGAGTTCGTTGGTCTCGTTGCGGGCCTGGAACTCCTGGGATTGCAGCTCGTCGAAGCGGGCCAGGCGCGCCTTGCTCTTGGCATGGCGGCCCTTGGGATTGGAGCGCACCCACTCCAGCTCCTGCTTCATGGTCTTGACCCGGGCCGCCTCGGTCTTCTCCTCCAGCTCCAGGCGGCGCTCCTTCTGATCCAGCCAGGAGGAGTAGTTGCCCTCCCAGGGGATGCCGTAGCCCCGGTCCAGCTCCAGGATCCACCCCGCCACGTTGTCCAGGAAATAGCGATCATGGGTGACGGCCACCACGGTGCCGGGGTATTCGTGAAGGAAACGCTCGAGCCAGGCGACCGACTCGGCGTCCAGGTGATTGGTCGGCTCGTCCAGCAGCAGCATGTCCGGCTTGGAGAGCAGGAGCCGGCAGAGCGCCACGCGCCGCCGCTCGCCGCCCGAGAGCTTGGTCACGTCCGCGTCCCAGGCGGGCAGGCGCAGGGCCTCCGCCGCCACCTCGAGGGTACGATCCAGGTTGTGCCCGTCGGTCACCTCGATCAGGTGCTCCAGCTCCGCCTGCTCCTTGGCCAGGGCATCGAAGTCCGCATCCGCGTCCGCATAGGCGGCATAGACCTCGTCCAGGCGGGTCAGGGCCGCCTTGATGTGACCGAGCGCCTCTTCCACGTTTCCGCGCACATCCTTCGCCGGATCGAGCTGCGGCTCCTGGGACAGGAAGCCCACATGGATCCCCGGCTGGGGACGCGCCTCGCCCTCGATCTCCGTGTCGATCCCGGCCATGATCCGCAGCAGGGTGGACTTACCGGAGCCGTTCAGGCCCAGCACGCCGATCTTGGCCCCAGGGAAGAAGGAGAGGGAGATGTCGCGCAGGATCACGCGCTTGGGCGGCACGATCTTGCCGACCCGGTTCATGGTGTAGATGTACTGAGCCATAGCCTGGAGCTTGGGGATTCTGAATTAGACGGGGTGTCTGGGGCGCCGTGGGCCGGCCCGCGGTGGGCCGGTCTCCGGCGCCGCGAGCCCGCATTGTGGGGCGGCGTCCGGAAAATGTCCAAGCGGCGACAGGGATCGCCTCGGACTCGTTCCCGTTACCCTGGGGCGGAGGACATGCCGTCGGAAGATCCCTGAGCGGCGGCCGACACTGCACCCACCCAGGCGGACCCCAACGAGGACTGTCCGTCGCCCCCCGCCCCATCCCCAGGGGCGGCCAGCAGGGAATCCAGGGCATCGAGGGAGACCGGTTTGACCAGGTGCAGATCGAAGCCAGCCGCCCGAGACTGCTGGCGGTCGGCCTCCTGACAGCGACCCGTCATGGCGACAAGTCGTATATCGCGGCAATCCGGGCGGGCGCGGATTCGCCGGGCGACCTCGTGCCCGTCCATGCCGGGCATACCGATATCGAGGATGACCAGTGACGGACGCTCTCGATCCAGGCAGTCCAGCGCGGAGGGTCCGTCGTAGGCGATCCGCACTGCCGCGCCCCGCATGCCCAAAAGCATCGCAAGACTATTGGCCGCATCCCGGTTGTCGTCGGCAACGAGGACTAAGAGCCCCTCGGCCCGGGCCGGCGATTCCTCGCTCTGGCAAGCGGCGTGCCTCGGGTGTTGGGAAAAGGTGCCGGAGCGCCCTGGGGACAAAGTCTCCCCAGGCGCCAGCGGAAGGGCCACCAGGAGCTCGCTGCCCAGACCGGGCCCCGGACTCCGGGCCTCTACCCAACCGCCGTGCAGCTCCACCAGGCCCTTGACCAGTGACAACCCGATCCCAAGGCCCCCATGGACCTGCAGCTGGCCGGGGTCCCCCTGCTGGAAAAGGTCGAAGACCCGCGGCAGGAGATCGGCCGGGATGCCGATCCCCGTGTCCTGCACGGAAATGCCGACTGCACCGTCCTCGGGCCAGGCCGCAACCCGGATCTCGCCTCCGGGGCCGGTGTAATTGATGGCATTGTTGAGCAGGTTGCCGAAGACCTGAGACAGCCGAACCGGGTCGGCCTCCAGCCAAACTGGCTCCCTGGGCAGATCGAGCACGAGGCGCTGGCCTGCGGCCGCGACCGGTGCACGAGCGGTCTCCGCGGCGAGGGCGACGATGGCAACCAGATCGACCCGCTCCTTGCGCAGCTCGATCTTACCGCGCGTAATGCGGGAGACCTCCAGCAAGTCGTCCACCAGCCGCACCAGGTGCGCGAACTGGCGCTCGATGATCCCCTGTGCCTTGAGCGCGAGCGAATCCCTCAAGCCGCACAGGCGCAGGATCTCGAGCGCGTTCCGGATGGGGGCCAAGGGGTTCCGCAGCTCATGTGCGAGCGTGGCCAGGAAGGCGTCTTTACGCCGGTCGCCTTCGCGCAGCTCCTCGGCGGAGCGGGCGGCCTGCTCCCGCGCCGCCATCGCTTGCGCCATGAGGTCAAGCGCCTCGGCCCGGGAGGCACAGATCTCCCTCTGCTGCTCCACCAGCTGGGCGACCAGCGCGCGGTCTGCCTCCAGCTGGGTCAAATCGGTTCCGACCAGACAGATGGTGGGGTCCCCGGACCGGTCGAGCCTGCTCGCCCAAAGGCGCAGGGGCACGGGGGAGCCGTCCGCCGCGGAGAAGACGATGCGGTCGGCCGCAGCGCCTTGGATCGATGCCTCCAGGAGGTCGCACAGGCGCGCCTCGTCCTGGGGGGCGACCAGCGCGTGGAGCCGTCGCCCCAGCAGCTCGTCGCGCGGGCGTTTCAGCAGCTCGGCGGCGCGCCGGTTGCCATACAGGAGAAGGCCGTCCGGGGCGATGGCGAGCCCGGCCTCGTTCATCGTCTCTACCATGAGGCGGTGGAGGTTCTCCGTCTCCGTCAGCGAGAAGACCCGATCACCCTGACTACCGCTGACGATGACGGCGTCGACCTCCCCCTCCCGAATCGCCCGAAGGGCCTCTTCGGCCTCCTCCAGGCGTATCCTCAGCTCGGCGTTTTCGGCCTGGAGTCCGGCGACGGTCGGCTGGGTGGCAGAATCGTGCATAGGTGCCTCAGGTCCGGGGGTCCGCGTCGTCCTTGGTTCGCAGGTCCAGTCCCACCAGGACTCGCTGCTCGTCCGCCATGTCGCCGATCAGGCGGCGCAGGGGAAGGGGCAGCCGTTTTATGAGCGTGGGGGCGGCAACGATCTGCTCGCCCTTGGCCAGGGTCGGGTGCTGGTAGATGTCGACGATCTCCAACTCGTAGCGGCCCTGGAGGTGGCGCTCGCACACCTCCTTGACCGAGCGGATGGCCGCCGTCGAGCGGGGGTCAGGCCGGCCACATAGAGTCGGAGGACGTAAGCGGCCCCGAATCGATCGCGTGCCGCCGCTTCCAGGTCGAGCGATTCTTCGGCGACCGGGGCAGGCGAATGGGGAGAGGTCTCCGGGTCCGGGATAGGTCTGGCTGTCATGTTGCCCTTCGGTCGATTACCTGTGTCTGGTCGCGCGGGCGCAGGTCCAAGCCTACCAGTACCCGATCGGTATTGGACAGGTCCCCGATGATCTTGCGCACCGGCTCCGGCAGCTTGCGCACCAGGGTCGGGACGGCCACGATCTGATCTCCCCGGGCAAGTCGCGGGTTCTCCAGCAGGTCCACGATCTCGATCTCGTAGCGACCGGCAAGATGGGTCTCGCACAGCTCCTTGAGGTTGCGGAAGGCCGCAATCGAGCGGGGACTCTGTCCGGCGACATAGAGCCGCAGGCACCAGCATTCCTCGGACCGATCCTCGTCGTGCGTCTCCATGGGGGGCTCCTGTATCGTCGATCCGCGCTAACCGAGATCGGCAGAGCGGGCATTCGCTATATCGGCCTGGGTCCGGGCGGTCGCGGAGATCCGCTGGTCTTGTTCGGCCTCCGCCGCCGACAGGTCCTCCTCGAGCCCGGCAAGCTCCCCCTGGAGTGCCTGGATCTGGGCCGCGAGCGCCCGCCGCCCCTGTTCCAGCGTGCGCCTGTGCCGCGCTGCCGCCTGTCGTTGGGCCAGTGTCTCGGCCCGGTCCCGCGCCTCCTGCGCGAGCCGCGCCGCGCCCGTCTGGACCTGGCCGGTCCCGGTGTAGACGTCCGCGAGGTCGATACCCCGATCGCTTAAGACGAGCTCGCGCATTTGATTCGAATGGGCCATGCCGCGGCTCTTGAGCACGTACAGCAGACGGTTGCGCTCCCCGCCGGAATGGGCCATCTGGACCAGCAGCCAGGTGTCGATCAGGGTGCTGACCCCCTCGTCGGTCTGCTCCAGGTCCCCGGAGGCAAGGCCCTGGGTCAGGCTGGTGAAGACCGCCGTGATGCCCCGACCCTTCAGAAAATCGATCGCCCGGGTCAGCATGATCTTGACCTCGGCCAGGTCCCCAACCGAGGCGAAATTGGTGATGGGGTCCAGGACCACGGCCTCTGGCCTGAGCTCCTCCACCAGCTTGTGCAGCCGGACCAGATGGTTCTCCAAACCGTAGAGGGTGGGGCGGACCGTAAAAAAATGCAGGAGTCCGCCCGCGATATGCCGTTCCAGGTCGAACCCGATGGAGCCCATGTTGCGCAGGATCTGATGGCTGGATTCTTCGGAGGACCAATAGAGGCAGCGCCCCCCTCGGGTGCAGACGCTGTCGGCGAATGCGATCGCCAGGCTGCTCTTGCCGGCGCCTGCCGTGCCGGAGATCAGCACGCTGCTGCCCTTGAAGTAGCCCGGGCCGCCGAGCATGGCGTCCAGGCGGGGGATCCCGGTGGAGACCCGCTCCCGGGACACCCGATGATTCAGGCTCACGGAGCTGATGGGCAGGACGCTTAACCCGGACTCGTCGATCAGCGCGGGATACTCGTTGGTCCCGTGACGGGAGCCGCGGTACTTGACGATCCGCAGCCGCCTGGTCGCCACCTGGTTGATCACCCGATGATCGAGGAAGATCACGCAGTCGCTGACATACTCCTCCAGCCCGTGGCGGGTTAGGGTGCGCTCCCCTTGCTCGGCGGTGATGACGGCCGTCACCCCCTGGTCTTTGAGCCAGCGGAAGAGCCGGCGCAGCTCCGCGCGGACGATGCCCTGGCTCGGCAAGGCCGCGAACAAGGCTTCGATACCGTCGAGCACAACCCGCCTGGCGCCGACCTGGGCGATCATACTGGCTAACCGCACGAAGATGCCGTCGAGTCCGTAATCGCCGGTCTCCTCGATCTCGCTGCGCTCGATATAGACATAATCGAGGGCCACCAGGTCCTGGGCGACCAGGGCGTCGAGATCGAAGCCCAGGGAGCCGACGTTCTCTGCCAGCTCCTTCTCGGTCTCCTCGAAGGCCATGAAAACGCCCGGCTCGCCCAGCTCGCGCGCCCCGCGGACGATGAACTCCATCGCCAGGAGCGTCTTGCCGGAGCCCGCCCCGCCGCAGACGAGGGTTGGCCGGCCCCGGGGCAGGCCGCCCTCCGCGATCTCGTCCAGACCCCTGATACCGGTAGGACACTTGTCGAGTGCCGGAGGACCGAGGCCGAGCTGGGGTCGAGTGTGCATGGGGACCTGGTTGCCTGTGTACCGCATCTGAATCGTCGTTGCCGTGCGAAAGCCATGGTAAATCATTCGCGAAGGCTAGGGGAAACCCCGATCATCGGGACCTTGGCCATGATCGGGATCGAAGGCCCGAGGTCCGTCGAAACGCAGGTTTCCTCTAACGGGCGCGCGGGGACCCGGAGGCCGCCCGCGCAGAATCCCGTCGTGTTCGGTCTCAGAGGGCGCGGAGCCCGGCCGAGCCGACGAGCCGCATCCGGGAGGGCCCGGGC
>JBGSOR010000352.1:0-4731 GCA_041738985.1 Chromatiaceae bacterium | reverse complement strand
CAGTGCAACGGCGGGGCCCGCGCCGCGACGGGCGAGCTGCTGATGTTCCTGCACGACGACACGGACCTGCCCCGCGATGCCGGGTCGGTCCTCGAGGCCGCCTTTAGCGACCCCGGCATCGGTATGGCCTGCTTCCGGCTTGCCTTCGATCAGCGCCACTGGCTGCTCGGCGTCTATGCCTGGGGCTCGCGTTTCGAGTCGCGGCTGACGACCTTCGGCGATCAGGCCATGACCATCCGGCGCGACCTCTTCGATGCCGTCGGCGGCTTCCCCGACTGGCCGCTGTTCGAGGATGTGGAGCTGGCCCGCCGCGTGCGCCGGTGCAGTCGCGTCGCCAAGCTGCCGAGCGCGGTAACCACCTCGGCCAGCCGCTTCCTTGCCAACGGGCCGGTGCGACAGCAGCTGGCAAATGGCCTCTTGCTTGCACGCTTCCTGTTCGGCTCCCCGCCCGAACGCCTCGCGGCCAGCTACGAACGGCAACGCGGCGCGATCCCACGGGCTGATGCGGCATGAATCTCGACCTGTGGGTCGGCCTCGCCGTATTGGCGGGGCTTTTTGTCGTCGAGGGGGCCCTACCCTATTACCAGTCCCGAGACCGGCGCTATGTCCATGGCGCCCGCAATCTTGTTCTGGCCATCTCGAGTGGCGTGGTCGGTGCGGCGCTGACACCGCTCCTGCTTCGGGCCTTCAGTCTCGGCAGCGAGCAGGGTTGGGGGCTGTGCCCGCGCCTCGACCTCGGCGGGCTCGGCTGCGCCCTGATCAGCTTCCTGCTCTTCGATCTCTGGATGTATGCCTGGCACCGCGCCAATCACCGGATACCCTTCCTGTGGCGCTTCCACCGTGTCCATCACACAGACCCGGCCATGGACTGCACCACGGCGCTGCGCTTTCATCCCGGCGAGATCCTACTGTCCGGCCTGGCGAACCTGCCCGTGATCGTCGCCCTCGGCATGAGCCTTCAGACCTTCGCACTCTACAAGGCCGTCATGATCGCCGTGATCCTCTTCCACCACAGCAATCTGGCAGTGCCGGCGCGCATCGACCGGGGACTGCGGCGGCTCATCGTCCCTCCATCCATGCATCGCGTGCACCACTCCGAGATCCGGATCGAGACGGATTCCAATTACGGCACCATCTTCTCCTTCTGGGACCGGCTGTTCGGATCGCTGCGGTTGCGCGAGGACACCCAGGCGATCCGTTTCGGCATCGGCCGCTTCGAGGGCAACGCCTGGCAGGGTCCGCTCCGACTGCTGGCCATCCCCTTCTTGGCGGAGTTGCCGCCGGGACCGCCGTCTGGGACAAGGGCCGCACCGGCGTACCGGCCATGAACGCACGCCCGCGGCTACTCTTCGTCTACAACGCCGACTCCGGCCTGTTCAACACCTTGGCAGATGCAGCGCACAAGATCCTGTCGCCGCAGACTTACCAATGCGCGCTCTGCAAGGTGACCTACGGCTGGTTTCAGGAGCGGGGCGCCTGGCGTGCCTTTCTCGACACCCTTGATGCCGACTGCGAGTTTCTGCACCGGGATGAGCTGCATGCCCGCTTCCCGGAGGTTGCGGTCACCCTGCCGGCGGTCCTGTGCCTGGGGAAGGGCCAGCCGACCCTGTGCATCGACGCCCAGCGCCTGCGGGCCTGCCGCGACCTGGATGAGCTGATGAGACTCGTGCGCGCTATCTGTCGCGCGCCGTCGGCCGAAGGATCGGCTGGCGCAGCCCGCGGCGAGGCCCCCTGACCCGGTCTGCCCGCCGCCAAGATCTTGCCCGGGCAATGCTCAGGGTGCAACGAACAGCCAGCGCCGCCGGTCTCCCTCATCTCGGGCATAACGAGCGAAACCTCCATACCAGTCGAGCCAGGCCAATCGACCATGCATGACACACTCCCCCGCTTGCGCGATAGCGACTTTCCCGCAATTCGTCGCGGCGGCCTGAAGACCCTTCAGGCCAATCTGGGCTACCGCTGCAATCAGTCCTGTGTGCATTGCCATGTCGCGGCGGGGCCGAACCGTACCGAGCGCATGGACCGGGACACCATCGAAACCCTACTTGCCGTTCTGGCGCGTGGTGGCATCGAGACCCTGGATCTCACCGGCGGCGCGCCCGAGCTGCACCCGGACTTTCGCGACCTCGTGACCCGGGCACGAGCCCTAGGGGCCCGGGTCATCGACCGCTGCAATCTCACCATCCTCGAGGAACCCGGCCAGGAGGACCTGGCGGAATTCCTGGCCGCTCAGGGCGTCGAGATCATCGCCTCGCTGCCCTGCTACCTGCGGGGAAATGTCGAGGCGCAGCGCGGCAAGGGTGTGTTCGACGCCAGCATCTCCGGCCTGAGACGGCTGAACGCCCTGGGTTACGGCCGAGGCGATTCCGGTCTGGTGCTGAGCCTGATCTACAACCCCCAGGGCCCAGAGCTGCCGCCCGAGCAGACGGGCCTGGAGGCGGCCTATCGGGCGCGGCTTTCCGAGGAATACGGCATCCGGTTCGACCGCCTATACACCCTGGCCAACATGCCGATCCAGCGCTTCGGCAGCACCCTCATCTCCAAGGGTCAGTTCGACGCCTATCTGCAACTGCTGAAATCGGCCCATCGCGCCGATAACCTCGGATCGGTCATGTGCCGCGACCTGATCAGCATCGACTGGCGGGGTTTCGTCTACGACTGCGACTTCAACCAGATGCTCGACCTCCCGCTCCACGCCGGCACCCGGTCCCACCTTCACCTGCGCGACCTCGATTTGGGGCGCCTGCCAGGGCGACCGATCCAGGTGGCGGACCACTGCTATGGCTGCACCGCCGGACAGGGATCGAGCTGCTCGGGCGCCCTGGCCGGCTGAGCCATGCCAGCCCAACAGCAAGGTCATCGCCACGCCCCGGCTCGCCTCTCCTGGTTTGTGGGGAGCACGGCACGTACCACTTTGGCACTTCGATGCCGTTTCAGCCGAGCGGTACTCTCCCAGATCCCCGGTTTGACACTTCGCTTCGCCACCCCCAAGATGCCGACCATGTCCATGGTTTGTTCTGGCTGAAGAGATGAGCTTCATAAGCATGCCGTCGCCTGCCGCAGACGAACCCTTGATCCTCGATGACCGCACCGGCGGCGCGCTGTGCGCGAGCAGCGGGGTCTGCTGGAGGCTCGTCACCGACCGGGTGATGGGTGGCGTCTCAGCTGGCGACCTGGAGGCGGCGACGGTAGACTCGCGGCCCTGCCTGCGACTTACCGGAGACGTCAGCCTGCTGAACAACGGCGGTTTCGTACAGGCCAGCCTCGACCTGGCCGGCCCGCTGAACGCCCGCGCTTACGCCGGCATCGAGATTGACGTGTACGGCAACGGGCAGGGCTACAACCTTCACTTGCGCACCGCCGACACCCGCATCGTCTGGCAGTCTTACCGTGCCGGCTTTCAGGCGACGCCCGCCTGGCAGAGGCTGCGATTGCCCTTCCGGCAGTTTCAGGGCTACCGCATCGACCTGCCCCTGGACTTGGCCAGGCTCAAGCGCCTGGGCCTGGTGGCCATTGGCCGGGAGATGCGAGCGGATCTCTGCTTTGCTCGGCTCGCCCTCTACCCCTGAGCCCGCGCCGGGTCCATCCCTATACCAGACCCCAAGATGCCCTCGCCCCCAACCGATCGCCCCGGCGCCGACAGTTCGCCGGCGCCCGCCTGCCCGGGCCGCGGCTTGACGGTACTCTATGATGGGGCAACGAGCCTGTCGGCTATCGCCAAGCAATGAGCGGGCTTGCCCGGATGGCGCTGAGCCTAGCGATGCTGCTCCCCGATGCGCCTAGCCAGCTCGAGCAGACGCCGTCGGTCGCGCTTTCCAGACTCCAGCAGGGGGATTTCGGGGACTGGAAGAAAGCCCCTCGGGCGCTCGCTGCCCAGGAGCCTGGACCGGCACCAGGCGTCCAGGTCCGTGGGCGAGACATCGCCGCAATAGACCGCCACCAGGCGCTGGCCCCAGACCGGGTCGGCGACCCCGACCACCGCCAGGTCGCGTACCCCGGGCGCACTGAGCAGCACCGACTCCACGCGCGACGGGTGCACGTTGACCCCGCCGGACACCAGGACATCGTCTGCACGGCCGAGGATGCGCAGGCTGCCGTCCGGGTCCAGGCAGGCTAAGTCGGAGGTAGCCAGCCAGCCGTCGTCAAGGCCAATACCCGGGGTCCGGGAACGGTTGGCATAGCCGGCCATGACCAGGGGGCCGCGGATGCGCAGTGGGGCGGGGGCATCGACGCAGCGTGGGCAGTCCAGCTCCAGTCCGGTCAACGGCAGACCGACACGGCCCCCGGTCGGGGGCGCCCGGAGCCGCTCCGAGGTTGCGATCTGGGAGGCGGTCTCGGTCATGCCGTAGGTGGCGTGAATGGGCCAGCCCCGGTCGATGGCCCGCTGCGCAAGCGCCTCGCTGAGAGGCTGTCCACCCACCAGGACCACACGCAGACCGGGCGGGGGCGGACGGTCCAGCTCCAGGAGCCGGGCCAACATGGGAGGGACCAGGGAGACGTGGGTAATCGCGTGGCGCGCCAGGTCATCCGCTACCGCCTGCACCTCGAAGCCTTGACGCAGGATCTGGGTCGCGCCGGCCAGGGCACACCGGTAGGCGATGGAGAGGCCGCCGATGTGGCGGAGCGGCAGGCAGCAGAGCCAGGCGTCCGATCGCTTGAGCCCCAGCCGCCGGTTGGATAGGTCCGCCGCGGTCGTCAAGGTGCCGGCCGAGAGCATGGCCGCCCGCGGGG
>JBGSOR010000347.1:0-2480 GCA_041738985.1 Chromatiaceae bacterium | reverse complement strand
GAGCACGGCGGCGCGCCGCTCCGCCAGCTCGCGCAGGTAGACCAGGCGCTCTTCCAGGTGGCGGAGCTGGATGTCGTCCAGACCGCCGGTGACCTCCTTGCGGTAACGGGCGATGAAGGGCACGGTGGCCCCCTCGTCCAGCAGCCGCACCGCGGCCTCCACCTGGGCGGCGCGGGCGCCCAGCTCCTGACTGATGATTTCAGTAATGCTGATCATGGGGCCGGGATGGTCCTGGTGAGGGTGCATGGGGTGAGCTGGGCGACCCGCGCCGCCCACAGCTCCTGCCGGGAGCACAGGAGAGGCGCGCCGGGGACGCGTCAAGGGGCGCGGAGAGTCTAATCGATGCGGCAGCTGTCGCCGTAGACGGCCATGATCTGCTTCAGCTCGCAGAGCAGCAGGCGCCGCTCTTCGGGGACCAGACCCCGGGTCTCCGGGATCTCGGCCCCCGACTCGAGGAGTGCGATGTCCCGCCGAACCTGGCGGCACCCCTTAAGACAAATCGTCTCGACCCGGGCCTCGACCCGTTCCCGATCGGTGATACCGCGGTAGACCTCGACGAGCTCGAGTGGGATCGCCTGCACTTGCGTCTCCGACTGGGACCCGATTGGATAAGAGACCCGGGCCTTCTGGGAGAGTATAAGGAAATGCCGATCGATCTCGAAACCCCCAACACCGAGGAAGCACTGCTCTGGGTCCCCCGGGAGTCCGCCCCGGGCTTGGCGCAGCGCGACTTGCACCTGTGGCGCGTCCCAACCGGCACCTCCGACGCGACTGAGGAGTTGCGATTGAGGGCGTGCCTCGAGATGCTGGGCAAAGACCAGAGGACCCGCGCCCAGGGCATGACCCACGGGACCTATCGGGGGCGCTACATCCTTGCCCAGGCGGGCCTGCGGCGAATCCTGGGGCTCTATCTGGACGCACCGCCCGCGGCCCTGGCGTTCCGCTATGGGCCTGCGGGGAAACCGGCCCTGGCCAATGCACCCCCGGGCTTCGAGTTCAATTTGACCACCGCGGGGGATCTGGCCCTGGTCGGGATCTCGCTGGGCAGCGCCCTTGGGGTGGACTGCGAGCAGGTACGACCGCGCCGGGGCCTGGCGGCCATCGCCCGACGGATGTTCGAGCCAGGGCGAGCGGAGGCGATCGCCGCCCTGCCGGAGTCCGAGGCCCTCGAGGTCTTCTATGGCGCCTGGACCGCCCTGGAGGCGGATGCCAAGGCGGACGGTCGCGGGCTGTTTCGACCGCGACCCCCCGGGGACCGCGCCCCCGAGATCAGACATTTCGTCCCGGCCCGCGGGTACATCGCCGCCGTCGCCCGAACCCGGCTCCCACCCGTGAGCGCCTGGCAGACCCTGGAGTTGGTGGATGACCGCTTCCGCTGAGGAAGCAGGGAGTGTCAGCGTTGCGGCCGGATCTCCGGGCGCGCGGAACTTTGAGCCCATCCGCCGGGTCGCAGCGGCTCAATACCGGCTCAATACCGGCTCAACCCGCCGCACGCCGCACTCTCCAGCGCCGCAATTGCACCAGCCCCGCGCCCCCAGATTCGTGCACCAACCCACCTCCGGGGTGCCCTCAACCCAGTGAAGCGGTTATGCTAACGCCAATTTGCCAATTGAAGTCGCGCCAATGTCCTTCAGTGATGGCGCAGGACAAGTGAAGATCATGACCTACCATCGGCTTCCCGCCGTGATTAGCCGCCTACTCGTCATCGGCCTCACGGCACCCCTGCTTCTTGGCCTATCCGCCTGCACCGAGGTAAACCGCTTCCTCGCACGGGCCGAGAGCAAGCCCGCCGAGGACGCGGAGCGAGACCGCCAGGTCGCCGAGCAGACGGCGCCGGAGCCGATACCGGAACCCCAGGAGAAGCCGAAGTCCGGCAAGCTCTACGAATGGGAAGGCAACGGCCGCAGGGTGTCCCGGATCGTGGTGAACACGGACGAGCAGAAGGCCCGCTTCTACGACGGCCAGGAGCAGATCGGCTGGACCACGGTGGCATCCGGGATCAGCAAGTTCCCGACCCCGACGGGTCATTTCGAGGTGATCGAGAAGGTCGCGAACAAGCGCTCCAACCTCTACGGCAAGATCTACACCCAGGGCGGCAAGGTGGTGCGCTCGGACGCCAAGGCCGGCCGCGATCCGGTCCCGGCCGGAGCCCGCTTCGAGGGGGCCAAGATGCCCTATTTTCTGCGCCTGACCAATGACGGCGTCGGTCTCCATGCGGGCCCCATCCCCCGCCCGGGGCGGCCTGCCTCCCATGGCTGCATCCGCTTGCCGGGCAAGCTCGCGCCCGTCCTTTTCGAGCATGTCGACCTGGGCACCAAGGTAAGCATCGTTGGCTCCGGGCCCGACTACGGCAATTACGTCCAAAAGCAGCGAGCCCAAGCGGCCGCCCTCGCCGCCCGCGAAAAAGAGCGGCGGGAGGCCGCGGCACGAGAGCAGGCCGTCGCCGCTGCGGCATCAGGCGGGAGTCCAGGCCAGGATAG
>JBGSOR010000304.1:0-5978 GCA_041738985.1 Chromatiaceae bacterium | reverse complement strand
GCGACCTGCTGGCGGCCCTGGTCGGCGTCACGGATGGTGCGGAGCTCGCCGCTGCCCTGGAACTGGGCATGGCGCTCCACATCATCCAGCCGGTGCCGGAGACGGACCGCTACGGGCTGCACCGCCTGGTGCAGGAGATGCGCCGCGAGCAGGTCCCCATCGCCGATCGGTCCGACTGGACGTCCGAGCTGTGCGGACGGGTCGATGCCTGGTTCAGCGGCCTACTCGGCGACGTGCTGGGGCTGCCGCTGTTCGATGCCGAGCTGGATCACCTGCGTGCCTGGCACGACCATGCGGTCCGGCTCGCCCCCCAACAGGCCGCCCGCCTGGCCTGGCTCCAGGTCTATGTCCCCTTGCAGCTTGGCCAACCGCACGAGATCCGCCGTTTGACCGAGCTGGGGCTGGCAGAATACAAGGAGCACGGGTGCGACGACCAGGCCCTCCTGGCGCGCCTGTACAACGACCTCGCCTACGCCCTGGATGCGCTTGGCGAGTCGAAGCGCGCCCTGGAGCTGGCCGGGCAGGCCCTGGCTATCCGCCGGGGGCTGTTCGGCGACAGCCATGCGGACACGGCCAGATCGCTCGGCAACATCGCCGCCTACACCTCCGTGCTGGGCAACCAGGAGCGCGCCCTGGAGCTGGCCGAGCAGTCGCTCGCCATCCGCCGGGAGCTCTACGGCGAGCGGCATCGCGACTGCGCCGCGACCCTCGCGAATGTCGCCACCTACACCTATAACCTGGGCCGCCCGTTGCAGGCCCTGGAATTGGCCGAGGAGGCGCTGGCCATCCACCGCGACCTGTCCGGGGACCATCATCCCCACACTGCCGCGTCGCTGAATAGCGTTGCCTTCTTCACCAATGCACTGCGCCAGCCGCAACGCGCGATGGAGCTGGCCGAGCAGGCATTGGCCATCCAACGCGCCGTCCTCGGCGACCGGCACCCCGACACGGCCATGTCGCTCAGCAGCATGGCCAGCTACGCCAGCGCCCTTGGCGACCAGCAACGCGCGTTGGAGCTGGCCCAGCAGGGTCTCGCCATTCAGCATGCCCTGTTCGGCCCGAAGCATCCCGCCACGGCCAAGTGTCTGCATAACACCGCCAGCTTTTTGTTGAAGCTCGGCAAGACCAACGAGGCGCATGCGCAAGCCCAGGCCGCCCACGAAATCTTCCGGCAGCTCCTCGGCGCCAAGCATCCGCAGACCCTGAGCACCGCAAAGCTCCTCGGCTCGATCAAGCGTCCGGGTTTTCGTATCCCCTCGTTCAAGAAAGGCGGCGCGGGGAAATCGGCAAAACCGCGGAAATAGCCGGTCGGGCACTGCATACCCGCTGACCCTAGCGCCACAGGGCGGGCGGCTCGACGCTGTGAGGTAGCTGGCCGCCCCAATCCGATTACACCCGAGAGGATGCCGAATGGTGTCCCGTTGGGCCTAAGGCCAGGCCCCGACACCTCCCCCTACTGGCGTAGACTTCCGTTAGACTCGCGCAATCCCCCTGAGGATCGGTCGGTGCGTAAACAGAGACTGCAATTCGACTCCCCGCTTGATGCTCTGGTCGCGCTCGCCAAGCGCCTGAGCCGTTACGAGGCTGAGGCCGGCATGGAGTCCGAGGACTTCTTCGCCCGCTACGCGAAGGGCGAGCTTGGGGACGATGCCCGCGTCGTCGATTGGGCCAACGATTACCGCCACTTCCTCGCCCTGCGCGGGGAGCTGGATAAGCGGCTGCATGAGGCCGCATAGGCTGGTTGCCTGCTACCTCCAGGGTGTGGAGTCCGCCCTCGCCGCTTTGTCCGGCGCAGACGTTTTGTCGTACCAGGAGTAATTGCTGACCGCGGGGCGGGCCAATCTGCGCATCCGTGTGCGCTTAGCCAACGCCCGGTCTTGGCCGTTATGTCCAGATCAACGCATCGGCCAAGACCCGGTCAATACGCATCAGTCCACAAGATGGATCGTAGCGCGAGACGCACCATGCCCCTCTTCCCTGCACTACGCCTGCTCGCCGGCCTGGCGCTGCTCGTCCTGTCGATCCTGGCTTGGGCGGCTGCGGCGACGGCGCCCCTGACCCTCCCCGGCGCCACCGTGCTGTACCAACGGGTCCTGACCAAGCCCGGTGCCGCGGCGAGCGATGCACCAGGCACGGATGGCGGACGCCTGATCAACGCCCTGAGCCGGCTCTATGTCTACGAGCGCCGCCGCTCCGGCGGCGAGGAATGGCTGCGAGTCGGGACAGATTCCACGGGCAAGAACCTCCTGGGTTGGGTACCGGAGAACGACACCCTGATCTGGAACCAGGAGCTGACCCTGGCCCTCACCAACCCGGCGGGGCGCGAGCGGCTGGCCTTCTTCCGGGATTGGGACTCCCTGCGCACGGTACTGGACTCCCCATCTCCCGCCGCGGCCGGGCGAGCCATCGTCGAGGGAATCGCGACAGGTACGCCGGACCCGCGGGTGGTCGCCCTGGAGCCAGACACCTATGTGGACATCTACGACCGGTTCTATCTGCTGCCGATCCTGGACCTAAAGGACTACACCAACCCCGCCGGCAACCCCTTGCGCGCACTCAAGGTCGCGTCCGTCACCCTGCCCGACGCCGCGTCTCCGGCATCCGCACCGCCGACCCCGGATGCCAGCTCGCAGTCTCAGGCCGAGCAGCTTCGATCCTTTAAGGCCGCAATCGTCTTCGTGGTGGACTCCAGCATCTCCATGGGTCCCTACATCGACGAGACCCGCGCGGCGATCGCCCGCTTCTATGATCGCATTCGCGCCGCCGGGCTGTTGGACAAGGTCGCCTTCGGCCTAGTCGCCTTCCGCGCGGAATCCGCAAGCCCGCAGACAAACGAGCAGCTCGAATATGTCGCCCGCGTCTACGCCGCCCCGACCCAGGTCCACAATGGCAAGGAATTCCTGTCCCGAGTCGAAGCGCTGCAGGAGGCCCCGGTGGCGACCGACCATTTCGACGAGGACCCCTATGCCGGGGTGGTTGCCGCCCTGGAGATGCCTGGCTGGCTCGACCGCTTCGATGCGCGTTATATCGTGCTGATCACCGATGCAGGTGCCCTGGACGGCACCTGCAATAACCCACCAGGGGCATTGCCCGGTCCAGGTCAGACGGTCCTAGGGGTCGATTCGCGCACCGGGCTCAACGCCTCGACCGTTCAGGATCTCGCCCGCCGGGCCGGGGTGGCGATCTCCGTCATGCACCTGCAGACCGCGGAGGCCCGACGCGTCGGCAACCTTGCGCGCGCCGCGGGGCAGTACAAGGAGCTGGCCCGCAACGCGATGACCCAGCAAGAAGCCTATTTCCCGGTCGCGAACGGAAACCGGAAGCGCTTCCGGACGGCCATCGATACCTTTGCCGAGGGCGTGATCGGGCAGATCGCCCAGACCGCGAGCGGACAAGCGGCCCCCGCCGATGGGAGCCCGCGCGCGCGCGCCGCCGCACCGACGGACGCGGCAGACGACAAGGATCAGCGGGCGCGCATCCAGGCCGTCGTCGCCTCCCTGGGCCACGCCATGCAGCTTGCCTATCTGGGGGAGCGTCGCCAAACCGTTGCCCCGGAGGTCTTCGAGGCATGGATCTCCGACACCGACCTCGCCGACCCTGGGCTGCGCACGGTGGACGTGCGGGTTCTGATGACCCGCGACCAGCTCTCCGACCTGAAGGAGCTAGTCTCCCAGGTCATCGACACGGCCCAGACGGACATGGAGGGTGCCAGCACCGCACAAGACTTCTACGACCGGCTGGCCTCCATTGCCGCCGCCTTCGAGCGAGACCCGGCCGCGACTGGCCGACGCCGGACCTCGGAGCTGGCTGAGCGCGACTTGCTCCTCGAGTATCTGGAGGGTCTTCCCTACAAGAGCGACGTACTAGACCTGAAGAGGAGCGACTGGACCAGCTGGGGCCTGCAGCGGCAGGCCGACTTCGTGGACCGGCTGCGCAAGAAGGTCCTGCTCTATTCCCGCTACTATGCCGATAGCTTTGGCTGGATCGACATCGCGCAGACCGACAACCCGCGCCATCGGGAGGCGGTCTATCCCATCCCGCTGAAGGACCTGCCTTGAGCGGCTACCCTGTGACCGTGTGCGGCTGAATCTACCCCGACAAGACGATGGACCTGCTGCTGGACTGCGCCGACCTGAGCTTCGCCCGCGGCAGCGGCGACCAGGCGTTCCGGGTGGAGATCCCGCGCCTTGACCTGCGCACCGGGGAGATGATCGCCCTGACCGGCGAGAGCGGCTGCGGCAAGAGCACGGCCCTGGAGCTGCTGGGACTCGTCGTGCGCCCGCTGGCCGCCGGGCGGTTTAGATTCCTGGCGGATGGGATACCCGAGGACATTGCCAGCCTGTGGCAACAAGGCCGGCACGCTGACATGGCCCACACCCGTGCCGCCGCCATCGGCTTCGTGCTCCAGACCGGCGGCCTGCTGCCCTATCTCAGCGTGGCGGGCAACATCGCCATCAACCGCCGCCTGCTGCGCCTGCCGGAGCGGGACCCTGACCTGGATGCCATCGTCGAGCAGCTCCAGATCGGAGACCTGCTGCGCAAGAAGCCGGCCCAGCTCTCCGTGGGCCAATACCAGCGCGCCTCCATCGCCCGCGCCCTGGCACATCGGCCCAGGCTGGTGCTGGCGGACGAGCCCACCTCCGCGCTCGATCCGCGCCTGGGCGACGAGGTGATGGAGCTCTTCTTCAGTTTGGTGGAGCGACTTAACACGGGCGTCATCCTCGCGACCCACGAGCAGGCCCGGGTGCGCGCCCACGGGCTGCGCGAGATCCAGGCCGCGCCCCTGGCGGATGGGTTCGGATCCAGGTTCGAGGGCTAGCGGAATGTCGGTACGCCCCAAGACCAAGGCCCGCCAATCCCGCACCGAAGGATTCCGGTTGGCACTCCAGGACCTCTGGCACGACCGCCGGACCACCCTGGTGCTGGTCCTCACCGTGGCGTCCATCATCGCGCCCCTGATGCTCCTGCTCGGGCTCAAGACCGGGGTCATCGCGACCCTGCGCCAGGATCTGCGCAACGACCCGCGCAACCTGGAGATCGTGGTCTACGGCGCGCATCGTCTGGACCGCAGCTGGTTCGAAACCATAGCCCAACGGCCGGACCTGGGATTCCTGGTCCCGCGCACCCGCACCATCAATGCCACCATCGACCTGGTGGACACCGATCGCCGCCCCTTCGAGGCCATCGACCTGGTCCCCACGGCCCCCGACGACCCCCTTCTGCCCGCCGAGCTCCCCTCCCCCGCCCATGCGGACCAGGTCCTGCTCACCGAGGTCCTGGCGAAGCGGATCGGCTGGGTCCCCGGGGCGCCGCTCTCCGGCATCTTTCGCCGCTCGCGCAACGGCATCCCCGAGAACGTCCAGCTCGGCCTGGAGGTCATCGGGGTCATCCCGGAGACCAAGGTCGCTCGGGAAGCGGTCTTCACCCACCTGGATCTCCTGGTCGCGTCGGAGGACTACCGTGACGGACTGCGCGACTCCCTGACCGATGCGGAGCTGCGGTCCCCCATCGCCAGCGGCCGGACCGAGTTTGCGGGCGCCCGGGTCTATGCCCGGGACCTGGAGTCCGTGGAGACCCTGGCGGGGCTCATGCGCGACCAGGGGATCGAGATCCGCACCCAGGCCGAGCGGATCGAGACCCTGCGCGCCTTCGACCGCACGCTCTCCTACATCCTGCGCGTCATTGCCCTGATCGGACTCACCGGCTGCGCCCTGGCCCTCGGCGGCGCCCTCTGGGTCAACGTGGACCGCAAGCGCCGCGACCTGGCCCTGCTGCGGCTCTTCGGCTTTCGCAACGGCACCGTGGTACTCATGCCCATGGTGCAGTCCGCCGCCATCGCCGCCCTGGCCTTCGTGCTGGCGTTCCTTGCCTACCTCGCGGGCGCGGCCGCCTTCAATCGAACCCTGGGCCAGAACCTGGCCGGCCAGGGCTATGTGTGCCGGCTGGAGCCGGAGCATCTCGCCGCGGCCGCGGCGGCG
>JBGSOR010000300.1:0-4459 GCA_041738985.1 Chromatiaceae bacterium | reverse complement strand
ACCCGCGCCATCAGGTCCGGCTGGCGGGAGTCCGGCAGGGGCGGCGGGGCGAACAGGGCGTCTGCCAAGGCGGCCCGGCGGATGGTCTCGCGCACCGCCACCGCAGGGCGTCCGGTCCGGACATGCACGTCGAACTCGCGCCCCATTCGTTCCAGCACCATCTGGAGGTGCAGCTCGCCCATACCTCTCAGCAGTCGCTGGCCGGTCTCGGGATCCTCTTCGACGCGCAACGTGGGGTCTTCCTGAGCCACTTTGCCCAAGACCTCCAGGAGCTTTTCTTCCTCGGTCCCGGCGGCGGGCTCGATGGCGAGCCCAAGGACAGGGTCGCGCGCCTCGATGCGCTCCAGGCCCAGCAGGTGCCCCGGGGCGCACAGGGTGTCGCCGGTGGTGGCGAAGCGCAGGCCCGCGATCAGGACGATCTGGCCAGGCTCCGCTCGGTCCAGCTTGGCCTTCTTGCCCGCATCGACCTCGAACAGCCGGGCCGCCTGCTCGCGCCGGGTCACCCCGTCCGGACCCACAAACTCGACCGTGTCCCCGGCATGAAGGGTGTTGCGGTAGATGCGCGCGAAGACGTGGCGGCGGCCGTCCCAGAGCTGGACCTTGAAGGCCAGGGCCACGAGCGGGCCATCGCCTCCCAGGATCACCTCCTCGGTGCTGCCGTCTGGCCGGCGGCCGACCGCTGGGGGTCGGTCCGGGGGGGCCGGCAGGAAGTCCAGCACCCCGTCGAGCAGAGGCTGCACTCCCAGATTGCGGAGCGCGCTCCCGCCGTAGCAGGGAAACAGCCGTCCCGCAAGGGTACCCGCGCGGATGGCCGCACGCAGGGCCGCGGGGGCGGGCTCCTCTCCGGACAGGACCCGCTCCGCCAGGTCCTCGTCGAATTCTGCCGCGGCCAGGGCCAATGCCTCCCGCTCCGGGGCGAGACGCTCCCAAAGGCCATCTGGACAGGGCTCCGCTTCGACCACCTCGCCCTGCTCCCCGGTGAAACGAATTCGCGTCCGGTCGATCAAATGCACGACGCAGGGGGAACCGGCACCCTCCGTCAGGGGAACCGCGATCGGCACCGGCTCGGCCTTCAGCCGCGAGCGGATGGCCGCGAGGCACGTCTTGAAGTCCGCCCCCGGTCTGTCCATTTTGTTAACGAAGAAGAGTGCCGGCAGGTTGAATCGGGTACGCTGGCGCCACACCGTCTCCGTTTGGGGCTCAACCCCTCGAACCCCGTCCAGGACCAGCACACAACCGTCCTGGACGCGCATGGCGCGCTCCACCTCGATGGTGAAATCCACGTGTCCGGGGGTGTCGACGAGCTGGATCAGGTGGTCCCGCCAGGGGGCTTTGGTGACGGCGGAGGTGATGGTGATCCCGTGGCGCTGCTCCTCGGCCAGATAATCCATATGGGCGGCCCCATCGTGGACCTCCCCGATCTTGTAGGACGCACCGGTATAAAACAGGATGCGCTCGGTCAGCGTGGTCTTACCCGCATCCACATGGGCCGCGACCCCGATATTGCGGACATGAGACAATCGCGACGGTTTTTTCATCGTGCTGCTATCGAAACAGGTGGAATCAATGAGAGATATTGAGGAAAACAAGAAATCGAACGGGACCTGGCGGAGGCGGGGACTCGCCGCCGCCTGCACGGTTTTAGTCCCGCTTGGGGTACCGCTCGCGCTTGCCCTGAGCGCCGGCAGCGTCCAGGCCGAAACCTTCGTACTCGCCCATCCGGGCGATAGCGTGATTGGGTCGCCCTTCTATGTAAAGAGCCGGCACAAGGACACTTTGCTAGACATTGGGCGCCAGAATCAGCTCGGCTACCAGGACATGAACCAGGCCAACCCCAAGGTCGATATGTGGGTGCCCGGAGACGGCAGCGAGGTGCTGGTCCCATCCTTCTACGTGCTGCCGAATACCCCGCGCTCGGGCCTGGTCCTGAACCGCCCGGAGATGCGGCTTTACTACTATCCGGCGGGCAATCCGAACGAGGTCCAGAGCTATCCGATCAGCATCGGGCGCGAGGGATGGAACACCCCGCTGGGCTCGTTCTCCATAAAGACCAAGGTGAAGGACCCAACCTGGACCCCTCCAGCATCGATTCGCGCCGAGCACGCCGCCAACGGCGACATCTTGCCGGACGTCGTACCCGCCGGTCCGGACAATCCGCTAGGCCCCTATGCCATGCGCCTGAGCGTACCCGGATACCTGATCCACGGCACCAATAAGCCCTGGGGACTGGGCATGCAGGTCAGCCACGGCTGTATCCGCATGAATAACGAGGGGATAGCGGAGCTGTTCCCGCAAGTGAGCGAGGGCACCCCGGTGACGATCGTGGATCAGCCCTACAAGCTCGGCTGGCTGGGGGACGACCTCTATCTGGAGGTCCACATCGACAAGGAGGAGAAGCGACAATCCCCTCGCTCGGTGATACCCGAGTCGGTGGCGAATGCCGAAGGGCTTCAGATGGACTGGCAGGCGGTGGAGCGGGCGGTAAAGGAAAACACCGGCCTCCCACAGCTCGTGGGAAGCCGGCGCAGCTCAGCCGAGAGGCTTCACTTAGACATGATTTTCTGATACATGCGGTCCAGACGCTCGGTGTTGGCGTCGCAGCAGGACTGGGCAGCGTTGGCCTTGTCCAGCGCCTGCTGAGCCATGTCGCGGGCGGTCTGGTCGGTGGCGCAGCCGCCGAGCATGGAGGCGCCCAGAAGCGCGGCAGCGGACAGGGAAGCGAGCTTGACGATCTTGGTCATTGGTAAAATCTCCGTAGGGTTGGCCATAGGGCCATATTCTTATAACACAGGTTCGGGTTTTTCCGAATACCCGCGGGCCAAAATCGCATGCGGAGGCAGGCCTCGCGGGCGGTCCTGGGCTATCGGGGAGCTCGGAAGACCGGGCCTCGGCGTGCCGCGAACGGCTACAACCGAAAGAGTCGGACCCGGCATGCAAGCTTGCGTCAAACCGACGCACACATCAAGTCCGGGATGGCGAACCGAGCTGCGGGGCACACAAATGGGCGACGATAGGTTGCGCCCCGTCATGGTCTGCCGGACCCAGACAGGTCCCGCAGTCCGCTCCGACCTGGAGCCCCTGGGCCTTGATAGGGCACAATCGGGGCTTGCCATCAGTCGAGACCCCGTTATCCCATGCGCCGCTACTATGGTCGTTCACTGGACGACCCTTCGGAGTCGCCGTTCCGCTGCGACGGCTATCTCCCCGGAGGAGCCATCCGCGACGAGCGGGGTAGGCCCCTGCCGCTCACCGACCTGCCGCCCTTCCTGCGCGCGCTCCTGGTGACGGACGGTACCGTCACCAAGATCCTCGAGGCCTACTTCTGGGAGCCGGTGGCCGTGGATACCTTGGAGCAACGCTTCGAAGACGCCCACGCGCCCGTGCCCTGGATCGCCGTCGCCGAAGGCGATTGCTGCCTGGTGCGCGACGCGCGGTTGCGCGGGGTACACAGCGGACGCGCCTTTGCCGAGGCATTCTCTCTAATCCGCACCGAGCTGATCCCCGTCGACTTCCGTCGGCGTCTGATCGACCGGGAGATCGGCATCGGCGCCCTGATCCGCGACAGCGGCCTGGAGAGCTACCGGGAGGTGCTGGACGTCGGTCTGGAGCGCTCGGCCGACGGGACCGAGTCCGTCTTTCGCACCTATCGGATCTTCATCGACGGGCATCCGGTGATCCTGATCACCGAGTGTTTCCCCCTGGCCTTGTATCGTTGACTGGAGCGCCGATTCGACCTGCGGGATGGGCTGGCCCGCTGAGGCACGCTCGACAGCGCTCGCCCGGCTCCGCCTGGCCAGTTGCCGGCCGAGGCCCCTCGGCCCGGACCGGAACAACCCGCCACTCGATCCATTGGCAATCCATCGGCGCGAGCCCAGCCCCATGCCGACCCTGCTCGACACCATCAGACTCAACGAGACCCCCGAGGGGGTGGACCTGGGTCTGCGCGTTGCCGGGCCGGCCCCGCGGGCGCTCGCCCTGGCCCTGGACTGGCTGATCCGGCTCGCGCTCTATCTGGTGATGGCCCCTTTGGCGGCCTTCTCCGGACTCGGTGCCGGCCTGATCCTGCTGGGTGCGTTCCTCATCGAGTGGCTCTACCCGGTGATCTTCGAGGTCCTCAAGGGAGCGACCCCGGGCAAGCGTGCCATGGGGCTCGAGGTGGTCCACGACGACGGCACCCCGGTGGGCCTGCCTGCATCCATGATTCGAAATCTGTTGCGGGTGGTGGACTTCTTGCCGATTTTCTACGGGGTTGGATTGATCTCGACCCTGATCGATCCGGACTTCCGCCGGCTCGGCGACCTGGCCGCAGGAACCCTGGTCATCCACGCGGAGGACCGTGATCGCAAGCCGGCGATTCCGAACGCAAGCCCGCGCCCACCCCCGCGCGGCCTGACACTCGCCACCCAGCAGGCCATCCTGGCGTTCGCCGAACGCTCCGAGCGGCTCTCCCCGGACCGGC
>JBGSOR010000285.1:0-3556 GCA_041738985.1 Chromatiaceae bacterium | reverse complement strand
GAGTAGCGCCGGCAGCCCCAGCGCCAGCCCCATGGCAAGGGGGCCGAGGTTGCTCGTCCAGCCGAGCTTGGCCCCGGAGAGGAACGCCACAAGCGGCGGCAGGACCAGCACCAGCCCGATCAGCAGGCCCCAGACGCCGGTCACGGCCCCGTAGCCCGGCTCGGGGTGCGGCTCTGTGCGCCAGATGGTCCAGAGGAAGCGCAGCATCAGCAGGACCGTGGCGACTCCGACCAGCGTCAGACCGAGGCTCAGCCAGTCGGCTTCGAGCACGCTCAGTACCGGCTTGAGACCGTCCTTGGCGATGACCCCGCCGCTGAGTGGCGGCCCGGCCATGACCAATGCCAGGACCCCGAGTCCGAGCAGGATCGCCGGCCGGGGACCGGCCGCGTGCCGCAGTCCGACCCCGAGGAAGAGTCCGCCTTTCGTCAGGGCGTGATACCCGGCATAGAGCGCGAGACCGAGCACGCCGACCTGGGCCAGCTCGGGCCGGATCATCAGCACGCCCAGGACCAGGCTCATGAAGCCCATCTTGGCGACGCTGGAATAGGCGAGCACGACCTTTGGATTATCCTGGGTTAGGCCGATCACCGGGGCCAGGATCGCGGTGATCAGTCCCGCCAGCACCAGCACCAGCCCCCAGTCCGGTAGCGCCAGGGTGCCGAACGGCAGGAAGCGTAGCCAGCCAAGCAGCGCGGCCTTGATCATGGTCCCGCTCAGCACCGCGCTCGCCGGCACCGGGGCGGCGGGATGGGCGAGCGGCAGCCACACATGCAGCGGCATCAGCCCGGCCTTGACCGCAAGCCCGAGCAGCAGCAGCCCGATCGGCAGATCGCCGAGTCGGGCCAGCTCCGCCGCGTTGGGCGCGAGCGTGCCGGTCTGATACGCGATCAGCACCAGCGCCATGAAGAGGGTGGTCTCGCCGAGCAGGGTGAGGATCAGATAGACCTTGCCCGCGCGTAGCGACTCCGGTTTCCCGTCGTGGATCACCAGGGCATAGGAGGCGATCCCCATGAGGGTGAAGCCGGTATAGAAGCCGACTAGGTCGAGCGCCAGGATCAGCCAGAGATTGCCGGCCATCGCGAGCAGGAAGAAGAGGTGGAAGCGCCCGGCCTGCGGATCGTCACGCAGCGCGCGCACGGCCTGGATGCCGGCCGCGAGCCACAGGATCGCGGTAAAGAGCAGAAAGATGCGTCCGGGCGTGTCGATGCCCAGGGTCGCGCCGAGCAGCAGCCAGGGCAGGTCCACCCGAGCGCCGATCGGCAACAGTAGGGCTGTTGCGAGGGCCGGCAGCGGCGCAATGGCGGTTAACCATCTTAACCTTGGATGGAGTGTCAGTGGCGCCAGCAACAGTGGCAGCGCGAAGGATGTAAGGAGTAGCCAGATCACCGCCCATACTCCCGATTGGCGATCAAGCTCGCCCATTCCAGCGGGCTGAAGGGCGCGGCGGCCAGCAGACCGGCGAGCAGGGAGAGGAGCGCCGTGACCACCGGCGGCCACAGCAGCGCGGGCGAGGTCTCCCCCATAGACATCGGGCGACCGCCGCCGATGTGCTCGTCCGGCCAGCGGTCGGGCGGCGGTTGAAACCAGGCGCGGTAGAGGATGGGCAGGAAGTAGGCCGCGTTGAGCAGACTGCTGGCGACCAAGACCAGGATCACCCATTCGGCGCCGGCCGCCGCCGCGCCCAGACCGAGATACCACTTGGTGACGAAGCCTGCGACCGGCGGGATGCCGATCATGCCGAGCGCGCCGACGGTGAAGGCGAGCGTGGTCCAAGGCATGCGCCGTCCGACGCCGTTCATCTCGCTCACCTTGTGCACACCAAGCGTCTCGGCATAGTTGCCGGCGCAGAAGAAAAGGGTGATCTTCATGATGCCCTGATGGACCAGGTGGACCAGGCCGCCGATGGTGGCGATGGGACCCAGCACCGAGGCCCCGAGCGCGATGTACGCGACCTGGCTCACGGTCGAATAGGCCAGCCGCTTCTTCAGTCCGTCCTGCGACAGGGCCATCAGCGAGCCGTAGAGGATGGTCGCGGAGGCGAGGACGCTGAGCGCCGCGAGCAGTCCCAGACCATGGGCGAATTCCACCCCATAGACCTCGTAGACCACCCGCACAATGCCGAAGGCTCCGGCCTTCACCACCGCCACCGCGTGGAGCAGGGCGCTGACCGGTGCCGGTGCAACCATGGCCTGGGGCAGCCAACCGTGCAGCGGAACCAGCGCCGCTTTGACCCCCAACCCGGCCAGGAGCACGAAAAAGATCACGACGAGCTGGCCGTGCAGCGCGTCTGGCACTGACCCGAGCAGGCCGCCCTGGGTGAAGTCGACCGGACCGACGAGGCTCTGAAGCCACACCGCCCCGACGAACAGCAGGGCGCCGCCGACCATGGTGTAGACGAGATAGACCCGCGCCCCGTAGTCCGCGTCCGGGGTGCCGCGATGGGCGACCAGCGGATAGGTGGCGAGCGTCAGGATCTCGTAAAAGACCACGAAGGTCAGCAGATTGCCCGAGAGCGCGATACCCACCGTCGCCGAGACGCAGAGGCTGAAGAAGCCGAAAAAGCGGCTGCGGTGCGGGGAGTCCTCCAGGTAGCCGATGGCATAGAGTGTCGTGACCAGCCAGAGCACGGTGGAGAGCGCGACGAAGAGCACGGAGAGTGCGTCGGCGCTCAGCACCAGGTCGAGCCCCGGCATGAGCTCGAGCCGGCTGGCGTAGACATGGTCGTGGAAGACACCCCAGATCATCCAGACGACCAGTGCCAGCTTGACCAGGGCGCCTGCCATGTTGAGCGCGGTGCGCAGCCGGTGGCTCTCTTCGCGCAGAAAGAAGATGAGGGTGCCGGGCAGGGCCGAGCTGAGCAGGATCGCGAGCGGCAGATAGGGATCGAGATTCATGCTCAGCCCCCCGAGCCAATCAGGACGGCGAGCGGTTGGGCGGCGAGCCCCACCGCCAGGGTCGCCAGGATGGCGAGCAGCAATGCCGGAACCTCGGTGCGCGCGTCGGTCACGAAGCGCTGGGGCGTGGGCTCGCGAGTGAAGGCGCGCGCCAGTACCCGGAAGACATAGCCGGCCGCGAGCAGGGTACCTGCCATCACCACCGGCGCCCACCACCACTGACCGAGGGCGATCGCCCGCGCCAGCAGCATCCACTTCGCGAAGAAGGTGCCGCTCGGCGGCAGACCGATCAGCGCCACCCCCGCCAGCCCCAGGGCGAAGGTCGCCGCCGGCAGGCTCTGGGCCGCGCCGCCCAGCTCCCGGACCAGGTCATGCCCGGTGCTCTTCTGCACCAGGCCGGCGGCCAGGAAGAAACCGGCCTTGGCAAAGCCGTGTGTCAGCGCCAGCAGCACCAGGGCGGTGAGCAGCTGGTCGCGCTCGGGTCCGGCCGGGGTCGCCGCCAGCAGCGGGAAGAACAGGAAGAGATAGCCGATCTGGGCGACGGTCGAATAGGCGGCGAGCAGCTTGAGCCGCTCGGCCCGCAAGGCGCGCCAGGAGCCCCAGAGCACGGCTGCCGCACCGAGCACACCCAGCAGCAGACCGGCCGCCTCGCTGGCGATCGC
>JBGSOR010000224.1:0-3460 GCA_041738985.1 Chromatiaceae bacterium | reverse complement strand
TGGGTCTCAAGGGCGGCACGCCGGTTCACAAGGACGAGCGCCCCGGGGTGCGCGAGCTCTTCGTCAGCGGTTTCGCCCGGGCGCGCAACCCGCGCATCCTGCTCGCCTACGGGGCCGCCTTCATTGCGCGGGGCGACCAGTCGGTCAATGCCACCTTCCTGGTGCTCTGGGGCTCGACCGCGAGCATCGCGGCGGGCATGGGAAACGCGGAGGCGCTCAAGCAGGGAACGCTCTTCTTCGTCACCGCTCAGGTCGCCGCACTCCTCTGGGCGCCCGTGATGGGGCCCATGATCGACCGGCTGGATCGGGTAACCGTGCTCGCGATCTGTATGGGGCTTTCAGCGATCGGAAACCTGGCCCTGCTGCTGCTGGTCGATCCACTGGGAAGCGGCGCGATCTGGTTCTTCGTCATGCTCGGCATTGGCCAGATCAGCGTCTACCTGGGGGCCCAGTCCCTGATCGGCCAGGAGGCCCCGACCCGCGAGCGCGGCTCCGTCATCGGTGCCTTCAACGTTTCTGGGGCCATCGGCATCCTGACGATCACCGTCCTGGGCGGGCGGCTCTTCGACCATGTGGACCCGCGGGCACCCTTCGTCGTGGTGGGCATCATCAATCTTCTCCTGCTCCTGGCCAGCGTCTATGTCCGGCTCAAGGCCCCGAGTCCGATCCTGCATCCCCATTCAGAGGATGTTAAAGGCGTGACGCCCGGGGCCGAGCTGCCCTAAGGCCGATCGGGCGTCGCGATCCCCGCCTACTGCTTGTAAGCCTTGTGACAGGCCTTGCAGGTGCCGCGGGTCTCCTCGAATTGGGCCTTCATCGCCGCCTCGTCGCCGGAGTGGGAGACCTCGGCGAGCTTGGCGGACTGAGTGCGCAGGTCCTTGAGCTTGGACTGGAAGTCCGCCCACTCCAGCCAGATCTCGTCCTTGGCGTCGCTCTCGTCCGTCACAGTGTCCTCCGGGAATCCTTTCAGGACGTCGAGCGAGGCGGCGGCGGCCAGATCGGACGCAAAGCCGCGGAAGGCGGCCGCGTCGAACGGAACCTCGCCCTTCGCCATCGCCGCCATGCGCTCCGCGTTCCAAGACAGGACGTTCATGAGCCCCTGGCGATAGTCCACCGCGTCCTCCACATCCGATGCGGAGGCCCCGGTGGCGATGGCAAGCAGGATGGGCAAGAATGTTAATGGGGGTGTCCGACGAATTGGGATCACGGGGCTCTCTCCTGCGAATGCTGGTGGTGGTAGATGAATCCCCACGGGCGCGGCAAACGAGGCACAAGGGCCCGCCTCCGGGGTTTGGTCGGCGGTCGGTCTGTGTCCCGGCGCCGCGGAGGCATCTGGGGACGGGTCCGTTTCGCCGCAACCCAGGGTTGCTTTGGCTGCCGATCGTTTCGGAACGGATGGGAAACACTAACCCCCCGGGACCGAATATGATCTAGCCACACGCGCGATCGGGACCGTCTCACCCTACGGCTCTTCAGGTTTCTTCAATTGACCCAAACCGCCTTCGTCGCAGCCGCCTCGCTTGCGCTGCACATCCTCGTTCAGCTCGGACTCATCGTGCGCGTGCTGCTGCGCCCCCATCGGGACCCAGCGTCGCGTATCGCTTGGATCGTCGTCATCGTCTCCATGCCGGTGGCCGGCATCCTCGCGTATCTGCTGCTCGGCGAGACGCGGCTCGGACGCAGCCGCTTCGAGCGCATGCGTGCCGTTCTCGCCAAGCTGCCGCCGCTGGAGGCGACGCCGGGGATCGACGACCCCGGCCTCGCGCCCGAGATCCCTGAGCAGCACCGCCACCTGTTCCGGGTCGGCCGCTCCATCAGCGGCATGAGTCCCATCGGCGGCAACCGTGGCCACCTGTGTCCGAGCTCGGACGCGACGATCGACGCCATGGTGGCGGACATCGACGCCGCTGTGGACCACGTGCATCTGCTGTTCTACATCTGGCTCCCGGACAACAACGGCCTCAAGGTGGCCGAGGCGCTCAAGCGGGCCGCCAGGCGCGGCGTCGTCTGTCGCGCCATGGCGGACGATCTGGGCTCGCGCCTGCTGATCCGCTCTGTGCACTGGCGCGCCATGGGCGAGGCTGGGGTGCGGCTTGCCCGGGCCTTGCCGATCGGCAACCCGCTGGTGCGCATGCTGAGCGGGCGCATCGACCTGCGCAACCATCGCAAGATCGTCGTGGTCGACGACCGCATTCTCTATTGCGGGAGCCAGAACTGCGCCGATCCGGCCTTTCTGGTCAAAGCCAAGTACGCGCCCTGGGTGGACGCGGTCATTCGCTTCGAAGGACCCATCGCCCGCCAGGCGCAACATCTGTTCGCCGCCGACTGGACGATCCACACGGGGGAGGACCTCAAGGACATCCTGTTGCGCCCGATCGCCGCGGGCGGACCCGGGTTCCCGGCCCAGGCGGTCGGCACGGGTCCGACGGTGCGCTATTCGGCGATGCCGGAGCTCTTCGCCTCGCTGATCTACAGCACCCGGCGCGAGCTGGTCGTCACCACCCCCTACTATGTGCCCGACGATCCGCTGCAGGCCGCGCTCTGCGCCTGTGCCCGCCGCGGCGTATCGGCCACCATCGTTTTTCCGGCGCGCAACGACTCCTGGATCGTCGCCGCCGCGAGCCGCAGCTACTACGCCGAGCTGCTGGCCGCTGGGGTTCGGGTCTTCGAGTACCGGGGCGGCCTGCTGCACACCAAATCGCTCACCGTCGACGGCGAAGTGACCCTGATCGGCTCCGCCAACATGGACCGCCGCAGCTTCGATCTGAACTACGAGAACAACGTCCTGTTCTACGATCCGCCGCTCACCGCCGAGGTGCGCCGGCGCCAGGACGACTATATCGCCAGCTCCAGGCCGGTTCCGGCCACCGAGGTTCAGGGCTGGAGCTGGCAGCGGCGGCTGTGGAACAACGCCATCGCCATGCTCGGGCCGGTGCTCTGAAGGGCCGGCCCGGTCCGACACGCAATCCCTGGACTCCCGACGCGCCCCCATGGCCAAACGCGCGGACATCCGCGAGCGACTCGAAGCGTACCGGCTGCTCTGCGAGGGGGAGGCTCCGGATACCGTGTTGGCCGCGACGCGCAAGTCCCTGCGAGACCCGCATCGGCTGCTGGTCGCCCGTGCAGCCGAGTTGACCGGCGAGCGGCTGCTGTACGCGCTGGAGTCGGACCTCATCGCGGCGTTCCGGCATTTCCTCGAGGATCCGCTGCACCGCGACCCCGGCTGCACCGCCAAGGGCGCCATCGCCCGGGCGCTGGTGACACTCGATTGCGCAAACGCCGCATTCTTCCTCGCCGGGATCGGCTACCGGCAGTTGGAGCCGGTCTGGGGCGGCAGCGTCGATACGGCGGTGGATCTGCGCTCGAGCTGTGCCATCGGGCTTGCCGCCACCGGCGATGCGCGCGCCGCGATCCACCTGGTCGATCTACTTCACGATCCGGAGCCGCACGTGCGCGCCGC
>JBGSOR010000155.1:0-56022 GCA_041738985.1 Chromatiaceae bacterium | reverse complement strand
GGCCGCCCGTATCCAGCACCCGCACCGCCAGCTCCGCGCTCAGGGGGCGGCTGGTGGGGGTCAGCTCGGGCAGCACCGGGATGATCGAGGCGCGGCCCTGGGCGTCCGTGGTCGCCGGGTCCAGGGGGCGGCTCGTCGTTTCTGGGTCGTCGTCCATGAGGCCGAACCGGTAGCCAGGCCAGGCCGGCAGCGACTCCGCGACCTTAACCTGAGTCTCGCCTTCGACCTGAAGCCCGGCGGCCGGTGCACCGTAAAGGAACCGGGCGTCGATGGGCAGGGTCGGCGGGCTCTGGGGATCGATGCCCGAGCCCGGCGACTTGAGGTCGAAGGCCAGTCGTTCGGGGATGAAGTCTTCCACCAGGAAGGTGGTCTCGACCAGGGGCTGGCCCTTGGGGTCCGAATAGGCCTGGACGCGCCAAGTGCCGCGCATGGCGGAGGCGCTGAGCTTAAGGTCCGACTGGTGCCCGCCGAGCCCGGCGTCCTGGACCAGCACGCGCTCGCGCTCCACCCCGTCCGGGCGACGGATGACCAGCGTCAGCGGCACCCCGACGGCGGCGGCCGCCTTGGGATCGCGCACCAGGGCCGTGAGATGCACTGTCTCGTCCGGTCGATAGACACCGCGCTCGGCGACCAGGAAGACGTCCAGCGGCTTGGGCGAGGGCCGGCCCTCCACCCCGCGGTCGGAAAGGTCGAAGGCGGTGCGCGTCAGGTCCAGGAATCCGTAGTCCCCGTCCTTGGCCTGGGCGTTGAGGAGCAGGGGTGCGTTGCCGCCCTCCCCGCGCAGGAGTCCGGGAGCGAACTGGGCATAGCCGGCGGAGTCGGTGATCGCCTCGGCCAATACCTCGTTATTGCGGGCGACGAGCCGGAGCTGCACGCCGGCGACCGGTTCGGCGGTGGACAGCGAGCGCACCAGGGCGTGCAGCCCGTCGTTCCCGGTCAGCGCGGTAAGCCCCAGGTCTGAGACCACGAACCACTGGGTGGCCCTGGACTCGCCGCAGCCCCCGTCGCAGCCGGAGTCGCCCGGGGCCCGGGTGAGGAATCGGGAGGGCCGGGCACTGAGTGCATAGACCCCCGGCTTCAGGTCCGGAACCAGGGCGCCCACTGGGATTGCGGTGGTCACGTCCCGGTTCAGCTGGCCCTGGACCTCGACCGTCCCGGTCCAGACCACGGCACCCATCCGGTCGGCGATCTGCTCGGCCTGGTAGGACTCGAGCTGGCTCAGGAAGGGTCCGTCCCCGAGGGCCTGAGCGATGGAGCGGTCGCCGATCCGATAGACCTTGGCGGCCAGGCGGTCTGCATTGACCGAGGTCACCGGGATCGACGCCTCCCCACCCTTGGGCAGGACATAGGCGCGACCCTGGAAGCGGGCGGAGGGGGTCCGGTCGCCGACCTTGACGTCCAGGTCCACAGTCTTCTCCAGGACCTCCCCGCTGGCGGCCGGGAGCCCTTTCCGAACCTGGATAGCGTAACGCTGGCCATGGCTGGCACCGTCCGCGCAGATCTGGCGGTCTTCGACCTCCACGGAGAGGCCGGAGCCGTCCGGCACCGCCACGAAGTCGGCCAGATTGGGCTTGAGCCGGGCCAGGGGCTCGGAGAATTCGACACAGATGCGCGGTGTCGCGCTGTCCGCGTCGACCCGGTGATTGGCGATACGGAACCCGTGCTGCTCCTTGAGCCTGGTGTGCTCGGCTCGCAGGGTCGGGTCTTCCTGGATCGCGAGCGCGGCGGCCAGGGCGGCAATGGCAGGACGCCACTGCTCGGACTCGGTCAGGGCTCGGCCCAGGGCCGTCAGGGACTGGATGCGCTGGGTATCGCTTACCGAGCGCAGATAGGCGTTCGCCGCGGCAGACACCGACTGGGCCTTGCGCTGCTGGCGAAGGTCCCAGGCGTCCGGCTTGGCGGCCAGGGCAGCCTCCGAGAGCAGAACCCAGAGCGATTGATTGTCCGGCGCGCGCAGTAGGGCCGCGGCGGCCAGGGTGACCGCCTGCTCTCCGTTACCCATTCCGCGGGCGGCGCGGGCCTGCGCAATCGCCTCGGTGCGGTTCAATCCCTTCGCAGCGGCCGCGGTATCCGGGGGGACCAGGGCTCCCGGGTCCTGGGCGAGCTTCTCGGCGGACTTCAGACGATCGGTCGACAGGAACGAGAGCTCTGCCATGCGCGCCGCCGCCAGATCCGTCTTGTCCAAAGCCTCCGCCTTGTCCGCTGGCACCTCCAGCACCCGGCCCGAGATGGCTCCCGGAAAGGTACGCAGGTCCCGGAATTGGTCCTTGAGAAAGCACCATTGCGCCTTGGCGTTATAGGTAAACGCCTTGCACGCGCGGTTCGCGAGACAGGCCGACTTGCAGGTCTCCAGGTCCACCTCTTTCAGGATCCGGATGTCCCGGCCGAAGTAGTCCGAGTCCTCCGTCATCTGGATCTGACGGCTCATCGGCGGACCGGCAGCCCAGCCCTGATCACCAGCCGGACCCAGCAGAACGACGGTCAGGGCGACGAGGAAAGGAAGGACAGCACTGGAACGCGACCGCAAACCGCTCATGGAAATCTCCGTTTTGGGTTCGGGCGGGGCGCAGCAAGTATACGCGGGCATCGAGGCAGGACCAGGCCAGGTCGAAGCGAACGGGCGGGCAACCGATCACAGGAAGCGGGCACGGAAGTATCGATCTACCGAGCGACTACGCCCTGGAGTCCGAGGCCCATACCCACGGGGCAGCGGAGAACGGGTTCAATTTTCGGGAGGCGGACCTGGCCTTCTCTGCCACCGTGGACCCTTCGACGCCACACTCTTCCTCTCGGCGGACGGGGACGGGGAGGTCGAGCTGGAAGAGGGCTGGCTCCAAATCCGCAGCCTGCCCTACGGGCTGCGCATCAAAGGTGCGGATCTGGTTCTCCTTCCCATTCCTGGCCGACCTCCTGGTGGCCGGGGTGCTACCGGCGCTTGGGCCACTGCTCATGTTGCGGGAGGAATGGCTGCCGGCCCTGGGGCTCGCCCACCTGGCGGCCCGCGGGAGCGCTCCTGGGGATCGCCCTGGGGGCACCGGCCCTGGTCCTGGTTCCGGCCTGGGCGGCCTTTCGAGTGGCCCCGAGCTGGGTCTGGACCCTGTGGATCTCCGGATTGATCGGGATCGCGGCCTATGGGGCCGCCTTTGTCCTGGCCCTGGGCCTGGACCAGCCCTTCGGGCCGGTCCTGGTCGCCGTCTGCCTGGCGCTCGTCGGACTGGCGGGGGGACTCAGTTTCCCCCGTCCACGAAGGTGAGGACAAAGATCACAGGCACCGCATTGCTGATAGCCGCGAGCCCGGCGATCTCCCGGAGCTTCTCCACCCCGTCGGTCATGCCGAACTTCGCCGCGTCCACCACCAGCGGCTTGGCGCTCGCTACCATGACCGTGTTGTCCGCGACCTTGGCCGCCTGGACCACCAGGGTCATGGGCTGGGTCTGGCCGTGCAGGGACAGGGTACCCTCGGCGGTGATGGTGGCGATCTCCCCCACAGCCATCGACTTGATCCGCTCCGGGTCGATCTTGGCGGTCAGCACCGCCTCTTTGTAGTCGGCCGTGTCGAACAGGATCTCCCGCATCCGCTCGTTGCGGATGGGGATCAGGGTCTCCACGCTGTCCAGCATCAGGGCCACGTTGGCCTGACCGTCCGGGGCTATGGTGCCGGTCATCTCCTTGAAGCTGTGGACCTCCGCCACGTCCTTGGCCTTGATGGAAACAAAGGCCAGGTGGGAGCGTGCCGGGTCCAGGGTCCAGTCCGCCCAGACCGGGGCGGCGGCGACGGTGCAAACGAGGGCGGCGAATCCGAGCGCGGGCAGGGCAGGACGTTTCATGAGATTCCTCCGGTTGGTGGCTCCGCCCTCTAGGTGGCGCGCCGGGGGACTGTCTGCAAGCCCAGATGGGAATCGGATGGAGGAACGGCAGGTATTATCGCGCCGAGGGCGCACCCGTCGCAGCGCGGACGTCTGTGAGCCTCAACTGGGATCCAGCAGCACCTGCCAGGCCGGATGTTCCCCGATCAGCCGCAATGCCTGGGGCAGCAATGTCCGACCCGGCTCCATCTTGAACCAGGTGGATGCCCCGGACGGATGGGGGAGCGGGATCAGGTCCGCCTCCAGGCCAGACTCGGACCGATACGACCATTGCCGCCCCACCAGCCCGCCGAGGCGCGCCGTCTCCGGCAGGTGGCTCCGGAACTGGTCGATGGCGAGCTTGCCTACTGGAATCAGGAGCCGCGGGCGCGAAAGCTCCATCTCCCCCCGCCACCAGCTGGAGCAGCGCTCCACCTCGTGCCGATCCGGCACCCGGTCCCCGCCCTTGGGGTTCTTGCCCGGGAAGCAGCGGCAGACGGCGCTGATCAGGACCCGGGATCGCACGGCTCGCTCGTCGAGCCCAATCGATTCGAGCCAGCGAAACAAGGTCTTGCCTGCCGTCCAGCAGAAGGGCCGGTGCTGCTCGATCTCTTTGGTCCCTGGTGCCTGGCCGATCAGCATCACCGGGGACATCACGGACTCCCCGTGCACGGGCGGTCCCTGCATCCCGGGGCAGCGGCGGCAGCGCGCCAGGTCCAGGTGGTGGGCGATCAGCCGATCAGCCGGGGATCGAGCAACCCACGGGATACGTGGCCCCGAATCGACCGGACCCTCCGCAACACCCTCGTCTTCCGCCTCGTCCCGTCTCATAGAATCTCCTGCACGTCGCGCCAGGACAGGACCCGCGCATCGGTGCGACACTGAGAAAGAGCCCCGCCATAGACCACATAGCTCTGGGGCGGGGATGCGATCCCCGCCGCGGCGAGCCGCTCCGGCAGACGACGCAGGTTCTTGAAGAAGTCCAAGGCGATCGTAGCGCCAGACTTGATCTCCACGGCGGCAATCTGACCCCCATGCTCGACCAGAAGATCGATCTCCACTCCTCGCGACTCCCGGTAATGGTAGAGATCCGGGGCCAGGCCACGATGCACCAGGGTCTTGTAGACCTCCGATACCACCCAGGTCTCGAAGACCGCACCACGTAGCGGGTGCGTACTCAGCTGCTCCGGCTCGCGGATGCCGAGCAGATGGCACAGGAGCCCACTGTCGAAGAAATGGACCTTGGGGGCCTTGGCGATCTGCTTGCGGAGATTCGGATGCCAAGCCGGCAGTCGATGGACGAGGAAGCTCGCCTCCAGGACCGAAAGCCAGGCACGGGCGCTGTTGTGGGAGATGCCCGCGTCGGCCCCCAGGGCCACGAGGTTAAGCTCTTGGGCGCTACGTCCGGCACAGAGCTTCACGAATGCGGCGAATGCCTGGAGATCCCCGACATTGAGGATCTGGCGCACATCGCGCTGCACATAGGTGGAGACGTAGTCGGCAAGCCACTGGTGGGCGGGGATGCTGCGGTCGTAGATTCGCGGGTAGGACCCCTGCCAAAGTACGGTATGAAGCTCCGTTGGGGCGTTGGGGAAGCCCCGCAGCTCGTCCAGGCTGGGTGGCAGCAGCACCAGGCTCCCGCAGCGGCCGGCCAGGGTCTGCGAGACCGATCGGGCGAGCCCGAAGTGCTCGGACCCAGTCAGCACAAAGCGCCCGGGCTCGGGTCTCTCGTCCACCTCGGCTTGGAGATAGCTCAGAATCCCCGGGGCTTGCTGCACCTCGTCGAGAATGGCCCCGCCCGCATACTCCGCGAGGAAGCCGCGCGGATCTGCGCTGGCAAACTCCCGGTTATCCAATGCCTCCAGGGAGACATAGGGGCGGTCCGCAAACACGGCCCGGCACAGGGTGGTCTTGCCGGACTGGCGCGGGCCGGTCACCAGGACCACGGGATAGTAGGTTGCCAGCTCGCGGAGCTTGGGCTCAAGCGCACGAGAGATCAAAATGCTTGCCCCGAGAATCGCATAATCTGTAAGTCTAAGTTACAAATTATGCAATTTCCAACGCGGCGCTTCCGTCTTCCACCCGGCACCGGACAGATCGCGCCGCACCCGCCTCTTGGGTTGCGCTAACGCTGACCCTTGCCCCAGGTATCCCGCAGCCCGACCGTTAGATTAAAGACCGGGCGTTCGGGCGTGCTATCCGGATCCGCGACGAAATAACCCTCGCGCTCGAACTGAAACCGCTCCCCCGGTGCGACACCCAGCAGCGAGGGCTCCAACACGGCATCGGCGAGCACGGCCAACGAATCGGGATTGAGGTCGGCCAGGAAATCGGTCCCGCCCGCCCCTGGATTGGGCACCCGGCAAAGCCGGTCATAGAGCCGCACCTCCGCCTGCACCCCCTGGGCGACAGGGACCCACTGGATCACTCCAGCGACCTTGCGGCCCTCGGGATTCTTTCCCAGCGTCCCCAGGTCCGCGCTGGCGCGCAGCTCCAGGACCTGCCCGTCGGAGTCCTTGACGACCCGCTCGCACCGGATCACATAGGCGTTGCGCAGCCGCACCTCGCCCCCCGGGACCAGGCGCTTGAACCCCTTGGGCGGGGCCTCCGCGAAGTCGTTGCGGTCGATGTAGATCTCCCGAGCGAAGGGCACGGTGCGAGTGCCCATGGATGCATCCTTGGGGTGATTACCGGCGACCATCTCCTCCACCTGGCCCTCCGGCATATTCTCGATCATGACCTTGAGCGGGCGCAGCACGGCCATGCGGCGCGTGGCGCTGGCGTCCAGGTCGGCGCGGATGGCGTTCTCCAGCATGGCCATCTCGACCAGATTGTCGGACTTGGTGACCCCGATGCGCTCGCAGAAGTCGCGGATGGCGGACGGCGTATAGCCGCGCCGGCGCAGCCCGGCGATGGTGGGCATGCGCGGGTCGTCCCAGCCGCGCACATGGCCCTCGGAGACGAGCTGGGTGAGCCGCCGCTTGCTCATCACGGTGTATTCGAGATTCAGCCGGCTGAACTCGATCTGGCGCGGCTTGCAAGGGACCGAGACATTGTCCACGCACCAGTCGTAGAGCGGCCGATGGTCCTCGAACTCCAGGGTGCAGATAGAGTGGGTAATGCACTCCAGGGCGTCCGAGATCGGATGGGTGTAGTCGTAAGTCGGGTAGAGACACCACTCGGTACCGGTCTGGTGATGGATCACCCCGTGGCGGATGCGGTAGAGCACGGGGTCGCGCAGGTTGATGTTGGGGGAGGCCATGTCGATCTTGGCGCGCAGGCTACGCGCCCCATCCGGAAACTCCCCGGCCCGCATGCGCCGGAACAGATCCAGGTTCTCCGCCACGGACCTGTCGCGGTAAGGGCTCTCGCGACCGGGCTCGGTCAGGGTGCCGCGGTATTCCCGGACCTGCTCCGCGCTCAGGTCGCAGGCATAGGCCAAGCCCTTGCCGATCAGCTCGATGGCGAAGCCGTAAAGTTGCTCGAAATAGTCCGACGCGAAATAGAGCCGGTCCTCCCAGTCGAACCCCAGCCAGCGCACGTCCGCCTTGATGGACTCCACGAACTCGACGTCCTCTTTGTGCGGGTTAGTGTCGTCGAAGCGCAGGTTGCAGGTCCCCGGATAGTCCTGGGCCAGCCCAAAGTTGAGCACAATGGACTTGGCATGGCCGATATGGAGATAACCGTTAGGCTCCGGCGGGAATCGGGTCGCGATTCGTTGGTGGCGACCCGAGGCCAGGTCCTCCTCGACGATCTGACGGATGAAGTTGGTGCGGGGCGTCTCGACGGGGTCGGTCATGATGCTCGGTGCCAGGAGCTGAGGGTCCATGGGGTGGCGATAATTCCCGCATTCTAACGCCTGGCCAGATTCGGGGCATGGAGCGCGGGAGCCACCTCGGATTTGGCAGGCAGCCAAACCGGCAGATGCAGGGCTCTCCGGTGCACGTCTCTGCTACAGTAGCCGGAGGCCGGTCCCGCCGGCATCCAAATCTACGGGAGGCTCCCATGCTGGTCACCTTCGAGACCAAGGCCCACGCCAACATCACCATGTTCGGAGAGGTGGCCGTGGCACTCATCAAGCTTATGGGCCACAGCGGTGGCGTCCCCGGCGCCATGCTGGCCGAGGACGTGCCCGCGGCCCTCGCGCGACTGCGCGCCGCCGTCTCCGAGAACCCGGATATACCGCTGGACCCGTCCGCCGTAAAGAGCGGCAAAGACGATGGGGAGGAGCGCCACGTAAGCCTGGGCCACCGGGCGCTGCCGCTGATCCAGCTCATGGAGGCCGCGGCGGCGGCGAAGGCGAACGTGATGTGGTACCACCCCTAGCCGCCCAAGTCCCCGGCCCTCTCCCGCAGCGGGGGAGGGCCGAAGCGTCAGACCCCATCGATCACCGCGCCCAGGGTCTTGACCGGTAGGATCTCGAGCCCCGGAACGCCTTCCTTGGGGACATTACCAGCCGGGACGATGGCGCGGCGGATACCGTGCTTGACCGCCTCCCGGAGTCGATCCGGACCATTAGGGACAGGCCGAACCTCGCCGGAGAGCCCCACCTCCCCGAAGACCGCCAGGTCCAGGGGCAAGGGCCGGTCCCTGTAGCTGGAGAGGACCGCGAGCACGACCGGCAGGTCCGCCGCGGTCTCGCCGATACGCACCCCGCCCACGACGTTGACGAAGACGTCCTGGTTGAACATGGCCACCCCGCCGTGGCGGTGCAGCACGGCGAGCAGCATGGAGAGCCGGTTCTGGTCCAACCCCAGGGCGACGCGTCGGGGATTGGCCAGCGGGCTTTCGTCCACCAGGGCCTGGACCTCGACCAGGAGCGGCCGGGTGCCCTCACGGGTCACCATGACGATGCTCCCGGGGACCGGCTGGTCGTGACGCGAGAGGAAGATAGCGGATGGGTTCTTGACCTCCCGCAGGCCCCGGTCGCCCATGGCGAAGACACCCAGCTCGTTGACCGCCCCGAAGCGGTTCTTGACCGCCCGCACCAGGCGGAAGGAGCCCCCCGAGTCACCCTCGAAATAGAGGACGGTATCGACCATGTGCTCCAGCACCCGGGGACCGGCGAGCGCGCCCTCCTTGGTCACGTGGCCAACCAGAAAGACAGCGGTATCCGTGAGCTTGGCAAAGCGGACGAGCTGAGCAGCGGTCTCCCGCACCTGGGAAACGGAGCCCGGGGCGGACTGGATCAGGTCAGTGTAGAGGGTCTGGATGGAGTCCACCACCATGACTCGGGGCCGCTCCTCCCCCGCCTGGGCCAGGACCCGCTCCACGCAGGTCTCCGACAGGAGCCGGATACCCCGGCCGGCGAGCCCCAGCCGCCGGGCGCGTAGCCCGATCTGCTGGGCGGACTCCTCCCCGCTCACGTAGAGCACGGGCTCCGCGGCACTCAGGGACTCGGACGCCTGGAGCAGCAGGGTCGACTTGCCGATGCCGGGGTCCCCGCCCAGCAGGACCACGGACCCGGCGACCAGCCCACCCCCCAGCACCCGGTCCAGCTCGCCGATCCCGGTGCCGATGCGCGAGCCCTCCTCGGGCTTCAAGTCCGCCAGGATCTCGACCCGGGCCCCGTCCACCGGCGCCTGCCCTGCGGCGACCAATCCGGTTCGCCCGCCGGACCTAGGACCCGGCGCAACGGGGCGGGAGACCTCCTCGACGCAGTTCCAGGCCCCGCAGTCCGGACACTGTCCGCTCCACTTAGGCTGAGCCGCCCCGCAGGCGTTGCAGACGTAGGCGGCACGGGACTTGTGGGGTCCGGCAGCCATGACTCGAGGATATCCGCTCAGATGCAGGCGGAGAGCAGGTCGTCGCCCTCCGGCAGGGGGACCTCGCTGCGGCCAGGGACGAAGCGGTACCCCTCGTGGAGGCAATACCGGAGCCACTTGGCGAGGAACAGGTTGACCTTCCACTTGGCCACGAGTGCCGGGTGCTGGTAATCCGGGCGCATGGGGAGCGCGGTCTGGCGGAGGCTCTCGACCTCCACCTGGCGGGCGTCGTGGTAGATGCGCAACCTCAGGTCCGGATCCGCACCCTGGCCGGGGCCCGGTCGATCTGCAGCCGTGCCCGCCGAAGGGTCGGAGCCCGGACCAGTGCCCTTCGAGGCAAAAAAATGGGTCAGCCTGACCAGCGTGGTGTAAGGCGACTGCTCCTCGACGACCAGGTACAGGTCCACCCCGCCCTTGCGCCGGGAGACCAGACTCCCGCGTTGTTCCCGCACCTGGGGCGCGAGTCTGGAGAAGAGGGCGAAATTCTCTTCGCATAGCGACATGAGGGCGCCTACCGTAGGACGACCTGAAAATGTGTCGGGCTCGGCCATGGGGCAGCAGGTGCGCTGCATGCTAGCCGCGGACCACCCGCCGATCCGCAACGCCGTCCGCCCGCCGCGAACCGGGTACCCGGCCGGATTCACGCGGTGGCGCCATCGTCCGGGCCTTGGCCTGAGGCTGCCTGCTGCTCCGCGATCTGTCGCCTGACGTCCGCCATGTCGAGCGCCTTGGCCTTACCGAGCAGATCCCGGAAATGGCTCTCCGGGAGGGCGCCAGCCTGGGAGAAGATAATGATCTGGTCGCGGAAGATCATCAGGGTAGGGATGGAACGGATCTGGAAGCTTGCCGCGATCTCCTGCTCGTCCTCGGTATTGACCTTGGCGAAAACGATGTCGTCGAAGTCCGCGGAGACCTTCTCGTAGATCGGGGCGAAGGAGCGGCAAGGTCCGCACCAGGGTGCCCAGAAATCCACGATCACAAATTGGTTATCCTTGATCGCACTCTCGAAACTCTGCTGATCGAGCTCAACTACAGCCATTGAAAGCTACCTGCGCGGTATAGGGTTAGAGGCATACTAACAGAATCGACCGGACACCGCAGCGCCGGTTTTACCAAGAAAATTCATAGGCTTGGCACACAAAAAACCGGGCTCTCGCCCGGCTTTTTGCCCGCTCGCGAAGTCCCGTCAAAGGGCCTTCAGCGCACCTAGAATCCGGTCGCGAATATCGTCCACGGAACCGACGCCGTGGATCTCGATGTACTTGGGGGCACCCTCGCCGCCGCGCTCCGCCCATGCGGAGTAATAGTGGATGAGGGGCTCGGTCTGATCGTGGTAGACCTTAAGGCGGGCCTTGACGGTCTCTTCCTTGTCGTCGTCGCGCTGGATCAGAGGCTCCCCGGTGACATCGTCCACACCCTCGGCCTTGGGCGGATTGAAGACCACGTGGTAGGTGCGCCCCGAGGCCAAATGCACGCGCCGGCCGGACATGCGCCGGACGATTTCCTCGTCTGGCACGTCGATCTCCACCACCGCGTCCACGAGCACCCCGGCGTCCTTCAGCGCGTCTGCCTGGGGCAGGGTGCGGGGGAATCCGTCGAACAGGTAGCCGGTGCGGCAGTCGTCGTCCTGAATGCGCGCCCTGACCATACCCATAATGATGTCGTCGGACACCAGCCCCCCCTGGTCCATGATCTTCTTGGCCGCCACCCCGAGCTCGGTGCCCTCCTTCACGTGGGCACGCAGCATGTCCCCTGTGGAGATCTGCGGAATGCCGAAGTGCTCCTTGATGAAGCCCGCCTGGGTGCCTTTTCCCGCCCCGGGACCGCCAAGTAGGATCACGCGCATCGAGATCGCCTCCGTCTGTCGCTAAACTTAGAGGCGCAGGAGTGTGCCACAGTGCCCTGGCGGGGGGCCAGCTTCGGAGCGCTTGCAGCCGGTCAGCCTGGCCAGAACTCGTCGGACAGGCATTGCTCGGCCGCGTAGGGGCAAACCTGGGGGAACGCGACCTCAGGCAGGCCGGTCTCGCCGCTGGCGTTATCCAGGGCCAGCTCGTATGTCCCAGCCAAGAGGGGCTCCACCTCCCGAACGAGACTGGGGCTATCCGCCAGGATAGTGCGGATCTCCGCCCGCGAGTTGCGTATAGAGAGGCGCCAGCCTGCGCCTCGCCGCTCAGGCTGGCACTGCCATTTAAGCAGATGGGTGACGAGAACGCGGAGGTGGCTGCCCAAGGCCCGACGTTCGCTCTTGCCCAAGTCTTCAAGCTCCTCGGCAAGGCTCAGGGCATCGATCTCGGACAGCCGACCCGCCCGCAGCAGGGCGGCATTGTCCAGCGCCCAGGCAACGAGATCTTCTTCGTAACCCCGGCAGCTCGGCAGAGCGGGAGGCGACGCTTTCTGTGGAATGGCCATGAACCGAGGTTTGTCGATCGTTTCCCTGAAGTATGGCCCGTTGTCCGAGGCGGATCAAAGGGCCGGGAAGAGTTTGCGGTCAGGGCATCGCTGGCCCCCCACGCCGGAACGTGGGGCCCAACTGCGGTGCTTCGCGTCCTGGCCGACAGGATGTCGGCGCTCCCAGGCGGCGCCCCTGCCCTAGCGACCCGAGAGCAGCATGGTCATCATCAGGCTGTTCAGCCGCCCGACGAAGGCCGCCGGGTCGTCGAGCTGACCGCCCTCGGCGAGCTGGGCCTGGTCGAACAGGATCATCCCCAAGTCCTTGAAGCGGGTCTCGTCCGACTCGGTCTCCAGGCGCTTGACCAGCGGGTGGTCCAGGTTCAGCTCCAGGGTGGGGCGCTGCTTAGGGGCGTCCTGACCGACCGCCTTGAGGACCCGGGCCAGGTTGGCGCTCATGTCATAGTCGCCGACCACCAGACAGGCCGGGGAGTCCACCAGCCGGGTGCTGGGACGAACCTCTTCCACCCGCTCGGCGAGGGTCTCCTTGAGGCGCTTCAGGAGATCCCCGTGCTCCTTGGCCGCCTGCTCGGTCTTCTCCTTCTCCTCCTTGTCCGCCAGCTCGCCCAAGTCGAGCTGGCCCTTGGTCACCGATTGCAGGTGCTTTTCCTTGTAGTCGTGCAGATGGCTCACCAGCCATTCGTCCACCCGATCGGAGAGCAGCAGGACTTCGACGCCCTTCTTGCGAAAGACCTCCAGGTGGGGACTGTGGCGGGCGGCGGCCGGGCTGTCGGCCGTGATGTAGTAGATCTTGTCCTGACCCTCTTTCATGCGCTCGATGTAGGCGTCCAGGCTCTCGGTCTGGGCCTCGCCGTCGGAGTGCGTGGTCGAGAAACGCATCAGGGCGGCCAGGCGCTCCCGGTTGGCGTAGTCCTCCGCCGGGGCCTCCTTCATCACCCGTCCGAACTCCTTCCAGAACTCGGCGTATTTCTCCGGCTCGTCCTTGGCCATTGTCTCCAGCAGGCCCAGGATGCGCTTGATGTTCGCCTGGCGAATGGTGTCGATCTTGCGGTTGTGCTGGAGGATCTCGCGGGAAACGTTCAGCGGCAGGTCGTCTGAGTCGACGATGCCTTTGACGAAGCGCAGATAATGGGGCATGAGCTTGTCCGCCTCGTCCATGATGAAGACGCGACGGACATACAGCTTGACCCCGTGCTTCTGTTCGCGGTCCCACAGATCCCAGGGGGCCTTTTTCGGCACATAGAGCAGCGCGGTGTACTCGTTCGTGCCCTCGACCCGATTGTGGACATAGGCGAGCGGCGGCTCGAAGTCGTGGGAGATGTGCTTGTACAGCTCCTGGTACTCCTCCTCGGTCACCTCGGACTTGTTGCGCATCCACAGCGCCGTTCCGCGGTTGACCTGCTCCCATTCGGGGGCCTTGGGGGCCTCCTTCTCCTTGTCCTTATCCTCGCCTTCGTCCTTTTCGGACTCGTAGTGCTCCTTCTGCATCTCGACCGGGAGCGCAATGTGGTCGGAGAACTTGGAGATGATGGAGCGCAGGCGCCAGGAGTCCAAAAACTCCTTCTCGTCGTCCTTGAGATGAAGCGTCACGTCGGTCCCGCGTCCGGCCTTCTCGACGGTCTCCAGAGTGTAGCTCCCACGACCGTCGGACTCCCAGCGCACGCCGTGCTCGGCACCGAGACCGGCGCGGCGTGACGCCAGGGTAACCTTGTCGGCCACGATATAGGTGGAATAGAAGCCCACGCCGAACTGGCCGATGAGCTTGCTGTCCTGTGCCTGGTCCCCTGTCAGCTTCTCGAAAAATCGGCGGGTCCCGGAGCTGGCGATACTGCCGATGGTGTCCACCACCTCCTGGCGGCTGAGCCCGATGCCGTTGTCCGAAACCGTGAGGGTTCCGGCCTCACGGTCCATGGAGACCCGGATGCGCAGATCGCCCTCGCCCTCGTACAGGGCATCGTCGGCGAGCGCCTCGAAACGGAGCTTCTCGGCGGCATCCGAGGCGTTCGAGATCAGCTCGCGCAGGAAGATCTCCTTGTTCGAATAGAGGGAGCGGATCACCAGGTCCAGCACCTGGCTGACCTCCGCCTTAAACTCCAAAGTTTCCTTGTGCGCTTCGACTGTCATATCGCTTCGTAACCTCTTGAGACTCTGTAGATTGCATGCCGGTCCGCGGGAGCGAGACTTGGGCGTCCCGGGGCGCGGACCGGCGGGTATGGTTGCGGCCGGATCTGGGCCCAAGGAAGGGCACGGGACGCCCCTGTGGTTATCCCGGGATGTCGCCCATCGGCTATTGTCGCATGCCTTAGGGGTACAATCAGGCAACCAGGCCCCGGGATCGGGGCACCGAAGCAAGGCTCCTGCGCGGGGCCCGCTCGGCCGGGCCGCTCGGGCGCATGAATGTAGGCCATCACACCAACTGTCAAGGGGTTGAAAATGGAACCGAAGGTCATTGCCACCACGCCCTTCGAGGGCCAGCGACCGGGCACCTCCGGTCTGCGCAAAAAGGTTCGGGTCTTCGCCCAGCCCCACTACCTGGAAAATTTCGTCCAGGCCATCTTCGACACGCAGACCGAGCTTGCGGGCGGCACCCTGGTGGTGGGAGGAGACGGGCGCTATTACAACCGCGAGGCAATCCAGATCATCCTGCGCATAGCCGCCGCCAACGGGGTAAGGCGGGTCCTGGTGGGACGCGGCGGCATCCTCTCCACCCCGGCCGTCTCCTGCGTGATCCGCAAGCACAAGACCCAGGGAGGCATCGTGCTGTCCGCAAGCCACAACCCCGGGGGCCCGCAGGAAGACTTCGGCATCAAGTTCAACGTGGCGGCAGGCGGCCCAGCCCCGGAGTCCGTCACCGATGCGATCTACGCCCGCACCCAGACTATCGATGCCTACCGCACCCTGGACTGCCCGGACACGGACCTGGACCAGCTGGGCCGCGCGCAGATCGGGGCCATGGAGGTGGAGGTCATAGACCCGGTGGCGGACTATGCGGCCCTGATGGAGGCGCTGTTCGACTTCAACGCCATCCACCAGCTCTTCAACTCCGGTCTCTTCCGGATGCGTTTCGATGCCATGCACGCGGTCACCGGCCCCTATGCCTTTGAGATCCTGGAGAACCGCCTGGGCGCCCCCCCGGGGACCGTCATGAACGGCGTGCCCCTGGAGGATTTCGGGGGCGGACACCCGGACCCCAACCTGGCCCATGCCCATGACCTGGTCGCCCTGTGCGAAGGGCCGACGGCACTCGACTTCGGCGCCGCCTCGGACGGTGACGGGGACCGCAACATGATCCTGGGCAAGAATTTCTTCGTCACCCCGAGCGACAGCCTGGCGGTGCTGGCGGCCAACGCGCACCTCACCCCGGGTTATAAAGCGGGCATACGCGGCGTCGCCCGCTCCATGCCCACCAGCCAGGCGGCAGACCGGGTGGCCGAGGCACTGGGGGTGGAGTGCTTCGAGACCCCCACCGGCTGGAAGTTTTTCGGCAACCTGCTCGACGCCGGGCGCATCACGCTCTGCGGCGAAGAGAGCTTCGGCACCGGCTCCGACCATGTGCGGGAGAAGGACGGGCTCTGGGCGGTGCTCTTCTGGCTCAACCTCCTGGCCGTGCGCCAACAGCCCGTCGCCGAGATCGTCCACGACCACTGGCGCCGCTTCGGCCGCAACTTCTACACCCGCCACGACTACGAGGCGGTGGACTCGAAGGCTGCCTCAGGGCTCATGGATCACCTGCGCATCCTGCTCCCGGAGCTGCCGGGCAACCGCCTGGGCGCTTATACGGTGGCGTATGCAGACGACTTCGCCTACACGGACCCCATCGACGGCAGCGTCTCCAAGGCCCAAGGCATCCGCATCGGATTCGACGACGGCTCCAGGATCGTCTTCCGACTCTCGGGCACCGGCACCGAGGGGGCGACGCTACGAATCTACCTGGAGTCTTACCAGCCCGACCCGGCCCGCCATAACCAGGAGACCCAGGAAGCCCTTGCGCCTTTGATCCTGATCGCTCGGGAGCTGGCCCAGATCGAGCCTCGCACCGGACGGGCGGAGCCGACTGTCATCACCTGAAGCCCGGAACCCTTGCCGTCACCGCCAACCGACCCCTCCCCTGCATTGGGGAGGGTTCAGGAAGGCGGAGCGGGCACCCGGAGGAGCCTATGCTCACCAACGCCCAATACCGCGAGCGCGACGACAGACCGGTCGAGGACCATATCGTCTTTCTGCACGACCTGAGCTGGGACGACTACGAGCGGCTGCTCGAGATGCGCGGCGACTGCTCGGCCCCGCGGATCAGCTATCTGGAAGGCGAGGTCGAGATCATGAGCCCATCCCAGACACACGAAGGCATCAAGTCGACGCTCGGATGCCTGGTAGAGACCTATTGCCTGGAGCGCAACATCCCCTTTGGCACCTTCGGCTCCTGGACCCTCAAGTCCCCGGACCGCACCCGAGGCGCCGAGCCGGACGAATGCTGGATCTTCGGCGATGCGCCCGCCGACCGGCCGCACCTCGCCATCGAGGTCGTCTGGACCTCCGGGCGGATCGACAAGCTCGACATCTACCGCAAGCTCGGCGTCGCCGAGGTCTGGTACTGGCGCCTGGGCCGCATCGAGCCCTACTGCCTGCGCGGGGAGCGCTATGTCCCGGTGACCGCGAGCGAGGTCTTGCCGGGCCTGGACTTGGAGCTGCTCGCCGGATTCCTCGACCGGCCGACCACCTCCGAGGCGATCCGCGGCTACCGGCAGGCAATCCAATCTGCACCGCATTCGGGATAAATCCCGCCATAGGACGCCTGCTCCTGGGAAACTGCGGTGGCGACCTGGGTATAAACCCCGATGTCAGGATCGGGGCTCCGAACACACAATTGAATCCGGCGATCGACCGGCGATCGACCGGCGATTCAATTAGAGACCTTCGGAGACCAGCGCGAGATGCCCAAGCACATCCTGATCGTCGACGGCTCCCCCGTGGTGCGCGCAGGATTGCGTGCCATCCTGTCGCCCGAGCCGGACTTCGCGGTATGCGGCGAGACCGGAACTAGCCGGGAGGCCCTCCAGATGGCCCGCGCGCTTCAACCGGACCTCGCCATCATGGACCTGACGCTGAGCGACGGGGCAGGCCTGGATCTGATACGTCGACTCAAGGCCCAGGCCCCGGACACCCGCATCCTGGTCTGCTGTTTGCACGACGAAAACGTGTTTGCCGAGCGTGCGGTGCGCGCCGGGGCACTGGGCTTCGTGAACAAAGGGGAATCGACCGAGCAGCTCGTCGCCGCCGCCCATCGGGTACTTGCAGGAAAGGTTTGGGTCAGTCACCGGATCGTCGAGCGCGTGGTCGATGGGCTGGCAGGCCGAAACGAGGGTGACACCTCCGCCATCGGGGGCCTGAGCGATCGGGAGCTTGAGGTCTTCGGTCTGATTGGCGAAGGACTCTCCACCCGGGCTATCGCAGAACGTCTGCACCTCAGTGTCAAGACCATCGAGACCCACCGGGAAAAGATCAAACGCAAGCTCGGCATCTCGGGCTCCGCAGAGCTCGCCCGTCGCGCCGTTCAGTGGACCCTGGACCGCTATTGAGCGCTCAGCGATCGGGGGTCCGCCGAGCATACGGCTGAAGGCATCTTCCCGACTCAAGTCAGACCCGGATAGTTGGCGATCCCCGGATTGCCCTTCACACCCTTCAGCTTGGGCGTATTGAGCCGCGCGATCTTCACGGTCTTCGCGTCCCGCAGATAGCTCGCGACAGTGTCCCAGATGGGCTCGCCCGGGGATTGGCTACCCACGGTGGCCCAGCCAGCGACCATGTAGGTCTTGGCGGCCTCCACCTTGGTCCCGTCGTTCAGCTGCATATCCGAGATGCGGCTGCCCATGGTCTGGTTGGGATCGCAGACATAGTCCAGGCCGCCCACCCGCACCATGTCCCCCCCCTGCTGGACATAGGGGTCTTTGTTGAACAGGTTATCGCAGACATCTTCCAGGATCGCCTTGATATCCGAGCCGGTCATCTCGCGCCGATAGGTCTCGGGATAGGTAATGCAGGTCTGGTCCATCACGTTGTCCATCGTAATGGTCTGGCCCGGAAGCACCGTGGTACCCCAACGGAAACCGGGCGAGAGGCTGATCTGGGCGTCCTTCACCTTCAGCAAGGCATCGCAGATGACCTGATCGAAGGTGCCGTTGAAGTTCCCCCGGCGAAAAAGCGTCTGCTCCGCCACCGCGAGCTTTTCTTCCAGCTTGTCCTTGTAGGGGGAGCGGGTCTCGGCGATGTACTTGGCCATCTCCGGATCGGGCTTGAGTAGATTGGAGAAGACCGGCAGCAGGCGGTAGCGGTAATCTCTCAGCTTGCCATCCTTTACGTCCAGGTCCATGACGCCCAGGAACTTGCCGTTGGAGCCGGCGTTGGTGACCAGTGTCTTGCCGCCCTTGTTCGCGACCACTGTGGGCGCCGGCATGCCGTCATGGGTATGACCGCCGAAGATGACGTCGATCCCGGTGACCCGGGAGGCCATCTTCAAGTCCACGTCCATGCCGTTATGGGACAGGACGACCACCAACGCCGGCTTCTCCGCCTCGCGCACCTTGTCCACCATCTCCTGCATGTGCGTGTCGTCGATGCCGAATGTCCAATCCGGGATGAAGCGCTGGGGGTTGGCGATGGGGGTATAGGGGAAGGCCTGACCGATGACAGCCACCTTGACCCCACCGACCTCCTTGGTCGTATAAGGCTTGAAGGCAAGCCCCATGTCCTCGTCGAACCCGCCGAAGTCCGCAAATCGATAGTCGAACAGGGCCTCTTCCCGCACCTTCACGTTCTGGGCGACGAAGTCGCCCTTGAATGCGCCGATGTTCTTCACGACCTCTGTGTCCTGGTAAGTGAACTCCCAGTGCCCGGTCATGACGTCCACGCCGAGCAGGTTGCAGGCCCCCACCATGTCCATACCCCGGGTCCAGTAGGCCGTACCGGACCCCTGCCAGGTGTCGCCGCCGTCCAGGAGTAGGCTATTGCCGTCGCCCCGCTCGCTTCGGATGCGGTCCACGAGTGTCTTCAGATGAGCGAAACCGCCGACGCTTCCGAATCGGCGGGCGCCTTCGTCGAATCCCAGGAAGGTGAACGCATGGGCCTCGATGCCGCCGGGTCGGATCTTGAAATGCTTGAGCAGCGCCTTGCCCACCAGATGCGGCGGCTGGCCGAGCGCCTCCCCCACGCCGATGTTGACATTGGGCTCGCGGAAATAGACCGGGTTAAGCTGCGCGTGGGTGTCCGTAATATGGAGAAGGGTCAGATTGCCGAACTTTGGCACCTCGTAGAGATCGCCGGGCTGGCGGGTGGCGGCGAACACGGAGCCGGGGAGCATCCCGGCCGCACCGGCCAACCCCATGAGGCGCACAAACTCGCGACGGGAAATCGACATCGGGATCGTCCTCCTGGTCGTTGTAGGGCGGGGACGGCCCAGGCCGTCCGCATCTGGATTCCCGACAAGTATGCCCGGGATCGGACCGCCGCCGCCACGGCCGCATGCACCGGAAGGGCCGTCCGACCGGAGGACTGGACATCGGATTTGGCGCTCCCAGGCCCTTGCCTGACCAGCCGCGTCCGGTCCGGATTAGCAGACGGGCAGCCTCGGAAAATCGGGGCTTCCCGTGCTAGGATTCAGCGCACACGCGGACACTAAGAAAGCCCGCGCGATCCCCGGCAACGCCAATGTCGGGAAGCCAGCCACCGGTCTGGCGGGCGAGCACGCGGCAACCCCGCGGCAACACAACAACACAGCGATCCGTCAGGAGGATCCCAGCATGTCATCCACCCGTTCCGCGCGGCGCGGCGCCCTTGCGCTCGCGCTCGGCTGCACCACCGCGGCGGCCCTCGCCGCGACCGCTGCCATGCCTCCCATGGAGCTCAAAGGCAATGCGGAGGCCGGCAAGAAGGTCGCCATGGACCGCGCTAAAGGCAACTGCATCGCATGCCATTTGATCCCGGGCGGGGACAGTCCCGGCGCCATAGGGCCGGCCCTGATCGCCATGCAGACCCGTTACCCCAGCAAGGAGGCCCTGGCCGCCCAGATCTGGGACCCCACGGTCCAGAATCCCGAGGCCGTCATGCCTCCCTTCGGTCGACACGAGGTCCTGAGCAACAAGGACTTCGCGGACGTCGTCGAGTTCGTCTGGTCCCTTTAGGCGTACCCCGCGCGACCGGACGCTACCAACACCGGAGGCACCCATGCACAAGACCCTCGCCACCCTCGCGGCCGCCGGCCTTCTCTGGGCCCTGGCCACCCCCTTCGCCGCCGCCACGCCGGAACAGGACAAGGAGACCTTTCAGAGCTACTTCAAGACGCGTTTCCCGAACGTCCCGATGGACGACTTCAAGAACGGTGTCTATGCGATCGACCCAGTGGGTCGGGAGAACTGGGAGGCCATCGAGGAGTTTCCGCCCTACGAGAACGCCATCGACACCGGCCGCGAGATGTGGGAAAAAGCCTTCGCCAACGGCAAGACCTATAAGGACTGCTTCCCGGACGGCCCGGCCATCTGGGGCAAATACCCCTATTGGGACAAGGACCGGGGGATGGTCGTCACCCTGCCCTTGGCGCTCAACGAATGCCGCCTCTCCAACGGCGAAGCCCCTCTGAAATACAAGAAGGGACCCATCGCCGACCTGCTCTCTTATATCGCCATGGAGTCCCGTGGGCAGATGACGGAGGTGGTCATCCCGGCGGACGACCCGCGGGCGCTGGCGGCGTACGAGAAGGGTAAGACCTTCTACTTCGCCCGTCGGGGCCAGCTCAACTTCTCCTGCGCCCATTGCCACATGGGCAACTCCGGCACCACCCTGCGCACGGAAATCCTCAGCCCCGCCCTGGGCCACACCACCCATTGGCCCGTCTACCGCTCCAAATGGGGAGAGATGGGTACCCTGCACCGCCGCTTCACCGGCTGCAACGAGCAGGTACGCGCCCGCGCCTTCGAGGCCCAGGGGGAGGAGTACCGCAACCTGGAATATTTCATGACTTACATCAACAACGGCCAAGAGCTCAATGGCCCCGCCGCCCGCAAATAGAGCGGGCTTGAATACGGCGGTGTCGACCGGGGCTGCCTCGGACCGCTGCCCGCGACGCAATAGAACAGGAGCTAGAGATACCATGAGTATTCGCAGCATTTCGGCGGGGGTTCTGGCCGCGACTCTGATGGTCGCGCTCCCGATAACCGGGGCCTGGGCAGCCCACCGCAGCGACGCGGAGCAGGCGATCGCCGCCGCGAAAGCGGCCCAGGAGTCGGCCAAGGCAGCAGGCGCCGACACCGGCGATACCGCCCGGTTGATCGAGGAAGCGGAGGGTCTCCTACCCTCGCGCCAGTACACCAAGGCCATCGACCTGGCCACCAAGGCCAAGAAACAAGACGAGTATGCCCTGAGCAAGGCCGGCAGCAAGGCCGATACCGTCTCAGGCGCGGCCGCCGACTCCAAGGAGGCGACCGCGGCGGACCAGGCGATTGCGGCAGCGGAATCCGCCCGCAAGAAGGCCGCATCTGTGGGCGGGGAGTGGCGCGACACCTTCAACATGATCGGCGAGGCCCGGGATCTGGCCAAGGCGGGGGACTTCGCGGGCGCCATCAAGATTGCGAACAAGGCCAAGCGACAGGGCGAGCTGGGCTATGAGCAGGCGATGGCGGAGACCCATGCCGGCTTCCCTTCCTACATGCTGACCAAGAAGAACTGAGCAAAAGGACCGGTTGGCCGGTCCCAGCCCCGCTGCCATTCGGCCGAACCCGACAGAGACCGAACTCAGGAGCACCGATCCGTGAACACACCCGCACTCATTGCCATCGCATTCGCGTCCGGCCTCGCCGCCGGGCCCGTCCTCTCCGCGGACGCCACGAACAAGATCTCTCCCATGATCGAGAGCGTCCAGGTTGTCCACAATGGCCAGCCCGTTACCATCCATCGCGGCCACAACCCCCAGGCCGAGCTGCCCGAGATCTTCCGCAAGACCGAGCGGGGCTGCCCGCCCTTCTGCGTCCAGCCCATGGTCGCAGTCCCGGGGGTGGATACCATCGGGGAGCTGGAGATCCTGGAGTATCTTCAGCGCGCGGGCCAAGGCGACGAAAACATCCTGGTGGTCGATTCCCGCACGCCTGACTGGGTGATGCGTGGCACCATCCCGGGCTCCGTCAATATCCCCTGGAACAAGATCAATATCGAGACCGCTGGCACCTTCGAGACCCCGACGGAGGCGGATACCCTGAAACACATCCTGGCAGACGAGCTCGGGGCCGCGCAGAAGGCGGACGGCACCTGGGACTTCTCTGGCGCCAAGACCCTGATCCTTTTCTGTAACGGTATCTGGTGCCCCCAGTCCACGGCCAACCTCAAGACCCTCGCCAAGATCGGCTACCCCGTTCACAAGCTCAAGTGGTATCGGGGCGGCATGCAAGACTGGGTGAGCGTCGGCCTCACAACCGTTAAGCCTTAGGGCACCGCTGAAGAACGGGCAGACACCTTAGGGACCGGGAGCCGCACCACGCTCAGGCGCTGGAGCACCTGAGCGTGAAGCGAGCAGAGATATCTGTTTTCGAATCATGCCGGCTGCGGCCATAGAGGACCGGTAATCGGGATCTTCCTGAAGCAGGCGCGGGGACCCGGCTACATCGCCCCGGATCCAAGACGCCCTCGGGGTCTTTCCGCTGGCGCAACATCCGCGCCGCCGCAGGTGAACGATCCGGTATAGAATCTTCCTTACGCGCGGATGGCGGAATTGGTAGACGCCCTGGATTTAGGTTCCAGTGGGGCAACCCGTGGGGGTTCGAGTCCCCCTCCGCGCACCAGTTCTCGACTGGACGCTTCATGCGGTCCGATCCTCCCAGTCCGTCCAATCGACCGGGTAGGTCCCGAGATAGCGGCTGACTGCCGCGCCAATAGTCGGAAAGAATGTTTTTTCGCCGAACCGCGCGAAGAGACCGAATCGCTTCAGTTTGTCCTTGACCGGATCTTTCATCTCGGCAAAGCACAGCGCGATGCCCGCCGCGTGCAGCGTCTCGTCCAACTCGGCCAGCATGTCCGCGGCGGTGACGTCCACGCTGGTTACCGGCTCCGCCGCAACGACCAACCAGCGCACCGGCGTGGGCGATGTCGCCACCGCGTCCAGCGCACGATCCTGGAACCATTCGGCGTTGGCAAAGAATAGAGGCGCATCCCAGCGGAACAGGACCAGACCGGGGATCCGGCGTGCGTCCGGATAGCGCGCGATGTCGTGGTAGCCCTTGACGCCCTCGGCGCGCCCCAGGACCGCGGAGTGCGGCCGCCAGCCGTCCCAGAGGAACTCGACGACGGCGATCACGATGGCCAGGCCGATGCCCGGAATCGCGCCGAGTAGCACCACGCCCACGAAGCATGCGATGGAAAGCCAGAGCTCCCAGCGCTGGATGCGGTAGATGCGGCGCAGGTCCGCGACCTCGATCAGGCCGATGGCCGATGCGATCACGACGGCGGCCAGCGCGCTGCTGGGCAGATGGCGGAGCAGATCCGGTATCGCCACCAGGAGCAGGGCCACGGCGAGCGCGCCGACAACCCCGGCCAACTGGGTCCGGGCGCCCGCGGCCTCGGCCACAGGAGTACGCGAGGAGCTGCTGCTGATCGGAAATCCTTGAAAGAATCCGGCGGCCAGGTTGGCGGCCCCGAGCCCGACCATCTCCTGATTGGGGTCGACGTAGGCGCCGGTCCGGGAGGCATAGGTGCGCGAAAGCACGCTGGTGTCGGCGAACGACACCAGGGCGACGGCGCCACCGCCGATGAGGACCGGGACCATATCGTCGTAGGTGATCCACGGGATGGTGAATGCCGGCAGGCCCTGCGGTAACGAGCCGAGGACCGACACGTCGGCGTGCGCCGCCAGGTCCAGCGCGCCGACGACGAGGGTCGCGCCAACCACGGCGATCAGGAGCCCCGGCACGCGCTTGCTGCCTTTGAGCAGCAGGATCACCGCCAATGTGCCCAAGCCGACCGTGAGCGCGGCCCAATTCGTCCTCCCCGCCAGCACCGCCTCGGCGAATGCCCAGACCCTCGACAGCGGACCGTCCCCCTCGGTCGACACGCCGAACAGCTTGGGCAGCTGGCTGATCAAGACCGTCAGCGCAATGCCGTTCATATACCCGTAGCGGATCGGCTTGGAGAGCAGCTCGGTGATAAATCCCAGGCGCGCAACACCGGCTAGGATACATAAGGTCCCCGAGACGACCGCCATCATGCTCGCCAGCGCGACCGCGCGCAGTGGGTCTCCGCCGGACAACGGCAGGACGACTGCAAGGATGACAGCAGCCAGCGAGGAATCCGGGCCCAACACCAGGATACGGCTCGGGCCGAACAGGGCGTAGGCCAGCAGCGGAACGATGGTCGCGTAGAGGCCATAGATACCCGGCACACCGGACGCCACCGCGTAGGCGATACCGACGGGCACCAGCATGGTCGTCAGCACCAGTCCCGCCAGGACGTCGTGACGCAGCCAAGCAACCTGGTAATGGCGCAGGGTTTGTAGCCCGGGCAACCAACGCATCCAGTCGGTCCGATCGGCGCCGTGCCGCGGCCGCACAATGCGACCGGACTCAGGGCGAGGGGGTAAAGGAGCCGAATTGCTCATGCGACTGCGCCAGCCTGGAGGGAGGGAAATCCAACGCTAGCACACTGCCCGGCGGGTAAATCGCTCGGCGATAGGGTTGGATCAGTGCGCCGACACGCTCGGCGCAGTCCAGCGGGCTCGGCCCATGGTTGCGGCGGACGGGTATCCATGCACTCAGCACGGGAATGAGATCGGGACTCTCCGGGGGGCGATTGGGGTCGATCGCCAGGCGCGAGTAACCACTCGGGATGAGCGGGGCATGAGTCTTGCCGCTAGCCCACCGCCGCCGCAACTGGGCCCCAGGCAATGTGCCGCAGCCGTGGACCGAACCTAAGCCAGAGGTCGCCCCGGGACACGGTTAGAGGCGTGATCGCAGACCAGTATCAACCGGACCCCGAACATGTCTGGATCGCGGCGAGCGCGCCATGCAGCAGTCGATGGATGGCGAATCCGTCCTCCATCCCAAGCGCCGCGTCGGCGAGCTGCCGCGCCCGCGCCCGGCTGACGCAGCGAATCGCCCGTTTGACCTCACCCAACAGCGCGGGGCTCATGCTAAGGCTGTCGACCCGCAGACCGAGCAGCAAGAGGGCACCCGCCGGATCGCCGGCCATTTCGCCACAGACGCTCACGGGCTTGCCGTGCCGGTGCGCCGTCGCGACGACCTGGCGGATGGCGTCGAGCACCGCCGGGTGTAGGCCGTCATAGGGAGTAACGACCTGCACGTTGTTCCGATCCACGGCCAGCATGTACTGGGTCAGATCGTTGGTGCCGATCGAGAACGCATCGACGCGCCGAGCCATGGGGCCGACCAAGAAGACGGACGCCGGGACCTCGATCATCACCCCCACGCGCGGCCTCGCCGCCTCCAGGCCCTCCGCCACGAGCTCCCGTTCTGCCCGCGCCAACAGATGCAGCGCCTCGTCCAGCTCGCTGACGGTGCCGATCATCGGCAACAGCATCTGCAGGTTGCCGACACCGGCGTTGGCCCGCAGCATGGCCCGCAACTGGATCAGGAAGAGCTCCGGCCGATCCAGCGAGAAGCGGATGCCGCGACAGCCGAGAAAGGGGTTCTCTTCCTGCACCGGGAAGCCGGACAGCACCTTGTCGCCGCCCACGTCGAGGGTGCGCAGCGTCACCGGCATCGGGGCGAAGCTTGCCAGCACCTGGCGATATTCTCGGAGCTGCTCCTCCTCGACCGGGAGGACCTCGCCGAGCAGAAAGCTGTACTCCGTGCGGTAGAGCCCGATGCCCTCAGCGCCACTCGCCCTCGCCGCCGCGCTGTCGGAGGGGAGCCCGATGTTGGCATAGAGGGGGAGGTGAATGCCGTCCAGGGTCTGCGCCGGCAAGTCGCACAGCGAGCGGAGCTGCGCAGACCGGATACGAGCCCGATCCAATCGCTGCTGGAGGGTAGCAAGGAGTGCGGGAGAAGGCTCAAGGTAAACGCGCCCCTCATCGCCGTCGACCACGAGCTCGCAGCCGTCCAGCCGACCAAGAGGCAAGGTCGCCAGGCTGACGACGGCCGGGATGCCAAGCGCCCGCGCCAATACCGCCATGTGGGACAGGGGAGAGCCTCGCAGGCTGACGATCCCGGCCAGGCATTCCGCGGGCACGGCGGCGATTTCAGCCAACCCTAGCGTCTCGCCAACCAGGACGCAGCGTTGCGGGGCGCCTCTGGATGCCGTCACCCGCGACTCCAGATGCATGAGGACGCGTTGCCCGATCTCGCGGAAATCGGCGGCGCGCTCGCGCAGATAGGGGTCGTCCATCTGCTCGAACGCCAGCGCGTGTTTGGAAATGGTCGAGCGCCAGGCACCGGGCGACCAATTCCCGGCGCGGATGCCCGCGAGGGTGTCCGATACCAGAGTGTCGCCGCCTAACAGCATGACTTGGACGTCGAACAAGTCCCGCACCGCCTCCGGCAGCCTCCCGGCCAGGCGTTCGCCGGCCGCCTGCAGCTCCTCGCGGGCGGCGGCGATCGCGGCGGTGAACGCAGAAGCCTCGGCGGCCCCATCGTCGACCGCGCGATCGGGAATCGACTCCAGCCGGGTCTGCGCCTCGGCCGGAACGGCGATGCCGATCGCTAGACCCGAGGCGGCCGAGACGCCCTGGATATAGGGGTCCGCACGCGCTTCGCCCCGTATGAGTCGCCCAACCCCGTCGAGCGCCTCAGCCTCATGGACGATCTTTGCCAGTTGCGCCCCGAGACTGAGGAAAAAGGTCACCTCGTCCCCAGCGTAGGGCTGGAGAGGCGGCTTCCAGGCGGTCAGAACTCCCAGGAGGGTGCGGTGGTGGATCAGCGGGGTGCCAAGAAAGCTGCCCAATGAGATTTCGCTGAGCTCGGTCGAGGCACCATGATCCGCCTGGGCCTTCGCATCCGGCTCGATAATCAGCTCCTGTCGCTCCCCGACGAGGTCCACCAACGTCGTCCCGGGCTCGAACCCTGACTGGGTCTGTCCATCCGAGGCGACGAGAACGTACCCACCCCGTTCCACATCCTTGAGATAGATGGCACAGGCGTCAACGTGCACCGATTTTCGCGCCTGATGGACAGCCATCGCCAGGGCGTCGCCCAGCGTCGGTGCGAGCACGACGTGCTGCACGAGTTGCCGCAATGTCACGAGCATGGTTGAGATCGTCCGACAGGACGGAACAGGCCCCGGTCGATCGTCGCGGGGAGGAATGACTTGACCAAGGGGCGCCGGCTCGCCCGTAGGATTGGCTAACGACAACATGGCGACACAATCAACTGGCACAAGGCTGCAGAATCGCGAATGCCCAAGACCCGACGGTTTCCGGATCGAGTATGGCCGCGGGCGCAGGGGTCGTACGAAGATGGGCTCAAGACAATATTCCGATACAATCGGTTGTAGGATGAGCTTGCGAATCCCAGCTTGTCGGTGCAGTGGATCTACAATGGCGGGCGTGAAGATCCCGTGGTCAGGTACTGGACAGTCGATCTCGGACTTCACCCATGCCCGGCCCCTCTCCATCGCCGCCGAATCCACGACAGAACCCTTTGCTTGCTGCCCCGCCGGAGCGCGAATTCGAGCTCCCGTATCCATACCTCGAATTGGTTCCGCTGACGCGCGCCGCAACCTCGCACGAGTCGGGAACGAGCTCGTACGCTTGCTCCCGGAGGTGATCGATGCATAGAGGCGAACGGCTAAACAGCATCACTCACTTGGTCGGCGCGGTCCTCGCGCTCGCTGGTGGCGCCGTGCTCGTGACCTTGGCCGCGAGGACTGGAGAAGCCCGGGCGATCGTGAGCGGTAGCATCTATGCACTCACCCTGTTCCTGCTGTATCTGATCTCCACCCTTTATCACAGCCTGACCGGCCGGCGAAAGCGGATCTTCCGGGTGCTTGATCACCAGGCCATTTATCTTCTGATCGCGGGGACCTACACCCCCTTCACACTGGTCGGACTCAAGGGCGCGCTGGGCTGGTGGATGTTCGGGACGATCTGGGGGCTGGCAGTGTTCGGCATCGTCCTTGACGCCCTGCCGCGCAAGGGCGCACGGGTGATACCCGTCTTCATCTATCTGCTCATGGGTTGGCTCTGTGTCTTCGCCCTGAAACCGGTGCTGGCGGCCTTGACGCCGGAAGCCTTCCGTTGGCTACTAGTGGGGGGCCTCTTCTATACTTCGGGCATCGTGTTCTATGTCCTCGACCACCGGTATCCGTGGTGCCACGGGGTCTGGCATCTGTTCGTGCTCGCGGGCAGCATCAGTCACTATGGCGCCGTTCTGCTCATGCTGTGACCGATCGCGACGCGGCGGAAGGACGTCGTGCGACAGCCGTCGGTCAGCGAACGCATTGCCGGTCATGGGCGCACCCAGGTAGAAGCGCTGAGCCTAGTCGCAACGTGCTTGCGGACCGCAATAGGTTGCTCTTTAAGGAGTGGCAGCCCGCATCGACAGCGATTGGCCATGATGCATGTCAGCCGAGCAATCGACAGCCGTGCCGCTACCGCCGGGAAGGGCGGGTGTGGCGCATCGAGCGGCCCCAGACCGGGCCGAAGCCGCCCCCCGGCTGACCGCAGTCAGGCCCGACCCGTGCGGCGGGCGACATAGCCGCCGAGCCGAAACAACCCCGCCAAAGCCAGCACCACATGAAGGCCGCGAACGGACGGCAGTGGTTCTCGTAGAACATCCGCCCGCGCTCCGGGTCCGCCGGGCCCGCGATGGCATAGAAAGGGAGCAGGCACACCAGCGTCGGCAATACAGGGTGGTCATGGTCATCGCTTGGTTCAGATTCCCCGCGGCCAATTCAAGAGCGTTGGAGAGATTTAGACCCAGGCCCCGCTGCAGCTCGCCGTGACGGAAGAAGCCACGCTGGGGCCGTCGTCCGGCAGGGTCGCCGCCCACAGGATGCCCCGCGCCCCCTCGTGTACCGAGAGCGTCGCCGCCGGACCACCCATGTCGGTGCGCACCCAGCCCGGACAGACCGAGTTGACCTTGACCCCGGTGCCGCGAAGCGCGTCGACAAGGATTCGGGTGAGCGTATTGAGCGCCGTCTTGGAGAGCCGATAGCCGGGGCAGCAGCGGTCCATCTCGCTGAGCTGCATGCCGGAGGAGACGTCGACCACCCGTCCCTCACCGCCCATCAGCGGGATCGGGCTTGGCATCTCGCTGACTTAGCGCGTGTAAAGTCCGTTCTCTGCCACATGAGTGAAAGCGAGATCGGCTGCTAAAATAACGGCCGATCCCGTCTTATGCGGCAAGTCGGCCGCCTATCCCGCGAACGGGGCGGCTGAGTCGACTGGCTCATCTGATCGAATGACAACTCTCTCGGAAACCGTGGGCTCGCGTGGCCAGCGTTCCTCCGCCAATCGCGGGCCAGGGGGACCCGAAAGAGCGGGTGGTCTATTCAGTAGCGGGCGAGTCAGCAACGCGCTTCCCGAAATATACCGATTTCGACCAGCTTGGGGAGCAGCACCTGTTCCTCGCGTTCGATGCGCTCTCCGACCATCTTGAAGACTTCGTGGGTTTCAGCCAGGAATTCGTCGCTGAAATCGAAGTCGCCGTTTTTCAGCCAGCGAGAGTGGTATTCGTTGAAGGTCTGGCGCAGGGGCTTCTCGCCGCTGATGAAACCCCATGCGATGGAAGTGACTTTCGGGTCCTCGTGAATCAGCAGGCGCGGGTAAAGGCCGCGATCCTCCTCAGCGAGATGTCGCTGCATCCGCTCGCCCAGGTCGCATAACAACTCATACGCGGTACTGGCGTTGGGACGGATACGCAATTGCTCCTTGGTGAGGAGCGAGCGCAGCTCGTCTATCATCTGGCGCAGCTCGAAATGCGTGTTGCGGTAGCTATCTAAGCCTCTGATTATATTCATGAATCGTCGTCCTCGTTGATACGTTTGCGGGTGTCGCCGAAAGGGCTCCACCTTGCTGGGACGCTCCGTGGCCGACTTGTGTTGGGTACCGCGCTACCGGGTCTTTGCACACCTCGGTATTCCCCTGAGTAATCGTACTCTGTGCGCGGGAGTCAACCTGTGCATTAGCGGAAAATCGGTGCGTTGCACTCTCGCAATCTTGCTGCGTTGCAGCATTGCCGCGTTTATAGATCCCAGCCAACGCCGGGCTAACGTTCGATACTGGTTTAGCTTAAGACAGGCGTCGAGTCAAAGCGCTTTTCGCTATTAGGATATTAAATCGAGGGTTTTCAGGCTCCGAGACCGTGCGTCTGTCCCGACGCGTGAGACTCGGTGCGTGCTGGCCTCGCCGGCACCGTCCGCCGCCCGCGGGGTCGGCTGGCTCCGTCGCTCGGTGCCCGCCACGACGAGCACCTCGCCGCGGCGAATCGGACGCCGGCGTCCCTACGCCGCGATCCGTTTCATCTGCGCCGGCGCCAATGTCGGAAAGTGCTGGCCGATGCGTGTGGTCAGGGTCAAAGGCTCTGCTGCGGCGGCGGGCTCGGTCATGACGCCTGAATGAAGGCCAATAGATCTTCGTTGACCCGGTCCTTGAGCGTTGTGCACATGCCGTGGGGAGCGCCCTGATAGACCTTGAGCGTGGCGTCCTTGATCAACTCGACGGACCGCATGGCCGAGGCCCCGATGGGGACGATCTGATCGTCGTCGCCGTGCAGGATGAGGGTCGGCACGTCGAACGCCTTGAGATCCTCGGTGAGATCCGTCTCGGAGAACGCCTTGATGCAGAAATAACGAGCCGGGAAGCCGGCCATCATGCCCTGGAGCCAGAACGACTCGCGCACGCCGTCCGAGACCTTGGCACCCGGCCGGTTGTACCCATAAAAGGGAATCGTGAGGTCCTTGAAGAACTGCGAGCAGTCGGCCAGGACGCTGGCACGGATTTGGTCGAACGCCTCGATGGGCAGGCCGCCCGGGTTGGCGGCCGTCTTGAGCATGAGCGGGGGCACAGCGCCGATCAGCACCGCCTTGGCCACACGGTTTGTGCCGTGTCGACCGATGTAGCGGGCCACCTCGCCGCCGCCAGTGGAGTGGCCGACATGGATGGCGTCCTTAAGGTCGAGCGCTTCCACCAGCGTCGCGAGGTCGTCGGCATAGGTGTCCATGTCGTTGCCATGCCAGGGTTGGCTGGACCGGCCATGGCCGCGACGGTCGTGAGCGATGCAGCGGCAGCCGCGCGAGGCCAGAAAGTACATCTGGTCTTCGAAGGCATCGGCCGAGAGCGGCCAGCCGTGACTGAAAACGATGGGCTGGCCGCTACCCCAGTCCTTGTAATAGATCCGCGTGCCGTCTTGGGTGACGATGGTGCTCATGGCGTGGCTCCCGTGACTCTGGTGGGATAGATCGAGCGTCCGTCCGCTTGGTCGTAGGATCGTCGTCCCCGACGGCGGACTGGCACATGCCTGACGAATCTAGTCGCGATCCCCCAGAGCACAAGGCGATCCAACCGCTTGGAAGTCAAGGCTATCGAAACGCCCGAGGCCGAGTAGGGGCAGCGTGCCGCACCCGCGGCGCACCCTGCCGAGGCACTGGCGCATCCGTCGAGTCGATGTCCGAGCTTCCGTCACGCCAGGGCTTCGCTGTCGGTAACGGGGTGCTCGGGTCACATCCACTGCCACTCGCACCCTGGTAAGGAGACATCCAATGACTGTTACAAACGGCCAGTTCGGCACCAATGTTCACGAGGTTGCCGACGGGATCTACCGCATTAACACGCCGGTCGCGATCCCCAGTGCAGGCGGGTTTTCGTTCAACCAATACCTCATACGGGATGACGAGCCGTTGCTCTTCCATACCGGTCCGCGCAAGCTGTTCGCACTGGTGCGCGAAGCGGTGGCGAGCGTCTTGCGGGTCGAGACGCTTCGCTACATTGCGTTTTCCCATGTCGAGGCCGACGAGTGCGGCTCCCTGAACGAATGGCTGGCGGCCGCTCCCCAATCCGTACCGTTGTGTGGCACCGTGGCTGCGACGGTATCGATCGGCGACCTCGCCGACCGGGCGCCGCGCGCGTTGGCCGATGATGAGCGGATCTCCCTGGGGCAACATTCGGTGCGTTGGCTCGACGCACCGCACCTGCCTCATGCGTGGGAGTGCGGCTTTCTGACGGAAGAACGCACTTCGACATTGCTCTGCGGCGACCTCTTCACGCAAGGCGGCGCCGATCTTCCGCCCGTCACGGAGTCGGACATTCTCTGGCCGAGCGAGGCGTTCCGTCGCGAAATGGACTACTTCTCGCACACGAAGAACGCGCGCGCGATGCTTGAGCGGCTGGCATCGACTCATCCGACGACGCTCGCGTGCATGCACGGCAGCGCCTGGCGTGGCGATGGAGCGAAGCTGCTTCGCGCGCTTGCCGATGCGCTCGCTGCATGAGTGGGCTCGATCCCGCCTCCGGACCTACAGGATTGCTTCTTGGCCTGCCAATGCTATAGACCACGTCGGGCCAGCGCTCTGCTTCGATCCCGTGCAGGGCGTGCAGAATGCGCTCGGCCAGGTCGGGATCGACCTTGGGGCTGGGCAGGGGTTCGGGGCCGCCGGTCGCCGCAGGCGATCAGGCTGAAGAAACCGGCCCGGTGACTTGGATCATCGTGCGGGCGAATGCCAACCCGTTCAGTTGATCAGCCAGCCGGCAGTCTCGTCGATGTACTGCTTGGCCTCGTCCAGGATCTCCAGACTCAGATGGGCGCTGAGCCGGCCGGAGGCCATCTTCTTGAACGCCGGGACCTCGTGAATCCGGGGCATGGACCACATCCGCACATCGCCCGCGATGTGGTGGAGCTGGGAGATCAGGACGAGATCGGAGTAGTCCGGCTCCGCTTGAGGATCCCGGTGCCAATCTTCGGCATCGAGGGCCGCGTTCACGATGGGCGCGGGCAGCTCCCACCGGCGCAGGATCTCCGCACCCAGCTCTCCGCGCAGGGTCGCGATGACGCTGGCGAGCTTCTCGCTGTTCTTGAGGACCTCCGGATGGGTCTCCGCGTAGCCCAGGATGCACAGGGTGCCAATGTCGTGCAGCAGGCCCGCCAGCAACGCCGTGTCCGGATTCATGCGCGGAGTCGCCCGCGCCAGATTGAAGCTGATCGCCGCCACCATGGCGCTGTGGGCCCACAGACTCTTCACTTGATGCTGGATGATGGGCATCCGGGACTGAAAGAGCTCCCGCATGACGAATGTGGTCACCAGATTTCGCACCGCCGATGGCCCCAGGCGGACGACCGCCTCGGTGCAGGATTCCACGCTCCGCGCACGGCGATAGAAGGTGCTGTTGGCCGTCGAGAGCAGTCTGGCGGTGATGGCCGGGTCGGCCTGTATGACCCGGGCAATCTTGCGGGCGTCGGCGTCCTCGTCGTTGATCACCCGGTAGATCTGCACAACGATGTTGGGCAGGGAGGGCATCGGCACCCGACCCTGCTGGATGTCGCGACGGATGCCGGCGCACAGGGGGTCGTCCTCAAGCTGCCCAGGGGGAAGCGGGACGGCGAGATGATGCAGGGGGTTATCGTCCCGGTTGACCACCCGCCCGAGTACGGTCTTATCGATTCGGAACAGGGTAACCGCGGAAAGGGCGGCGACCGAGTAGCGGTGGGGCCGCAGATTGGAGAGCGGGAAACGGCCCAGGTCGCTGTCGCTGTCGACCACGGTCCCGCCGGTGTCGCCGCTACGCAACCCAACCGAGCCACTGCCCAGATACCACGAATAACTATCGTCCGAGCCCGCGCTGAGGACCAGCGATCCGGCCCGATGGCGGCAGACCTCGGCATGCTGCGCGACCAGAGAAAGGTCCTCGGCGGTCAAGCTGTCGAGGGGCCAGAATCGGGCGATCTCCGATGGGGCTGCTCGCTCGCTGACTGAATTCACGGACTCCGGCATGACTTCCCCCAGAACGACGCGCGCGGCGCCTCGGACGAGCCCGAGGCACCATTCGTTTCGCGGCAATCCGCGCCGGTCGCGTTGTCCGCGCGGGCGGACCTCCGCCGTTGGTGGGGATCATCCCAGTACGCCAATGCACAGTCAGAGACGGCGTTCGCGGATCGGGAGCAGGTGCCGAGAGGCGGCGGCTGCTGGCTGGGAGCCTAGCTCCCCCCGAGAAGCCGCCGGATCGCGATCCCGGCCAGGGTGAGTCCAAACAGGGCGGGCATATAGCTAACGGTGCCGTTAACGGCACGGGGCCGCCCGCGACCCACGTCTTCCGGAGGCAGCGGGGGACAGGAGGGCTCGTCGGACCAGACCACAGTCACGCCACGCTCGATGCCGCGTTTGCGCAATCGCGTCCGCACCTGCCGGGCCAGCGGACAGACGCTGGTGTCCATGAGGTCGCCGACCCGCAGGCGGGTGGGATCCAGGCGTCCGCCGGCGCCCATACTGGCGAGGATGGGGATGCCGGCCCGCACCGCCGTCTCGATGAGGGCGACCTTGCTCGCCAGGCTGTCGATGGCGTCGACCACCTGGTCGTGGCCCCCGGCGAGGACCTCCGGCATGTCGTCCGGGTCCAGGAAACGGGCCATCAGGGTGAGGCGGCAATCGGGGGCGATGTCGCGGACTCGGGCAGCCATAACCTCGGTCTTCAGTCTCCCCTGGGTGGAGTGCAGGGCGACCAGTTGGCGGTTGAGGTTGGTGCCCGCCACCCGGTCATGGTCCACCAACACGAGGTGCCCGACCCCAGCCCGGGCCAGGGCCTCGACGACATAGGAGCCCACACCGCCCAACCCCGCTACCAGGACCCGGGCAGCACACAGGCGCGCGATGCCCTCGTCGCCGACCAGGATGCGGGTACGTTGGAGCAGGGGTGCGACAGGCGGTTCGTCCGCTGACTCCATCGGGGGGCTCGTATCGGGCGGGACGCTCGGGATTCGACTGTCGTTTTCTGCGTTCATTGGCGATCGCGTGCGCACCCAATCCGCTTCCCGGGGCAACGCTTGGGACGCGCTCAGCGGCCCTCGCGCAGCCGCGGATCGAAGGCGTCCCGCACCACGTCGGCGAACAGGTTGGCGGCCAGCACCAGGACGAACATGAACAGGAAGGCGGCCGCCAGGGACCACCAGACCACCGGGTCTCGGGCCAGCTCCATGCGGGCGCTGTTGATCATGTTGCCCCAACTGTTCATCGTCGGATCCACGCCGATATTTACATAGGAGAGAACCGCCTCTGCGAGCACCAGCCCGCTGAAATCCAGCACCAGGGTGATCATCACGATGTGCAGGACATTGGGCAGGATGTGCCTGCCGATGATGGAGAAGTGCCCAACGCCCAGGGCGGAGGCCGCCTGAACATAGTCGGCCTCCCGCAGCTTCAGGGACTCCCCGCGCAGGAGCCGGCAGAGCCCGGTCCAACTCGTCACGCCCAGGATCAAGCACAGGAACAAGAGCCGAAGGTCCGCCCGCTCCACCAGACTCTCGAACCGGTCCGCATTGTTGTTCATGTAGACCTGGAGCATCAGCACGGCGGCGGCGATCAGGAGGACCCCGGGGATGGAATTCAGGGTCGTGTAGAGATATTGAATGACGTCGTCCACCCAGCCGCGGAAATAGCCGGCCATGATCCCGAGCAGGATGGCGGCCGGGAGCATTACCAGCGTGGTCAGGGTACCGATGACGAGCCCGGTGCGAACGCTCTTCAAGGTCTGGAAGAAGACGTCCTCTCCCACCTTGTCGGTGCCCAGGATGTGATACCCCAGTGCCAGCACCGCGGCCGCTCCCAGGACGGCGAGCATCAGGGCCAGGGTACCGAGGGCGGTGCGCCAGGGCATGGTTAGCCGCCCGGCGAGGATCGCAGAGCGGACCGCGGAAGGCGTCTCGCCGCGGCGCCGCGCGAGCAGCGCGACCAGGCCCCAGGCGAGCAGCGCCCAAGCACCGAGCCCGAGGAAGAGCCCTACTGTCCCCCGTAGAAGGATGTCGGCGGCACGCCGATCCGGGTCCTTCAGGTGGCTCCCGCCGTGGACGAGACGCGGATACTCCCGGACCAGGGTCCCGTCCGGCTGGGTTAGCGTCTCCTTGACGAAGAGGCGAGTCGCAAATGGGGCCGAGTAGGTCGTTTCCGTGCGGGTGCGCAGGGGCGTGAGCGCCGCATCCAGCAAGCTCAGGACCTCGGGTGCGTATTGGATCTGCGTCCCCGGCTCGGAATCCGCAAAACGGACACGGAAATGGACCGTGTCCAGGAGTCCGATCAGGACATAGAAGCCCAGGACCACCAGGGTTGCCATACCCACGCGCGAGCGCACCACCCGCCGCCAGGGGGCGCGCAGGTGCTCGTGTCGCGAGGCATAAAGCCCGAAGGCGATGGCAAGCCCCAGGAGCAGGAAGACCAGGAGATCGGTCCAGAGCAGGACTGGCATCAGGGGCATCGATGGACCCCCTTCATTGCAACCGCACCCTGGGATCTACCAGCGTATAGGAGACATCGGTCAGGATCAAACCCAGGATATAGAGCACCGCACCCAGGAAGACCATGGCCCGCACGATGGCAAAGTCCTGGTTATTAATTGCGTCGATGGTATAGCTGCCGAGCCCCGGGATGCCGAAAAAGGACTCGGAGATCAGGCTACCCATAAACAGCAAGGGCAGGATCACCACCACCCCGGTCAAGATCGGGATCAGGGCATTGCCAAGGACATGGCGAAACAGGACCCGACGCTCGGTCAGTCCCTTGGCCCGGGCGGTGCGCACATAATCCTTTGAGATCTCCTCGAGGAACAGGGTGCGGTACCAGCGCACCCCGGATCCAATCCCGCCGATGACCCCGATAATGACGGGCAGGATGAGGAACTTCCAGGCCTCGATCCCGGTGTCGTAACCGGAGATGGGGACCAGGTGGAAGAGCTTGCTCAACAGGAACTGGCCGCCAATGATGTAAAAAAGACCGGAGATAGAAAGCATGGCGACCAGCAGGACCACGCTACCTAAGTCGACATAGGTCGCTCGGAAATAGACGATGAAGAGCGCCAGGGAGATATCGACTGCGAGCCCTACGAGCAGCACGGGAACCGCAATGGCCAGGCTGGGCCACATACGCTGGGAGATGTCGTAGCCGATATCCCGACCGTCGTCCGAGGAGCCGAAGTCGAAGGCGAAGAGCCGGACCGAGCGGTCGAAGAAGATCGTGTCCGTGAAGCGCTCGAGTCCCTGGGCGGATTCGTTGAAGAGCAGGGGCTTGTCATATCCGTGCTCGGCCTTCCAGCCGGCGATGGCCTCCGCCGTGACCCGCTTCTCCCCCAGGTGCATGCGCGCCATCTGGTCCGGGGAGCTCACAACGAAGAAGAGCACAAATGTAATCAGGTTCACCCCGATGAGGATCGGGATCGCATAGAGCAGCCGGCGGAGGACATAGGCGCTCATAATGCCGTGCTGCGCTCCCGGCGGCGCACGAGCCAGATGGCGGGCAGCACCAGGACCAGGAAGATCCCGGCCACCGTCCAGATCGGCCAGAGGATGGGCGGATTCCACTCGGTGCGCAGGCGCTCCCGCAAGACCGGATCCACCCGCCGATATTTCAGCGTGTTATTGGCCATCTGGTTGGGGATGGCATTGCCGAGCCACTGGTGGTGCAGGCTGAACGCCTTGGGAAAAAAGCCCCAGGACCAGGGGGCATCCCGGCGGGCAATCTCGATCATCTGGTCGAGGAGCGCCTGCCGCTCCGGTCCGTCCGGCATGAACTTCATGCGGTCGAAGAGACGATCGAACTCCGGGCTCGCATAGTTGGATGCGTTCTCGCCCTGGTGCTCCACCTTGCCATTGGGTCCGTAGAGCAGGAACAGGAAGTTCTCCGGGTCCGGGTAGTCCGCATTCCAGCCCCACATATAGACCTGGCCGGTGCCGTTCAGCATCTTTTCCTGGAAGCGGTTGTAATCCGTGGCGCGGATCACGAGCTCGATCCCCAGCTTGGCGAACTGCTTGCGGATCCAGGAGAGCCGCGCCTTGTCGTCCGGCCCGGTGGCCATGGCCTCGTAATTGATACTCAGCGCCCGACCGGTCTTCCGGTCCCGGCCCCCCGGATAGCCGGCCTGCTCCATCAGGACGCGGGCCTCCTCGATGGCTCGCCGCACCGGGCGCCCCTCCCGCCATTCGTAGACGAACGGGTTAATCCCGGACTCTCCCTCCCGATGCCCGAAGATCCCGGGCGGAAGGGGACCCTGGGCCACGAGGCCCCGACCGTTGGCGAAGATGGAGATAAACTCATCGTAGTCGACCGCGATGGAGATGGCCCGGCGCAGCAGGCGTGCGCGCTCGTCGCAGCCCCCCACCACCGGATCCAGCATGTTGAATCCCATATAGAAGATCGAGGTCTCGACCGAGGTCAGGAGACTGATCCCGCGCTCGCGCATCTGGTCGGTCAAAACGGGCCCACCATCCCCGCCGATTCGCACCGCCTGGTCAAAGGCGTCGGAGGTCAGCCCCGAGCTGTCGTAATAGCCCTGGAGGAACTTGTTCCAGCGGGGGATATCCTCCTTCTCCAGGCTATAGATCGCCTGGTCCACGAAGGGCATTGGCTTGCCTGCGTCCGCGAGAAGCCCGAGCTCCCGGTCCCCGGGCATCCCTTCGCTGGGGAAGCTCTCTCCGTGGAAATTGGGGTTGCGCGCCAGGACCATCCGCAGGTTCGGGTTGTTCTCCGAGAGCATGAAGGCCCCGGTCCCCACCGGATACCAGTCGAGCACGATGTTGCGGTCCTTCATCCCGGGCTGGGCGTAGAGGAGCTCCGCCTCCCAGGGCATGGGAGAGAAGAACGGCATGGCCAGCCAGAAGGTGAACTGGGGGTATTTCCCATTGACCCGGACGCGGAACGTCAAGGGGTCCAGGACCTCCACGCCGGAGATCCGCGCCTCCCGCAGTGCCTGGACGCGGGCGACGGGGTCCCGCTCCCCTGCCGCCTCCAGGCCCTTCGCGAGGTCCGCGAAGCCCTGGATGTGCTCCTGCAAGAGCCCGGAGATGGGCGAATGGAGCCAGGGGGCGGCAAGCCGCTTGATCTGGTAGGCAAAGTCTTCCGCCGTCAGCTCGCGAGTGCCGGTCTCCTCGAAGTCAGCCAGGCGGTTGACACCGGCCAGATCGGATTCGGTCAAGCGGTGATAACGATAGTCCCCCGCCGGGTCCCGGGCAAAGGCCGGGTGGGGCTGGAAGCGGATTCCGGGCCGGATGCGGACCAGATAGTCGCTGTAGGCGATCCGCTCAACCGGGGCATCCGAAGGCAGCGGCTCGCCCTTCGCGTCGAAATAGCGCGGGACCGGCACCTCGGCGGCGGACAGGGGCACCAGGGTGTAGGGCCTCAGCAGCAGGTGGTACTGGAGCGGAGGCTCGTAGATCTGGGCCAGGAAGGCGTACTCGTTCTCATTGTAGGAGCGCACCGGGTCCAGATGCTTGGGGCGCTCGTCGAAGGAGCTGTAGACGGTCTTGCTTAAGGCTTCGCCGGCCGGATAGGGATCGTTCCATGGGCCGCCGTCGCAGCCCCCAAGCACCAGGAGCATCAGGGCAACGAGGACCCACTGCCAGGCATTTGCCACGCCTCGGTGCAACGGGTTGGGGTCTGGCCCCTGCCCTTTCGCCCGATGCCGATCTTCGGTAGTGTTGCGGGTCCACATAGGGTCGCCATGATCGCACGGCGCCCCGGCTTCCCGAAAGCCGCCCTGAATCGAGCAACCGGAATCGAGCAACCGGGCGCCGCGCGCGCCGCACACTACAGAGAGACGATCGCCCATGGGGTTTCTACAAGACAAGCGCATCCTGATCACCGGCGTGGCGAGTAACCGCTCTATCGCTTGGGGCTGCGCCGAGGCCATGCACCGGGAGGGCGCCCAGATCGCCCTGACCTACCAGAACGATAAGCTCAAGCCCCGGGTACAGGAGTTTGCCGCCCAGTTAGGCTCGGACATCACCCTTCCGCTCGACGTGGGCAGCGACCGCCAAATCGCCCACTGCTTCGCGGCCCTGGAGGAACGCTGGGACGGGCTGGACGCGGTCGTCCACTCGATTGCCTATGCCCCCAAGCACGAGTTGGAGGGAGACTATGTAGACTCCCTGACCCGCGAGGGCTTCAACACCGCCCACGAGATCTCCTCCTACAGTTTCTCCGCCCTGGCCAAGGCCAGCAGGCCGTTGATGGCGGGCCGCAACGGCGCGCTCCTCACCCTGACCTTTCTCGGCGCCGTGCGGGCCGTGCCCAACTACAACGTGATGGGCCTCGCCAAGGCGAGTCTGGAGGCCAATGTCCGCTACCTGGCCGCCTCCCTCGGCCCCAACGGGACCCGGGTCAACGCCATCTCGGCTGGACCGATCTACACCCTGGCCGCCGCCGGGATCTCGCACTTCCGCGCGATGCTCAATCAGGTGGAGAAACACACCCCCCTGAGGCGCACTGTGACCACTCAGGAGGTGGGTAACGCCGCCGCCTTCCTGTGCTCGGATCTGGCAAGCGGGATCACCGGGGACATCATGTATGTCGACACAGGCTTCAACATCCTGGGGCTGGGCTGAGAAACACCCCTGGATCGCGATCAATCCCGGCCGACTGGGAAATACGATGTTGGTCCGGCCGGGCAGTTTGCGATCATGGAGACGGTATCGGTAGCCACGGGCAAACAGGGCGCAACGAATCAGGAATAGAGCGAGCTGAGCATGAATATCGAGGACATCAAGAAGCAGCTCGAAACCCATGAGCGCAAGTTTCCTGAGGCTGCCGTTCGGGCCGCCATGGCGCAACGGGAGACGATGACACCGATTCTCCTGGAGTGCCTGCAGGCGACGGCCGACGATCCCCAGCATGTTGCGCATACCGAAGGGGCCATGCTGCACATGTATGCGATGTATCTGCTGGCGCAGTTTCGGGAGCGGGCCGCCTACCCGATGCTGGTGAAGCTGTTCTCCACGCCGGGTGATGTGTGTTTCGATGTGGCGGGCGATGTGGTGACGGAGGATCTGGATCGAATACTGGCTTCGGTGTGCGGCGACGATTTGGATCCCATCAAAGGCATGATCGAGGACCGCGAGGCGAACGAATATGTGCGTAGCGCCGGTCTGCGGGCGTTGGTCGCACTCGTCGCCTGGGGGAATCTGGAGCGCGCGCACGTTATCGAGTATTTCCGGAGTCTGTTCAATGGCAAGCTCGAACGCGGATCGGATGGGCTTTGGGGGACGCTCGTCGGCGCGTGTTGCGATCTCTATCCGGAGGAGCTGTTGCCTGAAATCGAGCGCGCCTTCGACGACGGTTTGGTGGATACCTTTTTTATCCGGAGGGAAAGTGTCGAGCGGACGATATCCGAAGGGAAGGAGCAGGCGATACGCGCAGCCACCAGAAATGGGCCGATCGAGGATACCGTGGCCGAGATGAGTGGGTGGGCCTGTTTCAGGGAAGATGACCGCAAGGCGGCGAATCGCGCTCCGACGGTCGCAAGAGTGACTCAGGTCAAGGCGGCAAAGGTCGGCCGCAACGATCCCTGTCCCTGTGGCAGTGGAAAGAAGCTCAAGAAGTGCTGCGGGCACTGAAAAGACGCTGCTCGGGAGGATGTCGGTGGAGCGTAAAAACGCCGTGAGTCTTAGGGACGGTCAGAAAGCGCCGGTTCGAGGCTGTAACCGATTTGCCTAAGTGCAAGAATCAGACGCCCCGGATCGGGAACGAACGTTGCGGAAGACACGAGTGGATCATCGCTGTATCCTGACCATCGCTCGGGGTCTGGCCGTTGCTGAATGACTGATGCCGTTGCGCATGCCTTTTGCTGCCGCCGACAGCTACCGGGAACTGCTAGCCTGCGTCGCTTCGGCGCAGACTGTCCGCAATGTCCCAGAAGCGGACGTCAATAGACAGTCCCGCTCGCCTTCCTTGGCTGCCGGCTGAGAACCCCCTCAGAAGCGCGACTTCCACAGGGGAAGCGGAGCTTCGTATGTGTAACGATGGTTCTTGACCACGTCGGCGACATCGGGAACAGGGTCCGATGCCCCGAGAACCAGAGTGTGCGATTTCAGCACCGATGTCTCAAAGAACGAGCGGCATTCGATTTCGCCGTTGATTTCGCGCCAATGGGTGACCTCAGGAAACATGTCGTCCGGAATCGGGTGACGTGCCAGCGGATTGTGGAAGACCTCGATCTCCGCCGACCACGGCTCATAAGTGTAGGGGGGCCAGAGCGCGCGGTACTCGGCGCTCGACACATCCATGCTGAACGGGATACCCCGAAGCGCACCTGGCGTACGGTCGAAGAACTCTCCGATCCGAACATAGCGATAGTCTTGGAGCACGGCGCCCGCCGACACGCCAACGCGGCTGAGCTTCGTGATCGAACACCCATTGGAAAATATCACGGCTGACAGTTCAGCGTTCTCTTCAGTCCTAAACAGACCGGACGGGATTTTCTGGTCTCCAGCCAGAAACTCTACATTCTCGGATTCCGCGACGTTAATGTCATCGCGCTCAACCTCGCGCACATATACGCCGTACAAATAACAGACAAGCGCCTCGCGGCTCCATAGCATGGAGCCTGTCGCTTGAAAGTCGGCAAGCGCAAGTGCAAAGGGTTTGCCCACCACGTGCGGAATCGCGTCATATCGCTTGTCGAGCTTGCTTCGAATTGTCTTGGCAAAGCGCTCCGCTGCGTTGCCTAACACGCGTTCGCGCCGCTCCTGCGGCGGGTCCATGGGCTTTGTCCCGTAATGCTCATACTTCTCGGCGGGGTTAGCGGTCACTGCTTCAATCCATGCCTCACCGCCATGTTTGTTCAGGACACGAAAATCCGGTGATGGATGATCCTGCGTGACGAGAAGGCCCTGCTCACGAAAGCTCGCGAGCAAGTGAGCCTCCCAGAGGCGGGTATGAAAGTTCCCGGTCCGGCAATCGCTCGCCCAATTCGGATCTGGATTCGGTAGCGCGAGATAAAGCTGATTAAGCATCCATGCCCCGACGCACCGTGCTGGACTGGCGAGCGCCGCAAAAATCCTGCTCGGTTCGCCACCGCGAGGATCCCAGAGCGACGCCCGGCGCCGGGCTCCTGGCGGAAGGATGACCGGCGCTGACTGTTTCTCAAAGTGCTCGCGGATGGCAGCCATCCCCTGATCCTTGGTCAACGAGTCGTCATCTCTACGTAGAACGCACCACACGTCGTCCACCCTCCGCCTCATGAGAAGAACGCCGTATGCGCCGCTATGACGATTCTGCGTTAGCGCACCGCACGACACTTCGTCATCGCACAGCCTCGCACCGACCGGTGGGTTGTCCCCGAAGCCTAGCCCGCGCGGAAGGGCGAGAGCTATGACATCAAATCGCGAAGCGGCAATCTCTTTCATGCGCGTCTTTGGAGCCGATGACAACGTCTATTCATCACGCACTTGGGTGAGACCTCAAGTGCAGCTGCAAATTTGCCCGATTCTACGTCAACCGACTAAGGCTACCTCAGTTTTGCCTGGCGATGTCCGCATTGGGTCGAAACGGAACGCTTAGGCGAACCGACTCCAGTGACTGCTTGCAGCGTTTTGCGGTCGCTGACGGGCGTCAACGCAACGCATTACACGCACGCCTGAAACCCGATACACTCACGCCACCTGCCAAAACGCATCGAATCGTTCAGCCAGATAGTCCCGGTTTGGCCGATCCCTGTCATGGTGCGGAAAGCGGATTTTTTGACCGTGTAATGCCTTGATCGCCGTCTCCAATGTCGGCCCATCGTGCTGCTTGAGTACGGATTCGGCAACGACGATCCGTCCATCTGGATCGATACCCAGTAGATTACGGTCGTAGGCGGTGTGGTGCAGAATCGAGAGACAGACGCCGTTAGTGATATCCGGCTGTCCACGCTCGTCACGGTCAGGGATGATGTGGGCGGCTTGCAGCAATTCCGGGATGGGCAGCCCCGAAACGCAACAGCGCCGGTCGTAGGCGGAAAGGACCAGTTCGCGGAATTCAGCCTGATGCAGACGGACTTTCGCCTCGATCGTGCTATAGCGGCGTTCGATGGGCGGCGTTGGCTCTCGCGCTAGGCGCGGTTGCACCGACTCATATTGTCCCGCGATGTCGCGCACCTCGGAGGGCTGGGTCAGTTCGAATTGACTCCCGATCGCGACGGTACACAAGAGTTTGCGTGGATTCCATTCCATCAGATAGCAGGGGTAGAGAATCTGGTAGATGCCCGGTACCAGCGCGTAGAAATAGCTCAGAGGCGACTGATCCTCGAACGCCTCGCGCAGACAGGCATTGTCATGATTCGCCGGATTATCGCCTTGAAAAGCATAGGAAAAATAGCCATCGCCAACGAGTGCATCGTCATAGCGGGCGGTGCGGCCTTTCCGGGGTTTGGTGGTCTTGATGCTTAGGACGCCCCGTTTCATCTGTCGCGGTCGATGAATGCCACGAGCCCTGCCAGCCAGATAAACCCGCTCGCCGTCGAGCTCGAAACCCTCCTGAATCGCGTCCCAGGGGACTGCCCCACCGAAGTCGTGCATGAGTCGCGAACAGCGGGCAAAGGCGGCCAGGCGAATCTCGTGGTCTCGGTCAATCAACCGCCCTTCTCACCCCAACCTATCGAACCGGTCGGCCAAGTCGTCATGAACCCAAAAGCGTCGGATCCGACGCGGTTTAAATGCTTCTAATAATTTAAACCGCGTCTCTCCGCTCGTCATTTGGTTGCCGTAAGCCTTAAGTCACCCGAAACACCGCCTGCCACTCCAGACGCGGTTTAATTCAGATGAGAATTTCGTCGGCATGGAGCAAGTCGGCGTACAGATCCTTCTTGATCGCTTCAGAGTTTCTGCGTGCCTTGGCTGCCGAGCCGATGATGTAGCGGCGGGCGATGAAGACCTTGCGGCTATCCTGCTCGGCCTCGTCCATAAGCAGCCATCCCGTGTAAAGATAGCTGTAGATCTCGACCAGCTCCTTGGCGGCGACGCTTTGGAAATGCTTGTCGCTCTTGTCAGAGACATACTTGAGACAGTCGAGGAACAGAACCCGCATCTCCTTCAGCTCGTCCGCCAGGGCGGCCAGGTTGCCCGGATTTTCCCTTTGCTCCCGGACGGCGAAATGCTCCGCGAAGATGTCGTTAATGACCCCGCCGACGGCCGCGACGATCTGAAGCTGCGAGGTTCCCTCGTAGATGTTGGTGATGCGCGCGTCGCGAGCCAGGCGCTCGACATTGAACTCCTTCATGTAGCCCGTGCCGCCGTGAACCTGCAAGGAGTCATACGCGACCTTGTTCGCGTTCTCGCTCAGGACATACTTGGCCATCGGCGTGAGCAGCGCGGCAACACGGGTCGCCTCCTTGAGCTTGGCATTTTCGGCCGAGGAGTCCTTGCCTTCCGCCTTTAGGGCCTCGATCTTCTCCTCCAGCTTATTGCGCAGATCCACCCAGTGGCAGGCGGCATAGAGCAGCGAGCGATCGCTCTCCAGGGTCACGCGCATCTCCATCAGCAGGTTGGTGACGACGGGAATATCGTAAATGGACTTTCCGAACTGCTCCCGCGCCTTGGCGTAACGCAGGGCCTCCTCATAGGCCGCTTGCGAGATCCCCAACGCCTGACCCGCCACGCCGAGGCGGGCGCCATTCATCATGTCCATGACATACTTGATCAGGCCGAACTTGCGCTTACCGATGAGCTGCGCGGGGGTATCGTTGAATTGCAGCTCGCAGGTGGGCGAGCCATGGATACCCAGCTTGTTCTCGATACGCCGGACCTGGACGTTGTCCCTGCCGTAGCAGGCGAACAGACTTAGACCCCGCCCGTCTTTCGTGCCCGGCTCGGAGCGAGCCAATACCAGCACGATCTCCGCGTTGCCATTGGTGATGAAGCGCTTCACGCCTTTGAGCCGCCATTGCCCGGAATCGTCCTGGTAGGCCAGCATGTTGACGGCCTGCAGGTCCGAGCCCGCATCTGGCTCGGTCAGGGCCATCGCCCCGGTCGCCGCCCCGCTGGCGAATTGGGGCAGGAACTCCTGGCGCTGCGCCTCGTCCCCGTACTTGTTGATGGTCTCGGCGATATCCTGCAAACCGAACAGGTTCATCAAAGAGGCTTCGGCACGGGCAACCATCTCGATCGCCATCGTGTAGATGGTCGTGGGACAATTGAGACCCCCATAGCGCCGGGGCAGGGTGAAGCCCATCAGCTCCGCTTGGGTCAGCCGATCCAGCGCGTCCTGGATGCCCTTGGCGTAGGTGACCTTACCGTCGGCGAAATGGCTCCCCTCCTCGTCCACTTCTGCGGCCTGGGGTGCGACGGTGTTCGCGGTAATATCCCCGACGATCTCCAGCACCTTGCGATAGTTATCCAAGGCATCCTGGTAATCGGTCGGCGCGAAGCTGTAGCGAGCCGCCTCGGTATAGCCGTGCTCCGCGATCTCGACCACCTCCTGAAGCTTCAGGCGGTCGAACTGGAACAGCAGATCTGCGTTATCGGTGAAATAGTTTGCCATAGCTCGACTACTTTAATTTGTGCTTGTAGGCGTCGATGAGCATCGGAATCGTTTCCATCACGTCGCCGACGATACCGTAATGGCAGACACTGAAGATCGGCGCCTCCGGGTCGGAGTTGATGGCAATGATCTTATTGGAGTCCTGCATGCCGGCACGGTGCTGGATTGCGCCCGAAATGCCGCAGGCGATATACAGCTTGGGGCGTACGGTGACGCCCGTCTGTCCCACCTGTCGGACATGGTCGATAAAACCGGCGTCGACCGCCGCTCGCGTGCCTGCGACCTCCCCACCGATGACATGGGCCAGCTCGTACAGGATCTGGAAATTCTGGAAGTTGCCCATGCCATAGCCCCCGGCGACGATGATCGGGGCGGCCTTGAGATCGACCTTGCTCTCCTCGCGATGGCGGGCAACGATACGCACCAGCTGGTCGGCGGCGTCCGGCGTATAGGGGACCGGCGTAATACGTCCGGCGACAGGCTCCGCCAGCGGGATCTTCTCCATCACCCCCTCCCGCACCGTAGCCATCTGGACCGGGGAATCGGGGCAAATGATCGTGGCGATGATGTTTCCGCCGAAGGCCGGGCGTATTTGCAGCAGGAGCTGGGAGTACTCCTTCCGCAGATAGGTCACGTCGGAGATCTGCAGGTCCGTGCAGTCCGCGGTCAATCCGCTTAAGGTATGCGAGGCAACCCGCGGGGCCAGGTCGCGACCGATGAAGGTTCCGCCGAACAGGACGACCCGCGGCTGATACTCGTCCACCAGCTCGCTCATGATGCGGCTGTAGGGCAGTGTGTTGTAATGCTTAAGCTCCGGATGATCCGCAAGCAAGACCTCCGTTGCCCCGTAGCGAAAGGTCTCCGCGGCCAGCGCTTGCATATCGTGGCCGATGAGCACCGCCTTCAATTCGCCGTTCAGACTCTCCGCGAGCTTTCTGCCCTTGGAAAGCAGCTCGAAGCTCACATCGGCAGGCTTGCCGTCGCGCTGCTCGATGAACACCCAGACGTGTCGGTTACTATCGTTCATAGAGGCTACCCGAAGATATGATCTTCCGTCAGTTTATCGATCAGCGCGTACATGCCGTCCTTCGTGGCGGGTATGGTCTCGTGCGCGCTCCCACCCAGGACGACCGACTCGATGTTGTGGACCTTGGTCGGCGATCCACCCAACCCGCAGCGGCTGGGGTCGACATCCAAGTCGTCGGCGGTCAGAGTGGGGATAAACAGGCCCTTGGACGCGTACTCATCCTTGAGCTGATCCACATAGAGCAGGGAGTTGGCCTCGGCCATCTTTTCCAATTCCAGGAGGGTGTGGGCATTCTTGTAGGCCATGACGCGCTTAGCGCGGAAAGGCCGGGGCGTGGCTGCGTCCTTGACCACGGTAATCAATAAGGGGAGCGTACCTTCCAGAACCTCGAAGCCGTTATCCACCTTGCGCTTGACCGTAATCTGCGCGCCCTCCGCGTGGAGAATGCCCTCGGCATAGGTGATCTGCGGCAGGCCCAACTTTTCGGCTGTCTGCGGACCGACCTGGGCGGTGTCGCCGTCGATCGCCTGCCGTCCGGCAAACACGATGTCGAAAGGCTTCAGCTTGCGCAGCGCTTCGGCCAATACATAGGAGGTGGCCAGAGTATCGGCACCGGCGAACTTGCGGTCGGTGACGAGAAATGCCTCGTCGGCACCCATGTACAGACAATCGCGCAGCAGGTCCGATGCCTTCAGAGGCCCCATGGTCACCACCCGCACGGTGCCGCCGAAACGATCCCGGAACTGCAGCGCCAGCTCCAGCGCCACCTTGTCTTCCGGATTGAAAATAGTGGGGAGCTTGCTGCGATTGACGGTGCCGTCCGGCCTCATCACCTGGCCGGAGATATTGGCTGTATCGGGAACCTGTTTGACCATTACGATGGAATGGTAGCTCATGCTCTGCCTTATGACGTTCTTATGGAGTAATTGGAAGATGCGGCCAGCGGATCGCCCGGCGACCAGAAAGTACAGGACGGTAGCGGTCGCATAACCCTGACAAGGGACGATGGAATTCTACCTGTTTTCGGTTGCGCCAGTTGACCCCGGAAGCGGTGCTACAGCCGTCGCGGCTCGACTTGCGCAACCGCGCGGAGATCCCTTCACCTCCGTTCCCGGCGAGGGGCGAGTCGCCCGCTTCCACCCATTGTCGGCGGTCGAGCTGCGCCACAGCTTCCGGAGTGAGGTCAGCCCTCGGGGATCGGCGCTGCCAGCGGCTCCCGATCGATCTTGGCCCGGCGCTCCATGTCTCGGAGCAGGGCATCGAAGACCTGGCGCCCCATCAACTGGCCGAGCATGGACGCCTCTTGGGCAGCCATCGGATCGGTCCCCGTCGCGGTCTTTTCCCCGCCTGCGGGCTTGCCATCCTCGACCCGGGTCACCCGGACGATCGCGGAATCCCCATCCTCGAGAGAAACAGTCCCCACGCTCGCCTTGCCCTGCCCGGGCAACGGCAGAGTGAAGGCGGCCTGGCGCACCGTGGGCGGGAGCTTGGGATCCTTGCGGTCCACCAAACCCGCCTCTTCCACCTTGTCCTCCCCCGCCACAGCTTTCCAATCGGCTCCGGACTCGAGCTTTTCCGCCCCGGCGGCTGCAGCCTCGGCAGCGCCCTTGCGACCCCGCTCTTTGCGCAGCTCCGCGACGATCTCGTCGCGGACCTCGTCGAGTGGCCTGGCCCAGGCTTCCCGGTGGTCCCCGACGCGCACCACCACCGCCCTTTGAGCATCCGGCTCGGGCTCGATCAGATCGCTATTGCGACGCTGCGCGAGCACCTCCTCGCTGAAGGCGGCAGCGGTTACCTTGGGGTTGCCCAGGATGCCTTCGCCCCCCTGCCGGGCGATCCAGTCGCTGTGACGGACCTCCAGCCCCAGCTCCCTGGACGCCGGCTCAAGGCTGTCGGACGACTCGTAGACCAAGTTGGCCAGCCGCTCGCCCATATCGTAGAAGGCGGACTCGGCCCGCTGCCTGGCGATCTCTCCCCGGAGCTCCTCGCGCACCGCCTCCAAGGGCTTGACCAAGGCGGGCACAACGGACTCCACCTGGATCAGGTGGTAGCCGAATCGGCTCTTGACCGGCTGGCTGAGCTCCCCGGCAGCCAGGGAGAACGCGGCCTGCTCGAAGGCCGGATCCATCATGCCCTTCTCGATCTCCCCCAGAGCACCGCCCTGATCTTTGCTCCCCGGGTCTTGGGAGACTTCCTTCGCCACCTTGTCGAAGGGTTCCCCGCCCGCCAGGCGCTTGCGCACCGCCTCGGTCTCCTTGAGCACGCCCTGATCCGCCGTCGCATCCGCACCTGGAGGCAGCGTCAACAAAATATGCCTGACCTTGCGGCGCTCTGGCTGACCGAACCGGGCCTGGTCCGACTCGTAGACCCGGCGCAGCTCGTCTTCAGGAATCTCGGTCTTGGATGCGAGGGCGACCGAGTCCAGCACCAGATAGTCGAGCTTGACCTGCTCCGGGACTTGGAAGCGGGCGGCGTTGCTATCGTAGTAAGCCTTGATGGCATCATCCCCGATGGGCTCGGCGCCCTCGAAGCGCGCTGAAGGAACGCGCAGCCAGGAAACGTCCCGTTTCTGACCGGCGAGGCGCTGGTAGGAGTCCCTCTCGGCCTGGGTCACCAGCTCGCTCCCAGCCACTGCCCGCCGCATCTGGCTCGCGACGATCTGCTGGCGCAACCGCGATGCAAGCATGTCGGAGGACATCCCCTGGAGCTCCAGGACCCGCTCGTAGGTGGCCTTGTCGAAGCGACCGTCCCGCTGGAAGGCGGGCTCTACCAGGATACGTGCGCGGAGCTCGTCGTCCGACACCCGCATTCCGAGCCGACGGGCGACGTCGGTGAGTAGGGTCTCCCGGATCATCTCGTCCAGGACCTCTTCGCGCAGTCGCTTGTCGTCGAATCGATCAGGGTCGTACGCAGCACCGAGACGCTCGCGCAGCTGTATGCGCGCGGTCTGCACTTGCCGGTCCAGATCCCGCTGCGGGATCTCGATCCCGTTGACCTGGGCGACGATGGGCTCCGCGCCCACCCCCAGATAGGACTGGATACCCCACAACGCGAAGGGAATACTAATCAAGATGACGATGGCCCAGGCGATCCAGCCGTGGGCGCGATCCCGGATGGTCTGCAGCATGGCTCAATACTCGAACGGGGGTTGGACTGGCGGGGAACGGCGACGGATCGGGCCGCTTCACGCGAAACAAGGACGAGCGCAAACAAAAACGGGGTACCCGGCAAGGGTACCCCGTTCTCGGAGATGGCGGAGCGGACGGGGCTCGAACCCGCGACCCCCGGCGTGACAGGCCGGTATTCTAACCAACTGAACTACCGCTCCGGAATGCGATCCCTGCAACCTAGGCTGCTATCTTGGTGGGTGCTGCAGGGATCGAACCTGCGACCCTCGCCTTGTAAGGGCGATGCTCTCCCAGCTGAGCTAAGCACCCCTTCAGGGCATCTAAAAACGAAGAATCCTCATTGTATCGCGTCCTTTAGGGCTTTGCCAGCCTTGAAGCCGGGCGTCTTCGAGGCGGCAATCTCGATACTGGCGCCGGTCTGGGGATTGCGCCCCGTGCGCGCCGCCCGCTCTTTGACCGAAAATGTGCCGAAACCGATGAGCGAAACCGTGTCTCCGTTCTTGAGGGCGACTGCAATCGCGTCCGTCAGCGCATCCAACGCTCGGCCAGCCGCCGTTTTCGAAATATCCCCCGCCTCTGCCATCGCCTCGATCAGATCCGACTTGTTCATTGTTCCCCCGATGTCGTAACCATTATGTTCCGCCCCTTTCGAGCCGCGAGCGCAGGGTCATGGCCCCGACGCCTTTCAGTAGAGGCATCAGCACGCCCCGCCTGCCCGGCTGCGTGCCCGAATCCTAAAGCGGTCTCCCGGACGGGGCAACGGCTTTTCGCACCGCGGCGACACCGGGCACGCAAAACCGTGCCCAAGTTTTCGACCCTGGCGCGCCCTTTTCGGACAGCCGGTCAATCTCTGACTGCAACTATCGGCAATCGCAGGAAGGAGACACCCTCCAACCAGTGTGAGGTCGACACGTAGCGGGTATCTTCCCGAACGTCACCCCGTGGGGGGGGGTCTAGTGGTGGGTCCGAACCGTCTGGTCCCGGGGCTGCTCCGGGGTCTTCTCCGGGGCCTCCTCCTTGGGACTGGCGGCATCCCCACCGTCCGCCGTTGCTGAAATCGGCTCCGGCCGCTGGGTCAGGGCAATGTCCAGCACCTCGTCGATCCAGCGCACCGGCCGGATGTCCAAGTTTTGCTGGATATTCTTCGGAATCTCGGTCAGGTCTCGCTCGTTCTCGCTCGGGATGATCACCGTGTCGATACCGCCTCGATGGGCCGCGAGCAGCTTCTCCTTGAGACCGCCGATGGGCAGGACCTCGCCGCGCAGGGTGATCTCGCCGGTCATCGCAACGTTGGAGCGCACCGGTATCTTGGTGAGGGCCGAGACCAGCGCCGTGCACATGGCGACCCCTGCGCTCGGTCCATCCTTGGGCGTCGCCCCCTCAGGTACATGGATGTGCACGTCGAAGGTGTTGTGGAAATCCGGGGCGATCCCTAAGGCGTCCGACCGCGCCCGCACCACGGTCATGGCCGCCTGGATGGATTCCTGCATCACGTCCCCGAGCTGGCCCGTGTAGGTGAACTTACCCTTGCCGGGCACCAGGGCCGACTCGATCCGTAGCAGCTCCCCGCCCACCTCGGTCCAGGCGAGGCCCGTCACCTGGCCGATCTGGTCGTGCTCGTCGGCGCGCCCGTAGCGGAAGCGCTGAACCCCAAGGTACTTCTCCAGAGACTTGGACGTCACGGCCGTCGTCGTGCCGCGCTTCTTCAGCAGCACCTCCTTGACCACCTTGCGACAGATCTTGGAGATCTCGCGCTCCAGGTTGCGCACCCCAGCCTCACGGGTGTAATGCCGGATGATGTCGCGCAACGCGGGCTCGCGGATCGAGATCTCGGCGGACTTAAGCCCGTTGTTCTTGATCTGCTTGGGGATCAGGTAACGCTCCGCGATTGCGACCTTCTCGTCCTCGGTGTAGCCCGAGAGCCGGATTACCTCCATGCGGTCCAGAAGCGCCGGGGGGATGTTCAACGTGTTGGCGGTGGCCACGAACATCACCTCGGAGAGGTCGAAGTCCACCTCCAGGTAATGGTCGTTGAAGGTGTGGTTCTGCTCCGGATCGAGAACCTCCAATAGGGCTGAGGCCGGATCGCCGCGGAAATCCATCGCCATCTTGTCGATCTCGTCGAGCAGGAAGAAGGCGTTGCGCGAGGCGGCCTTGGAGAGGTTTTGGATGATCTTGCCGGGGAGCGCGCCGATATAGGTGCGCCGATGGCCGCGGATCTCCGCCTCGTCGCGCACCCCGCCTAATGACATACGCACGAACTTGCGGTTCGTGGCACGTGCAATGGACTGACCGAGAGAGGTCTTGCCGACGCCAGGGGGACCCACGAGGCACAGGATCGGCCCCTTGAGCTTGCGCACCCGCTGCTGCACCGCCAGGTACTCAAGAATCCGCTCCTTGACCTTCTCGAGACCGTAGTGATCCTTGTCCAGTACCTGCTGGGCGACCTGGATGTCGTTACGGATGCGGGTGCGCGCCTTCCAGGGCACGTTGACCAGGGTATCCACATAGTTGCGCACCACGGTCGCCTCGGCGGACATCGGCGACATCAACTTGAGCTTATTGAGCTCGGACTGGGCCTTGGCTTTGACATCCTTGGGCATCCCCGCGCTCTCGATACGCTTGGCCAGGTCCTCGATCTCGTTCGGGGCTTCCTCCAGCTCGCCCAGCTCCTTCTGGATCGCCTTCATCTGCTCGTTGAGATAGTACTCCCGCTGGTTCTTCTCCATTTGCCGCTTGACCCGGCCGCGGATGCGCTTCTCCATCTGGAGGATGTCGTTCTCGGACTCCATCAGCCCCATCAGGTGCTCGATGCGCACCTGGATATCGATCATCTCCAGCACCCGCTGCTTCTCGTCGAGCTTGAGCGACATGTGGGCGGCCATGGTATCGGCCAGGCGCCCCGCCTCGTCGATGCTGGAAAGCGATGTCAGGACCTCGGGCGGCACCTTCTTGTTCAGCTTGACGTACTGGTCGAATAAGGTCACCGCCGAGCGGATCAGGACCTCCTGCTCGCGCTCGTCCGCCTCCAGGGTCTCGGCCAAGGGCTCGATGATGGCCGAAAACGACTCTTCGGTAGTCAGGAACCGCTCGATGCGTGCACGTTGATTACCCTCGACCAGGACCTTGACCGTCCCGTCGGGGAGCTTCAGAAGCTGGAGGATATTGGCGAGGGTACCGATCTCGTGAAGGTCTTTGACCGTCGGATCGTCCACGTCGGCGCTCTTCTGGGCGATCAGCAGGATCTGCTTGTCGTTCGCCATGGCCCCGTCAAGCGCCCGAATCGACTTGTCACGCCCCACGAAGAGGGGAATGACCATGTGGGGATAGACGACCACGTCGCGCAGAGGCAGAACCGGCACTTCCTGGGTGGCCGTCGAACGGGATCGCGAAGAATCTTGTAGTGCCATTAACGCTCTCTTGGGGGGTAGCTCCCCTTCGAATTGGAGGCGAAGGGGATTCTGCTCGTCGGGCTAGGCTCTGGGGACGAAAACGGGGGCCGGGTTGCGGCTCATCCCTCGCTCCGGCGGGACAGCGCCCTGTCTTCCCGTAACGAGTGGCCGCCGAAACCGCGTCCCCTGAGTGACCTGACAGTCGGGACGGAAGACCCCCGGTTCAACCGAGGGTGGTGCGTATCGAGCGACGGGAGGACGGCACGACGCCGCCCTGCGCTTGGTGTCTCAGTCGCCCGAGGCCGCGTGCTTCTCTAGTCCCTCGTAAATTAGAAGCGGCTTGTTCTCGCCGGATATCACGGAGCCGTCCACCACCACCTTACTCACATTGCGCATGGACGGCAGGTCGTACATGGTGTCGAGCAGGACCTGCTCCATAATCGTCCGCAGTCCGCGGGCACCGGTCTTGCGCTCCATGGCCCTGTGGGCGATGGTACGCATGGCGTCGTCGCGCAGCTCCAGCGCGACACCCTCCATCTCGAAAAGCCGGGCATACTGCTTGATCAGCGCATTCTTGGGCTCTGTGAGGATGCGCATCAGGGCAGCCTCGTCGAGCTCCTCCAGGGTGGCCATGATTGGCAGGCGCCCGACGAACTCCGGGATCAATCCGTAGCGGATCAGGTCCTCGGGCTCCACCGCGGCCAGCAGCTCACCGATCTGGCGCTTGTCGTCCTTGCTGTGCACGTCCGCGCTGAAGCCGATCCCGCCCTTACGGGAGCGGTTCTGTATCACTTTGTCGAGACCGGCGAAGGCCCCGCCAACGATGAACAGGATGTTCGACGTATCGACCTGGAGGAACTCCTGCTGAGGGTGCTTGCGTCCCCCCTGAGGCGGCACCGAGGCGACCGTACCCTCGATGAGCTTAAGCAGCGCCTGTTGTACGCCCTCTCCCGACACGTCCCGGGTGATGGACGGATTATCGGACTTGCGGGAGATCTTATCGATCTCGTCGATATAGACGATGCCGGTCTGCGCCTTCTCGACGTCGTAATCGCACTTCTGCAAAAGCTTCTGAATGATGTTCTCGACGTCCTCGCCGACGTAGCCGGCCTCCGTCAGCGTGGTGGCGTCGGCGATGGTGAAGGGGACGTTGAGGAGCCGCGCCAGGGTCTCGGCAAGCAGGGTCTTGCCGGAGCCGGTGGGCCCGATCAAGAGGATGTTGCTCTTGGCGATCTCGATCTCTTCTTTCGCCTCCGCTACCTCTAACCGCTTGTAATGGTTGTAGACGGCGACCGAAAGGACCTTCTTGGCATACTCTTGGCCGATGACGAACTCGTCCAAGCGCTCTTTGATCTCGCGGGGTTTCGGGAGGTTGCTGGTGGCGTCGCCGACCCCCTCCTGCATCTCCTCGCGGATGATGTCGTTGCACAGCTCGACGCATTCGTCGCAGATGAAGACGGACGGACCGGCGATGAGCTTACGGACTTCGTGCTGGCTCTTGCCGCAGAACGAGCAGTAGAGGGTGTTCTTCGAATCTCCCGAGGGCTTGCTCATCGACCCGAGGCGTCCCGATCTCGTCACCCGTGGATGGTAGCGACCGGGGCAGGGGCGCACAACCCGCGATCGTCCGGGAGCAAGCCGCAGCGCGGCCCGTGCCCCCGGTACTCCCGTACTTGGTTACGTTTTGCGTCGTGCCAAGCGACGGGCGCTCCCCTCACGCGCTCGTGGGCTTGCCAGGACGCTTCTCCATCACCTGGTCGACGAGGCCGAAGGCGCGGGCCTCCTCCGCCGACATGAACGTGTCGCGGTCCATCTTGGCCTCGATCTCGGCCAGCGTGCGGCCGGTGTGGCGGACGTAGATCTCGTTCAGCCGCTGGCGCATGTGCAAGATCTCGCGGGCGTGGATCTCGATGTCGGTCGCCTGGCCCTGAAAGCCGCCCGACGGCTGGTGCGTCATGATCCGCGCGTGCGGCAGGGCGAAGCGCTTGCCGTGGGAGCCGGCGCACAAGAGGAACTGGCCCATCGAGGCTGCGAGTCCCATGCAGATCG
>JBGSOR010000122.1:0-4872 GCA_041738985.1 Chromatiaceae bacterium | reverse complement strand
CTGCTCCTGCCGCTGCCGCTCCTGACAGTCGCCGGTCTGCCCGGCGGGAGCTGGTTGGCCCTCGCCGCCCTGCCCCTGGCCCTCTCGCTGATCGTCCGGCTGGCGCGCGGGGCGTTGGGGGCTGCCATCAATCCCATGCTCGGCCAGACCGCTCTCTATCAGTCCATTCTGACCCTGTTGATGCTCGGCGGGTTCGCCTTCGCGCACGCCCCTTAGAGCGTTTCGACCCACAGAGGCAGTCGGAAGACATGCGAGTACCGCGCGCCTTCCTGCCGGAGTCAGGCCATTCGCATCGAATCCGTCGAGCTGCAGCCCTACCGGCTCGCGCTTCGCCGACCCTGGACCAGCGCGCGGGGGCGCACGCCAGCGCGCGAGGGTTGGCTGGTCGCCGCCAGTTGCGCGGGGGTTCGGGGTTACGGGGACTGCGCCCCGCTCCCGGAGGCCGGGACCGAGACCCGGGAGGTCGCCTGGAGCATCCTGTGCGAGGCACGGGACCGCCTGCCCGGTCTCGTCCTGCACGAGGCGCTCGCGTCAATGGTCGACCGTCGCGGGCTTGCCCGCGCTGCCGTCTTTGCCCTGGAATGTGCCCTCCTGGACCTGGAAAGCCGCCTGCGGGAGGTGCCCCTGCGCCACTTGTTGAATCCCAAAGCATCCAGCTCGGTGCCTGTGAACGGCGCACTGGGTCCGCTGGCGACCCTTTCCGAGCTCGATCTGTCCCAAGCGCTAGATCTATATCGGGTAATCAAGCTCAAGGTCGGCGTAGGCGACCCTCGCCACGAGCTCGAGCGGCTCGGCACCTTGACCCGCGCACTGCCCGCGGGCGCAACCCTGCGCCTTGACGCCAACGGCGCTTGGGATCGTCCCACTGCGACCCGAGCGGTCATCGCCCTGGCGGGGCTGCCCATCGAGTGCATCGAGGAGCCGCTGGCAGTCGCCGACCCCGAGGCCCTGGCCGAGCTCCAGTCCCTGGCCGGGTTCCCCCTGGCCCTGGACGAGTCCCTTCCGCGACTCCTGGCCGGCGGTCTCGACCTGGCCCGGTTTCCGGTCCGCCGGGCGGTGCTCAAGCCCGCGGTGCTCGGCGGACTCAAGTGCACCCTGGACCTCGCACATCGGCTCCATCGGGCGGGCATCCAAGCGGTCGTCACCAGCGTCGTCGAATCCGCGGCTGGACTCTGGCCCACCGCTCAACTGGCCGCCGCCATCGGGAGCCCGATTGCCCAGGGGCTTGCAACCGCCTCCTGGCTGGCCGAGGATCTAGGCCGACCGCCCCTGCCCCAAGTCGGGGCATTGACTCTGCCGGATCGACCCGGGTCCGGGTTCGAGCCGGACTAGCCCCCAGCTTCGGATCTCCGAGAATCGCCAGCGACCCATGGACCAAGAACCCTTCGTCTACGAGTTTCAGGTCAGACTCCACGACACGGATGGGGCCGGCGTGCTCTTCTACGCTCACCTGTTCCGCCACATTCACGACGCCTACGAGTCCTTCATGGGGTCGATCGGGTTTCCGCTCCCGGAGCTGATTGCCCCATCCTTAACGGCGGCCTCGCTCGCCCTGCCCATCGTTCATGCCGAGGCCGATTACCTGAGCCCGCTACGCCATGGCGATAGGGTCTGCGTGCGCCTGGCCGTGGCCGAGATCCGCACCCGCTCGTTCGCGCTGGATTATGTCCTTTCGGATCAGTGCGCGCGCCTGTGCGCACGCGGGCGCACCGTGCACGCGATGGCAGTGGCAGACAACCGCGCAAACGCCCGCCTGCCGGAGGGGCTGCGGCACGCGCTTTTGGCGAGAGCGACCTGATTCGCTCCGCCCGCACAGGAATCAGGATTGCGGCTCGCGGACTTGCACGAGCGTCGGACGCGGCTCGCGGGGATCCCTATGGTCGTGTCCGTGATCGTGATCGTGAGGAGGCGCCTCGGGCAGCGCTTGTCCGGCGGCCACCAGCGCCACTGCGGTCAGGGGGTTCGATTCGCCGGTGGCATGGACCACGATGCCCTGGAGGGCCATGCGCTGGACGAATCCTTGTCCTGCGCCTTGCGTGATCAGGGCCTGGAGTCCCAGGGCGAACAACGGGTGGTCCGATCCGTGGTACTCGTGGATGGACAGCTCTTTGGGCAGGTCGAGTCGCTCGACCTCCCGGACTGCGCCCGTCGCATCGGCCTCGTACACGAGGAATCGGCGGGCCTTGCCGGCATGGCCGGTGATGGTCTTGAAGTTCTGGCTGGTGACGGCGATACGCACGTTAGAGGCTCCTATCGGGATCGGGTTATGGGTAAAACAGCGGGTGCGACGCGAGGCTACGGAGGACCGGCAGCGTCATGCTCGCGGACGGCCGCGCAAGGGGATGGCTCGGCAAGGCGGTTGGCTCGGTCCGGTCGCCGGGCCTTCTCGGTCGGCGAATGTCGCGGCAGAGGGGTGGAGCCCAGAGGAAGCGCGCCGGCGGTCGCCTCTTGGAGACCGTCCCCGAGGTCGCGCTATGCAGGCTCCTTCGGACGATCCAGGAGCCCCTCGGCCCAATCCTCCATCGCGGCGTTCGCCACCGGCATGGGGGTCTCCATGAAGGAGATCGTAAAGCCGCTCGGGGTCTCGGCAATTCCGATGGAGCGCGGCCGCATGGCCAGGCACCGCGGCTCCGGCAGGGCGATACCGAAGCAGAATATCAGGTTCCTGGCGGCCAGGATGCCCTCGCCGATCCGACCCTCCGGCAGGGATCGGGTGTGGGCAAAGTGATCGAACTCGGCAATGAAGGTCGTACACCGGTGGGACTCGATACGGCGCCTGAAATAGGCGCAGATCGCATCGATGGAGTCGAAAGCGGTCTCTTCCCGCCCGACTTCGAGGCTAAAGATCGGGTAGGTCTCCTGCAGTAGGGTGCGCATCAACGTCTGAGCTCCTGGCGCTCGGCTTCGAGCCTAGCTCGTCGCGCCAGCCCTACCGCGTATCGGAGAGATCTCGCGCAACGATGGGCAGGCTAAGGGCCGTCCCCTGCGCAAGCATTACGATCGGTCAATCTTCGGCGATTCGCCGCAGATTGGGGATGTCCAGCAGGAACAGGTTGGGGGAAGTCTCGGAGAGGAGGCTCTGGCGGCGCAGCTCGGCGATGGTGCGGCTGGCAGTCTCGGTGGTGATCCCAAGCATGGCACCCATGTCCTCGCGGCCGAACAGTTGGCATTCGCTGGTCTCCCGGTCGCGCACCAGTCGCAACAGGAGCCGCGCCACCCGTTGGCGGGCAGAGCCGGTCGACAGCTCGGTCAGCCAGGCGTCCGCCTCGCTCAGCGCGAGCTGCCAGCGAACCATCAGCTCCCGATGGAGGGCCGGGTTCTCGTCTCCCAGCTCGCGCACCAGCCGAGCCGGAAAACGGCACACCTCGGTCGCCTGCAGGGCCACCGCCTCATGCTGGTAGCTGCCCCCAAGCAGGCCCTCGAGGCCCAGGACGTCCGTGGTGCGGGCAAGTCGAACGATGCGCTGACTCCCGTCCGGGAGATACTGGACCAACTTCAGCGCGCCCGAGCGCACGGTAAACATGAAGTCGCCGCTGTCGCCCGTCCGGTAGAGCGTTGTGCCGGCCTTGAGGGCGTACTGATCGATCGGGTCGTGGATCCGCGCAAAGTCCCGCTCGGCGAGTCCGGAGAACAGCACCGACGTCCGTAGCGAGCAGCTCAGGCAATCGGCCTCGCCGGACCAGGCGTCCCGCAATGTGACAGTCTTCGCCATCTGGTCTCGGAGGCTCCTAGGGTTGTCGTTTGTGGCAATCCGGTCGGGAGTTTAACCCATCCCGCCGCCCGCGCCACGGCACCCGGTTGACCCCGAGCGACACCGACGCGTTCCGCCCGCGAGCCCGGAGGAACCTCGGCGGCCGCGCCACTTCTGCGATGGGATGCGCGCGACTCGGCTCCTCTGCCCACGCAATTCCGGGTGCGGCTTCCGCACGGGGTGCAAATCTGCAATGCTAAATGGCTGACGCGTATCCACCTCGCCGAACCCAGCGCCCACCCCATCCCTCGAGGACAGCATGATCTCCCTGACGTTGAACGGCGAGCCACGCGAGCTCGACCTGGACCCGGATACGCCCCTTCTCTGGGTGCTGCGCGACCATTTGGGTCTCACCGGCACCAAGCTCGGCTGCGGGATCGCCCAATGCGGGGCCTGTCTCGTGCACTTGGACGGGATTGCGGTTAACTCCTGCACGACCCCCCTCGCCGCCGCCGCGGGTAAACGCGTGACCACCATCGAGGGACTCTCCGCGGACGGCCGCCACCCCTTGCAGCTGGCCTGGATCGCCGAAGAGGTCCCCCAGTGCGGCTATTGCCAGCCCGGTCAGATCATGGCGGCGGCCGCCCTGCTCGCCGCGCATCCCAGTCCCACCGACGAGCAGATCGACGGGGCCATGGAAAGAGTTCTGTGCCGTTGCGGTACCTATAGCCGCATCCGCCGGGCCATCGCGCGCGCGGCCAACCCGGAAACGGTCAAGAGGGGATAGCGTGTCCCAACGCGTCCTGCTCACACGCCGGGAGCTACTCAAGGTCGGCGCCCTGGCTGGCGGCGGCCTCGTACTGGGGATTGCGCTGGCCGGGCGCAGCCGGGCGGAAACCGCTGCTCCGCCCGCTCCATCGCCCGATACCCGGTTTGCCCCGAACGCCTGGATTCGTATCCATGGCGACGGGCGGATCGTGCTCGAGATCGCGCGCTCCGAGATGGGTCAGGGCGTCATGACCTCGCTCTCCATGCTGATCGCCGAGGAGCTGGAGGTACCCCTTGGCCGCGTCAAGGCGGAATTCGCGCCTGCCGATCCGGCCTACGTGAATCGGCTGCTCGGTCAACAGGCAACCGGGGGCAGCACCTCCGTGCGCGAGGCATGGACGGGGCTGCGCGAG
>JBGSOR010000097.1:0-13820 GCA_041738985.1 Chromatiaceae bacterium | reverse complement strand
TTTCCCCTGTCAACGCTTGGAGCTACGCCTCGCGGCCTAGCCCCCATGACTCGGGGCCGAATCGAATCGCCACGTCTTTTCGTATCGAACTTTCATCGACTACCTCTTGCCAGGTTAGCCTGGCGCATCACAGACCACGGTTAATTGAAAAGAAATGGCTAACCAGCACCCAACAAGCGACCCCCAGAAAACCGGACAGACCGCGTTATTCTCGAACAGTGCCAAACTGAATGAAAAAATCGCTTAACAAGCGGTTTAGGCGCCGACCCCGCAGACAGGGGCAAAGGAGCCTCAGGGGAAAAGGCAGGGGAAAAGGAGCCTGGCCCCTTATTCATGGCCCCCTATTCACTCTTATTCACTTATTCACCTTATTCAGGCCCCTTATTCAGCACTTCGGGGAGTTGCTCCGCGCACACGCCAGTACGAGGCGCCCGCTGGGTACGGACGTTTTCGTCGAATCGCTGGAGCAACGCCTCCGACGTCCCTTGAAGCGACAAGCGCCAGGCCCTAAGCCTCATGAGCGCGATCGCTATACCGGAGACCTCTTCGACGAACGGGAGCAGAATTGAGTAAACTGTCCCCGGAATTCCCCGGAGCAGAATTGAGTAAACTGTCCCCGGAATTCCCCTGTCCCCGGAATTCCCCGCCCGGAATTCCCCCGGAATTCGTCAAAGGCTGTGTGCCGATGCCAACAATATCCATGTTCTATGGTGTCTTGATACGGATGTTCTTCTATGACACGGACAAACACAATGTCCCGCACATCCATGCTGAATTTCAAGGTCAGGTCGCCGTTTACTCGATACCGGAAGGAGAGACGCTTACCGGCAAGTTGCCCCCGAAAAAACACAAAATGGTCGTAGCTTAGATCGCCATCCACGAAGAGGAGCTAATCGCCGACTGGGATCTCGCCGTCAACGGCAAGAAGCCTTTTCCCATCAGGGGACTCGACCAATGAGAATCGCTGAAGTACTACCTTTAAATAATCATGTCCTTCTCGTTGCTTCTGAAGACGGCGCTACAGGGCTATTTGATATCAAGCCTTATCTGGAAGGAGAGGTCTTCGCAGCCCTTCAAGATTATAAGGAATTCACGGCTATTCACAACGGAGGGTACTTTCTTGAGTGGGCATGTGGCGCAGATCTTTCCGCCGATACCATCGAAGCACATTTGATGCCAGCGCCCCCAGAGATCGCCCAACAATTGGCTCAGGGCCGACCCAATACTGCGCACTCAGATCAGCGCTAGATCTCAATGTCGTGCCAGCACGGTCTTGGGTCGGTTAGCCAACACGTTAGCCGGGGCAGCCTGCCGGACTAGGGCCGCGAGGGAAAAGGGGCCTGGCCCCCTATTCACGCCTTATTCACGAAGTGCTCACGTACCAAGGACGCATCTTCTCGGGGACACCGCGCTGCGCCAGTAGGTCCACGTAAGGGGCACCGTCCTCGCGGCGGAGTAGGGATTTGGGGCGGCATGGCCGAAGGCGTGAGGATACTTGGGTACTGGACTGCATGCAGTCTAGAACACTAACATCCTAACGCAACCTAGAACACGTTCGGCTCCAAACAAACAAGGCGTCGCGAAGCTGGGTTCGTCTTTGACTCATGAAAAAGCGCAAGCTTCTCCTGAAACTTCTCTCCGGCTCCAAGAATGTGCGGTTTTCGGAAGCAGTAGCGATAGCTGAGGCTTTCGGCTTCCGATCGGAAGCCATCATATTTTCGTTCATCCGAAGATTCCGGAATTGTTGAATCTGCAGGATCTGAAGGGCAAGGCGAAGCCCTATTAAGTCAAGCAATTACTCCAATTGGCAGAGATTCACAACCTTCAACTGGAAGACGAATCATGAAAGATTACCACGTCAACATATTCTATAGCGAAGAAGATGAAGGCTACATTGCTGACATTCCGGATTTGAAAGCGTGTTCTGCATTCGGCGAAACGCCGGGCGAAGCTTTGGCGGAAGTTCTGAAAGCCAAAGAAAGCTGGTTGGCATCCGCAGAGACGAACGGCAAGCCAATTCCGGCACCAGAATACCGTCCGGTCATCTATCGCGTTGCATGAAGTGAGAAAAGGGGCCTGGCCCCTTATTCCTTGGCCCCTTATTCCTTCCTTATTCCTTAGGCGAGTGAAAAAATACGGGATCCATGAATATTCGTTTCTTCATCGATCCTCAATCGGATGTACCGCACATCTACGAGCACGGAGTCGCTGAAGAGGAAGTCTTAGGGATTTTGGTCAACCCAGCAGAAGATCAGCCAGGTAAAGACGGTTCGAGGGTCGCCCTTGGGCGCACATCCGCTGGAAGGTCCTTGCGGGTGATCTACGTACCCGACCCAAAACCAGACAGCGTTTTCGTTATCCCACCCTATGAGCTCAAAGGCAAGCCGTTGACCGCATTCCGGCGTAGACACCGGAGAAAACCCAAATGAAACAGAATGCTTTTCTTCCCGGTTGGGACAAAGAACGTGTCGCAAGAGTCCTGAAGCATTACGAAAGCCAAACGGAAGAGGAGGCGGTCGCCGAAGACGAGGCCGCGTTTGAAATGGATGGTCAAACCATGATGGAAGTTCCCACCGAGCTTCTGCCTGCGGTAAGGGAGCTTCTCGCAAGACACAAAGCAGCGTAACGGCTAACCATCGGGTAAACACCGAAGCCGGCGAAAAAGTGGCCGGCTCGGGTTACCCGGAACGTTGGAGGAGCAATAGGGGTCGAGCTCTTTTCCCGGGAAAGGGGTCGGTACCTGAGGTATCCTCTCGGGAGCAATCGCGTGAAAATATCGTGAAAACAGGGATATACTGCGTTTCCCTGCTAGACTCCGGCATCGCTGAAGTAATCAATTTGGAAGCCGCCAGCCGATTCCCTGGGCATCCTTGCCGGTGCTATCTTTATGCCTCAGTGCGGTGCCGCCGGCTGCCGTCGCATGCCGGTCCACCGCGGCTCGAAGTGGAGTAGCACCACTCATGCCAACGGTCATCGATCCGGCCGCCGACACTGCGGGGCAGCGCATCCTGCTCGAAGGGATCTCCTGGGAGCGATTCGAGCAGTTGTCCGCCTGCTTCGCGGACAGCCGCGCGGTCCGCCTGACTTACCTGGATGGGAGCTTGGAAATCATGTCCCCCGTCGGGGCAGAGCACGAAAGTCTCAAGAAAAGCATCGGGTATCTGCTTGAGGCCTATTTGACCGCGAAAGGCATCCGCTTCTATGGTCGCGGCGGCTTCACCCTGAAGCAGCCGGAGCGGGCCGCCGGAGAGCCGGACGAGTCTTACTGCATCGGATCCGACAAGCCTTTGCCGGACCTGGTCATCGAGGTCGTGGTCACGCACGATGCGCTGAGCAAGCTGCCTCTGTACCAGGGATTGCGAATCCCGGAGGTCTGGCTCTGGCGCAACGACGATCTGGAGGTCCATTGCCTGGAGTCTGACGGCTATCGCCGCGCCGGCCGCAGCAGACTGCTGCCGGGTCTGCACCTAGCGCTGCTTGCCACCCATGCGCGGATGCCGGACCAGTATGATGCGGTACAGGCGTTTCGCCGCGCGATCGGTTAGCCGAGGGTGATCGACCCGGGGGCACCGGCCGACTGGAGCGGAAACAGAGCCATCGGGGTAAGACCACCTTTTCCCTGCCCCCTGTTTCCCCTTGAATAGGATAGGATTTCACCCGCTCAGGCCCGCCGTGTGCAGCCCCGGGGCAGCCTGCCGGGCTCCGGCCGCGAAGACTTGGGTCATGGCATGCCCCGAGAGAGGCCGCGTCCTCAATTGCGCCGCAATAATTGAGGATATACGACCCAGGAACCGCACCGGCGGACCTCGGCTGCCTCTGACCTCCAGTTGGCACCAAACCCCGCCAAGACCCTGCATCCAAAGGCTCGACGACGACGTGGTCCGCGGCTAGCGGCGATCCAATTCCCCTTCGCTTCCTAGGCGAGCCCCGGGCGCCGGGTCCCCGATGCGACCATCCAGCTCATGTACAGCCCCGAATCGGTCTCCTAGACTCCGTGGTCGAGGTCCGCAGCATTCGTCGGGGCTGACTTGTCGCTGTCTTGCCCCAAATGGCCACCCCAATGCGGGCCTTCGCTGAATCCACGGACTCTAAACGCGCTGCCACAAGCAACCGAGGAGACACGCCGATGAACCCGCGTACGACAGTCCTGCTGCTCGCCATGCTCGCCGCAATGCCGGCTTTTTCTGGAGGCGCGCAGCAGGAGGAAGAGCTACAGGCAATACGCAACTATTGCAAGCCAGACGTCGAGCGTCTCTGTGCAGGCGTAGAGCCCGGCGGCGGTCGGATTAAGGACTGCCTGATGAAGCATAAAGAACAAATGTCCGTCGGCTGCGCGCAGGCCCTGCAAAAATTAAAGAAAGCGGAGAAATAGGCGACGGAGTCGGGTCGCCGCAAGAGAGGCTGGGTGCGGCTGGCGATTGCGTATTGCGCGGGGTATGCGTCTGTCTTCCGTGCCGCGCAATACGATCCGCTATCGCGCCCTGCCCGCTCATGGAGCTGGGCGTCGGGCGCAGGTCCGACCTGCCAGCCGTCACAGTGCATCCAGCCGCAGCACCGGCGCCTCGCAATGGGTCCCGCGGCAGCGGTAGGCGCGCGGCCCTGGGCCGGGCTTCATGTCCGCCAGTGCGCCGGGCAGGTCCGTCTCCCCGCTCGGAATGGCGAGCACGAGGCGGCGCGGGCGATAGCCGTGCTGGGCGGCGGCCTGCCAGTCCTCCAGGAGCTCCGGGTCGGCGCGGACGATCAGGGTCTCGGGGGGCTCGAGATGCTCGTCCAGGGCGAAGAGCAGGGTGGCATGGGCATGGGGCAGGCGTCCCATAGACTCGGAGGCAAGCTCCAGGGTATGGCGGGCGGCCTCCAGATAGCGGGTCTCCCCGATCAGGTGACCCAGGCGCTGGAGCGCAAAGGCGGCAACACCGTTGCCCGCCGGCATGGATTCGTCCGAGAGCGGCTTGGGCCTGTGGATCAGGGGCTCGTGGTCGCGGCCGGTGAACCAGAAACCTCCGTGCTCCGGGTCCTGAAAGCGCTCCAGCAGGGCCTCCGCCAGCTCGATGGCAAAGGCGATATCGTCACCGGACCAGCGGGTTTGGAGCAGCTCCAGCAGGGCGTCCAGAAGGTTTGCGTAGTCGTCCAGGTAGGCGTTGAGATGGGCCAGGCCGTCCTTGTAGGTGGCGAGCAGGTGCCCGTCGCTCCGGAGGGTACGGCGGATGAAGTCCAGGGCGGCTTGGGCGGACTCCAGATAGTCCGGCCGGTCCAGGACCCGGGCGGCCCGGGCCATGCCCTTGATGGCAAGGGCGTTCCAGGCGGTCAGGATCTTATCGTCCCGGCCCGGGCGTACCCGGCGATCACGCTCCGCGAACAAGGTTGCGCGCGCAGTGGCCAGGAGCGACTCGACCTCGTCCAGGGGAAGTCCCAGGCGGTCTGCGACCTCCGCGGGCGTGTGCCAGACATGCAGGTGCCACGTGCCCTCGAAGTTCGCGGGACCGTCAAGCCCGTAGACGGCGGCGAACGGGGCATATTCCGCCGGGGTGAGGAGGCCCTTCACCCGCGCGCGGTCCCAGACGTAGAAACGTCCCTCCTGGCCCTCGCTGTCCGCGTCCAGGCTGGAGTAGTAGCCGCCTTCGGGCGACTGCATCTCCCGCATCAACCAGTCCGCGGTGGCGATGGCCGCATTCCGGAACAGGGGCTCCCCAGTGACCTGGTAGGCGTCGCAGCACAGGGCCAGGAGAGGCCCGTTGTCGTAAAGCATCTTTTCGAAGTGCGGGATCATCCAGAGGTCGTCCACCGAATAGCGGCAAAAGCCCCCGCCCAGCTGATCGTTCAGCCCGCCGCGGATCATTCGAGTCAGGGTGTGGACAGCCATGTCGAACGTCTCCCGATCCAGCCCCCCCGCCGCCTCGGAGGCGGCGACCCGCCTGAGCAACAGCTCGATATTAGTGGCATGCGGGAACTTGGGCGCGCGCCCGAACCCCCCGTGCTCCGGATCGAAGCTACGACCGAGCTGGCGGACCGCCCCTTCGATCAGCAACCCCTCGGGCAGGGTGCCACCGCCGGTTGGGACCAGATCCGCCATCGCGGCCATCAGCTCCGCACCCTGGGCCGCGATCGCCTCCTTCTGCTCCCGATAGGCGCGCTCGACGCCTTCCAAGAGCTGACGGAAGGCCGGGAGTCCGTGGCGCGGCTCCTGCGGGAAATAGGTTCCGGCAAAGATCGGCTGGTGCCCGTCCGGGGTCAGGAAGACCGTGAGCGGCCAGCCCCCGGCCCGCTGGGAGAGGAGCTGATGGGCGGTCTGGTAGATCTTGTCCAGATCCGGCCGCTCCTCCCGGTCGACCTTAATATTGACGTAGAGGCGGTTCATCAGGGCGGCGGTGGCCGGGTCCTCGAAGGACTCGTGGGCCATGACATGGCACCAGTGGCAGGCGGAGTAGCCGATCGAGAGCAGGATGGGCCTGTCCTGCTCCCGAGCGAGCGCCAGCGCCTCAGGGCACCAGGGCCACCAGTCCACCGGGTTGTGGGCGTGTTGCCGAAGATAGGGGCTTGTGGTCTCTGCGAGGCGGTTGGCTGGCCCCTGAGGGCCTTGGTGCGGACTGGACATGAGCGGGCGCCTGCTGGTGGGTATCCCGAGATTGTGGGTCCCGCCCAGGCCCCTTTCCACTTCCGGACTCGGGCTCGCCGTTGCGACCGTTAGGGACATAGAAATCGCCAACACTGGTCCCATCCCGCAAGCCGATCGCAAAACCGCGATGGACGAACCACGAAATGCGCGCTAGTCTCCACCCAGCCGAACGGCTCCCCGATCTTTGGAATGGGATTCGCCTCCGCTGGGCGTCCGCGGAGACCAAGGAATCGGAGCTGGGCGCAACCCCGGACCGGACCGCTGGGGCCTGAGACAATAGGGAGCGCATAGACATTCCGTACCCTGCCGCTGTTGTACCGCTGTTCGGCCAGGGCCGACCCCTTTCGGGGCCGATCCCTGAATGCCTTTGCGTCCGTCATGCATCCTTGGCGCTATTACGGTTTATGGCCCAAAACATGGGTCTCCGACCCTTTTGTATGCCCCGCGATTAAGGAGGGGACATGAGTCTGCTGCAATCCCGGCCCGCCCTGCCCAGCGACGACAAGCGCTGGAAGCTGGTCAACGCCACCATGCGTCGCAACGGCTATGCCGGGCACGCCCTGATCGAAACCCTGCATAGCGTGCAAGAGTCCTTCGGGTACCTGGACGAGACCTCCATGCGCTTCGTCGCCGGGTCCCTGGACCTTCCCCTGTCCAAGGTCTATGGGGTCGCGACCTTCTATCACCTGTTCATGCTCAAGCCGAAGGGCCGGCACGCCTGCGTGGTGTGCACCGGCACCGCCTGCTACATCAAAGGGGCCGGGGGTCTGTTGGAGGCGGTCGAGCAACGCTTCGGCGTCAACCCCGGCGAGACCACGGAAGACGACCGCCTCTCGGTCCTCACCGCCCGTTGTGTCGGCGCATGCAGTCTGGCGCCGGCGGTGGTGGTCGATGGGGACCTCTCCGGCAAGCAGACAGCGGACCACCTGATCGCCAAGCTGGAGGAGCTGACATGAACCTGGACGACCTGGCCGAGAAGGCCGAGGAATACCGTGCCCGGGACGCCGGTATCACGCACGAGGTTCGGGTCTGCGTCGCCGCCGCCTGCCAGTCCTCCGGGTCCCTGCCGGTCTTGGAGGCGCTGACGAAGGAGTGCGGAGACGGGGGCGGGACCTGCAAAGTCAAAGGGGTTGGATGCATGGGCCTGTGCTCGGCCGGTCCCATGGTGGCCATCGCGCCCAAGGGCGGCACCATCCCGGATTCCGTGCTCTACCGGGAGGTGAAGCCGGACGACGCCGCGGATGTGCTCGCCAGCGTCGGCGGTGCCCCGGTGGCGCGGCTGCACACCCCCACGGATCAACCGTTCTTCGCCCGCCAGCAACGGATCGTGCGCGAAAACTCCGGGCTCATCGATCCGGACAGTTTCACCGGCTATGTGGCCGTTGGCGGCTATTCCGCCCTGGTCAAGGCCCTGTCCGAGATGACCCCGGGCGATGTGCTGCGGGAGATGACCGCCAGCGGGCTCCGCGGCCGCGGCGGCGGCGGCTACCCGACGGGCCTCAAGTGGTCCACGGTCGCCAAGATGCCCGCCGACCAGAAGTTCGTCATCTGTAACGGCGACGAGGGCGACCCGGGCGCCTTCATGGACCGCGCGGTGCTGGAGTCCGACCCCCATCGGGTGCTGGAGGGCATGGCCATCGCCGCCTATGCCATCGGTGCCACCAAGGGTTATGTCTATGTCCGCGCCGAGTATCCGCTCGCCGTGGAGCGTATGACCACCGCCATCCGCAAGGCGAAGCGCTCGGGTTTCCTCGGTGCCAAGATCGCCGAGACCCAGTTCAGCTTCGAGGTCGAGATCCGCCTGGGCGCCGGGGCCTTCGTGTGCGGCGAGGAGACGGCCCTGATGGCGAGTATCGAGGGCCTGCGCGGCCAGCCCCGTCCGCGCCCGCCCTACCCCGCCGAGGCCGGACTCTGGGGCTACCCGACCCTCATCAACAACGTCGAAACGTTCGCGAACATCGCCCCGATCATCCGGAACGGGGGCGAGTGGTTCGCGTCGATCGGAACCGAAAAATCCAAAGGAACTAAGGTCTTTGCGCTCGCCGGGACCATCCAGAACATCGGGCTCATCGAGGTCCCGATGGGGATGTCGCTGCGCGAGATCATCGAGGAGATCGGCGGCGGCTGCCCAGGCGGCAAGGCCTTCAAGGCCGTCCAGACGGGCGGCCCCTCGGGCGGCTGTATCCCGGCCGAGCATCTGGACATCCCGGTGGACTACGACAGCCTCAAGACCCTGGGCACCATGATGGGCTCGGGCGGCATGATCGTCATGGACGAGACCTGCGACATGGTGGACGTGGCCCGCTACTTCATGGAGTTCTGCATGACGGAGTCGTGCGGCAAATGTATTCCCTGCCGCGCGGGCACCCAGCAAATGCATGGACTCTTAGACAAGATCGCCCGGTCCCAGGCAACCCACAAAGACCTCTCCCTGCTGGAAGAGCTCTGCGAGGTGGTCCAGGCAACCAGCCTTTGCGGGCTCGGACAGAGCGCCCCCAATCCGGTCTTGAGCACGCTGCGGTATTTCCGGGATGAGTACGAGTCGAAGCTGTCGGCCGAGTGACGAAGCGCGGCGCTTAGGCGGTCCAAGCGCTGGCAGCTGCAGCGCCACCGATCATGTCCGTTCCGGCAGGCCGCCCGCTCGCGACAGCGCGGCGGCTGCATCCGAACGACCGGGCAGACAGACTGCCGAGGCCCGCACAAACAGAGCATGAAACAGAATTGCGTCATGGACGCATCCGATACGTCCGTCATCGACTTCAGCCAGTAGCGAGCCACAGAGCATCGCAACGGAGCCACCATGCCCCCACCCGCCCCCCAACCCAATGTCCGGGTCGTCACCCTCACGATCGACGGCAAGGATCTGTCCGCCCGCGCGGACGAGACCATCATCGAGGTGTGCCGGGAGAACAAGATCCCAATCCCCAGTCTGTGTTACATGGACGGATTGAGCGTCTGGGGCGCTTGTCGGTTGTGCCTGGTGGAGATCGCGGGCCAAGGCCGACTGACCGCCGCCTGCTCCACCCGGGTGGCGGAGGGCATGCAGGTCTCCACCAATACCGAGCGCCTGCAACGCTATCGCCGCACCATCGTCGAGCTGCTCTTCGCCGAGCGCAACCACGTATGCTCCGTGTGCGTGTCCAACGGTCACTGCGAGCTTCAGTACCTGGCCCAGAAGTGCGGGGTTGACCATGTGCGTGTGCCGTATCGCCAGGCACGCAACGAAGTGGACAGCTCCCACGAGATGTTCCGCCTGGACCACAACCGCTGCGTGCTCTGCACCCGCTGCGTGCGGGTGTGCGACGAGATCGAGGGCGCCCACACCTGGGACGTGATGGGCCGCGGGACCGACTGCCGGGTGATTACCGATCTTGCCCGGCCCTGGGGCGAGAGCGACACCTGCACCGGCTGCGGCAAGTGCGTGCAGGTCTGCCCCACAGGCGCCCTGGTTAAGCAGGGCACTTCCGTCGGGGAGATGGTCAAAGATCAACACTTCCTGCCCATTCTCGCCCGCCGGAGGCACGCCCAATGAGCGACGCTAAGATCACGGTGGCCACCGCCTGGCTTGACGGCTGCTCCGGCTGCCACATGTCTTTTCTGGACATGGACGAGCGCCTGGTGGATCTGGCGCAGAAGGTGGACATCGTCTATAGCCCACTGGTGGACACCAAGCACCTGCCCGAGCACGTGGACGTGGGTATCCTCGAGGGCTCGATCAGCAACGAGGACGATCTCAAGAAGGCCAAGGAGTTTAGGAAGCACTGCAAGCTTCTGATCAGCCTCGGGGACTGCGCGGTCACCGGAAACGTCCCGGCAATGCGCAACCCATTCAAGCTGGAGGCGGTGTTCGAACGTGCCTACCTGGAAAACGTCGACGTGCACCCGGTGATCCCCACGGTCGGGGTGCCGGCCCTGTTGGCCCAAGTGCGCCCGATCCATGGCTGCGTGGACGTGGATGTCTACGTCCCCGGCTGTCCGCCCCGGGCGGACGCCATCTGGTATGTCCTCTCCGAGCTGATCGAAGGCCGCACGCCCGACCCGAGCAAAGTGACCCGATTTGGGGCCTGAGAGCGATAGCGTCGTGGCCATGGGGCCCTGGGGCACCCGCCGCCCGCGTGCGTTGTGCGCACCGCTACTGCTGCCCCTGATCGCCCTGGCGTCCGCGGCCGAGCCGATCCGGGCCGAGAGTCGGATCGACATGGACACCCGGGTCGAGGCGTTGGAGGCCCGTCTGGATGCACTGACCCGGCGGGTGACCGGACTGGAGACGGCGATCAAGGAGACGGGCGGGGGCGCGGCCGCCGCCCCGGGCACTAAGGGAGAGCCCGCATGGGTCTTCGATACCTATGTCCAGGGATCCCCCTTTCGGGTCTTGCAGAAGGAGCTGGACCGAACCAGCGGACGGGTCGACGTGCTGCTCGACGTGGTCGCGCAGCTCCCCGACAAGGACCGTTGGCCAGCCGCGGCCCAGGGACAGCCGGTGCCGCTCGTGCTGATCGCAGAGATGGCATATCGGGGACCTGGCGCCCCAATCCCACTGGTCCTGGAGCGGGCCACGCGGATCGTTCCAGGGGCGCGAATCCATCTGAGCGCACGCCTGGATCCGGCGGAGGCTCAATCGGTCCGCCGCATCCGGGTCAGCCGCGCCGGACCGGAGATCGGGAAGCCACCCTAGGAACACCGCGTGCGAGCTCCCCCAAGCGCGCCGAGCATGACCCGCCACACCTTCTTCACCGATGCCCAGAGGAGAGTGCCATGAACGACACCGCCCCGAACGACGAAACCGGAACCATCGTCGCCCTGCTTGAGCGGATGCGCACGCAACGACTCCCCCGCGTCTTGGACATCAAGGCGAAGCTGGACGCCGGCCAGCGGCTGGACGACTTCGACCTCGCCTTCCTGGGCGAGATCGCGACCGACTGCGAGAATGTTAAACCCCTGTGGGACCGCCACCCCGAGCTGCAGCATCTCGCGAGCCGGATGATGCACCTCTACCACGGGATTTCCGAAAGGGCCTTGGCCAACGAGCAGGCCGGCTCAAACGGGTCCGTTGCCTGATCCCCGAGCAACCCGACTCATCTCAGTGTCATGTAAGCCACGCTCCCGAGGGTACCGTCTATGAGCCGCACCATCACCATCGAACCGGTCACCCGTATCGAAGGCCATGCCCGTATCACATTGAAGCTCGGAGACGCAGGCCAGGTGGAGGACGCCAAGTTCCACCTGACCCAGTTCCGCGGCTTCGAGAAATTCTGCGAGGGCCGCCCCTATCGGGAGATGCCGGCGCTGACCGCCCGCACCTGCGGAATCTGCCCGGTCAGCCACCTGCTCGCCTCCAACAAGGCGTGCGACCACCTGCTTTCTGTGACCATCCCGCCCACGGCCGAGAACCTGCGGCGGATTATGAACCTGGGCCAGATCGTCCAGTCCCATGCCCTGTCCTTCTTCCATCTCTCGTCTCCGGACCTGCTGCTGGGGTGGGACTCGGACCCCGCCACCCGCAACATCTTCGGGGTCATGCGCCAGGACCCGGCGCTCGCCAAGGACGGGATCAGGCTGCGCCAGATCGGCCAAACCGTCATCGAGACCTTGGGTGGTAAGAAGATCCACCCGACCTGGGTGGTCCCGGGCGGCGTCAGCGAGGCGCTGACGCCCGAGAAGCGGGATTTCATGCTCAAGATGCTCCCGGAGGCGCTTGAGATCGCCCGTCGGACTTACGACCTGTTCAAGAAGATCGTCCCCAAGTTCAAGGACGAGGCGACCCACTTCGGCACCCAGGACACCCTGTTCCTGAGTCTGGTCAGCCCCGACGGACACCTGGAGCATTACGACGGATTTCTGCGCATCAAGGATGCCAAGGGCCGGATCGTCGAGGACATGGTCCCCACAGTGGAATACGGGCGCCTGATCGGCGAAGCGGTCGAGGACTTCAGCTATATGAAGTTCCCCTACTACAAGCCCATGGGCTACCCCAAGGGCATCTATCGGGTTGGCCCCCTGGCCCGCCTCAATAATGCGGTGGCCTGCGGGACGCCGTATGCGGACGTGGCCCTGGCCGAGTTCCACATGCTGCAGGAATCGGGGCCCATCGCGAGCAGCTTCCATTACCACTATGCCCGGTTGGTGGAAATCATCTACGCCATCGAGATGATGGAGCGCCTGCTCAAGGACCCGGAGATCCTGGATGATCGGGTTCGCGCCCGCGCCCGCAGCAACCGGGACGAGGGAATCGGCGTCTCCGAGGCACCGCGCGGTACTCTGATGCACCACTATCGCATCGACGACGATGGGCTCATCACCTGGGTCAACCTCGTCATTGCCACCGGGCACAACAACCTGGCCATGAACCAGTCCATCCGCCAGGTGGCCGATGCCTATGTGGACGGCAACAACCTCCAGGAAGGCATGTTGAATCGGGTGGAGGCGGTCATCCGCTGCTACGACCCCTGTCTCTCCTGCGCCTCGCATGCATTCGGCCAGATGCCCCTCCTGATCGAGCTTGAGGACTCGGCGGGCAAGGTCGTGGACCGACTGAGCCGGGGCTGATGGCCATACGGACACTGATCGTCGGCTACGGTAGCCCCATCCGGGGCGACGACGCCATCGGGCCTTTGGCGGCAGATGCACTCCAGGCCCAGTGCCTGCCCGAAGGGGTGGAGGTCATCTCCCGCCACATCCTGACCGCGGAGCTGGTGGAGGATATCGCCGCCGCGGATCGGGTGATCTTTCTCGACGCCACCGTGGAAGGCGAGCCCGGGGAGGTGCGGGTGCGGCAGCTCAAGCCAGACGCCAGCGCGGTCTCCACCATGGCGCACTTCCTGGACCCCCGGGAGCTCCTGGCGTGGTGCCAGACCCTCTACCAGCGGGAGCCGACCGCTTACCTGGTCTCGGCGGCCGGGCAGTCGTTCGACTACGCCAATTACAGCCTGAGCCCCACGGGTGCCTCCGCCCTGGGGCCCCTGCTGGAACGGGTGCATGCCCTGCTCGCCGAGCCCCAGGCGGCCAGCGCCTGAGCCATTTCGCGCTCGCCGCTCCCCCTCAGGCCTTTACCACCAGCACCGCGCACGCGGTGTCATTCAGGATGCGCTCGGAGGTGCTCCCGAGCAGCACCCGCTCCAACCCGGTGCGACCGTGGCTCCCGGTCACGATCAGGTCCGCCTCGCACTCCCGGGCCAGCCCCACGATGGCGGCCGACGGCTCGCCGTGG
>JBGSOR010000052.1:0-13582 GCA_041738985.1 Chromatiaceae bacterium | reverse complement strand
CGCGAGCGCGTGCGCGAGCGCCCACGCATCGCGGCGTACCTCGCGTCGGAGCGGCACATGGCGTTCAACGAGGAGGGGATCTTTCGGCGGTATGCGGAGCTGGATGGGGAGTAGGGTCGGGTCGTTGGCAGCGGTGACTTCGAGGTCGCTGCTTTCCCGAGCGTCCGCGTTTATAGCGAGATTAGTGACCTTATGCGGTGGGCCTAAACCGCAAAATATTCTTCAAATTCGGCAAGATGATCCCCTCAGGGGAGAGTCAAGCCGCCGAAACAGATGGACGGGACGAGCGCTGCGATGGCATACCGATGCCGCGGCACCCATCGGCGATCGAGACAGGCTCCCCGTCAGCTCTCCCGCTCATCACGATACAGATACTCCCCTCAGCGAAACTCGAGCGTAAGACCGCGGCTGTCACGACCATCGCCGATCGTGAACCGGAGTCCGCGTCGAGCGAAGTGCGAACGATGGTTGCGAAGTCGCCGCAGGCTCGAACGGCGGAACACCTCTCGAAACGCCGGGAATTCGGCCAGGAGCCTTGATCCACTACACGGATTCGAAGTACAACCCAGCGGGTCCGTTCCCGGCCGGCCACCAACGACGACGGAACGATTCGAACCAGGAGTCCGATGCAGATCGATCCGACGACCGAGAACACCCTAACCCGCGCCGGAATCTGGCGGACGTCGGCCAGCGCCCTCGGCAGCCCCACCGGGCGCCTCTGAAATGCAGTCCCAGCACCTGAACTGGATCGCCAGCTACATCTGGGGAATCGCCGACGACGTGCTCCGGGACCTCTACGTCCGCGGCAAGTATCGCGACGTGATCCTTCCGATGACCGTCCTGCGCCGGCTCGACGCCGTGCTGGAGCCGACCAAGCAGGCTGTGCTGGAGATGAAGGATTCACTCGACAAGGCGAATATCGTCCACCAGGACCAGGCCCTGCGGCAGGCGGCCGGCCAGGCGTTCTACAACACTTCGAAGTTCACGCTGCGAGACCTCCGGGCTCGCGCCAGCCGGCAGCAGCTCAAGGCCGACTTCGAAGCCTACCTGGACGGCTTCTCGCCGAACGTGCAGGACATCCTCGAGAACTTCGAGTTCCGCAACCAGATCCCGCGCCTCTCGAAGGCCGACGCGCTCGGCACGCTGATCGAGAAGCTGCTCTCGCCGGACATCAACCTGAGCCCGAACCCGGTGAGGAACGGCGACGGCTCGGTCAAGCACCCGGGCCTCGACAACCACGGCATGGGCACCGTCTTCGAGGAGCTGGTCCGGCGCTTCAACGAGGAGAACAACGAGGAGGCCGGCGAGCACTGGACGCCCCGCGACGCCGTGAAGCTGATGGCGAAGCTGATCTTCCTGCCCATCGCGGACGAGATCGAGTCTGGCACCTACCTGCTCTACGACGGCGCCTGTGGCACCGGCGGCATGCTGACCGTCGCCGAGGAGACGCTCCAGGAGCTGGCCGCCGAGCACGGCAAGCAGGTGGCGACGCACCTCTACGGCCAGGAGATCAATGCTGAGACGTACGCCATCTGCAAGGCGGACCTGCTGCTGAAGGGCGAGGGCGACGCGGCGGACAACATCGTCGGCGGGCCGGAGCACTCGACGCTCGCCAACGATGCCTTCCCGTCGCGCGAGTTCGACTTCATGCTCAGCAATCCGCCCTACGGCAAGAGCTGGACCAGTGACTGCGAACGGATGGGTGGCAAGGGCGGCATCAAGGACCCGCGCTTCGTCATCGAGCACGCGGGCGATCCCGAGTACTCGCTGCTGACCCGCTCGAGCGACGGCCAGATGCTGTTCCTGGCCAACATGCTCTCGAAGATGAAGCATGGCACCATGCTTGGTAGTCGCATCGCCGAGGTGCATAACGGTTCCTCGCTCTTCACCGGTGACGCCGGTCAGGGCGAGAGCAACATTCGTCGCTGGATCATCGAGAACGACTGGCTCGAAGCCATCGTCGCTCTGCCGCTGAACCTCTTCTACAACACCGGCATCGCGACCTACATCTGGGTGCTGAGCAACCGCAAGCCAGACCATCGCAAGGGCCGCGTGCAGCTCATCGACGCCACCCAGTGGTACAAGCCGCTGCGCAAGAACCTCGGCAAGAAGAACTGCGAGCTCTCCGACGACGACATCCAGCGCATCGGCCAGACCTTCCTCGACTTCGAGGACACCGAGCAGAGCAAGATCTTCCCCAACGCCGCCTTCGGCTACTGGAAGGTCACCGTCGAGCGGCCGCTGCGGCTCGCCGGCATCGACGCCGAGAAGGCCTACAAGCCCGCCGAGATCAAGAAGCTGAAGGAGAGCCACGAGCGCGCCGACGACGCGCCGCCGGTGATCCGGAAGGTCCACAAGAAGAGCACGCCCGCCGATCCGCTGCGCGGACTCTTCGAGACGACGATCGGCGGGAAACCCACAGTCGTCGAGTACGAGCCCGACTCCGACCTGCGCGACACCGAGCAGGTACCGCTGCTCGAGGAAGGCGGCATCGAAGCCTTCCTGCGCCGCGAAGTGCTCCCCCACGCGGCCGACGCCTGGTACCTGCCGGACAGCGTGAAGACCGGCTACGAGGTGAGCTTCACGCGGTACTTCTACAAGCCCAAGCCGCTGCGCACGCTGGAGGAGATCCGTGCCGATATCCTGGCGCTGGAACGGGAGACCGAGGGGCTCTTGGGCGAGATCGTCGGGGGGTTGGCGGGATGAGCGTCTGGCCCGGACAGGCCCCGCCGGGCTCGAAGCCCGGACCTCGGCCGTCCCGCCCCGGATCGCCCGGTGCCAGGCGGGCTCCCCTTCATACCCCCATACGCCTGCGAGCGTTTAGCATGGCCCCGCTTGCGCTCCATGTTAAACGCAGCTTTCAACATGGCCTGGGAGCCGGGCCATGGGCAACGGAGCTGATCGCATGATCGACAGCACTCAAAAACCCCTACGAGCGGGCCGGCCCGCACGCCTCCAAGTCGGCCTTAAGGCGCTGTTGTCCCAACCGGATCGCGCCCTGGGCCGACTTGACGGGTCGGTGCAGACCCTGCCGATCCGGGGAATACGGCCTATCATGGCAACCTGATGGCACAACACGATGGCAAGCGAGGTAGCCCATGAAGAACATCACCATCCGCGGCATCGACGACCCGCTTGACCAGGCCCTCAAGGCCCTTGCCGACCGGGAGGCCAGAAGCGTCAATCAACTGGTGCTCGACGTGCTGAGGGAGCGCTTCGGGCTGGCCAAGGCCGCGCGCCACAGCACCCGGCACCACGACCTGGACGGCCTTTTCGGTACCTGGACCGCCGAGGAGTATCAAGGGATACAAGGTGCGGTGGAGACGCAACGCCCCCTGGACCCCGAGCTGTGGTCATGCGACGCGCCCTGATCGACACCAACACCAAGCGCGGCACCATCGACGTGCTGCGGCGAGGTATCAAGTATGGTCCGCTCGACCTCGACCTCTTCTACGGCACACCCTCCCCGGACAACCCCAAGGCCCAGGAGCGCTATGCGGCCAACCGCTTCAGCGTCACCCGGCAGCTGCGCTACAGCCGCGACGAGACCCAGCTCGCCCTCGACCTGTGCCTCTTCATCAACGGCCTGCCGGTGGCTACCTTCGAGCTGAAGAACAGCTTGACCAAGCAGACCGTCGAGGACGCCGTCCAGCTTCGGCGAGCCTGAGCCGCAGCCCGATGGCACGGTCAAGCACCGGCCCTTCCACAGCTACACCATGAAACAGGCGATCCAGGAGGGCTTCATCCTAGACGTGCTGCGGCACTACACCCCGGTCGAGAGCTACTACAAGCTCATCAAGAAGGTGGAGGGCGACCCCGAGCTCGACAGGAAGAAGGCGAACAGGAAACTCCGCCGTTATGTCGAAAGCCACGACCACGCCATCCGACTCAAGACCGAGATCATGGTCGATCACTTCCACGAGCAGGTCCTGGGGCTCAAGAAGATCGGCGGGCAGGCAAGGGCCATGGTGGTCACCAGCGGCATCGAGCGGGCCATCCAATACCACCACGCCATCCGCGACTACCTGTCCGAGCGCAAGAGTCCGTACCGGGGCGTCGTCGCCTTCTCGGGCGAGCACGACTTTTCGCATACAGACTGGGGGGGCAAGGTTTCCGAGGCCTCCCTAACGGCTTTCCGTCGAAAGAGATCGCCGACAAGATCCGGGCGGACCCGCACCGCTTCCTCGTCTGCGCGGACAAGTTCCAGACCGGCTACGACGAGCCCTTGCTGCACACGATCTACGTGGACAAGCCGCTCTCCGGCGTCAAGGCCGTGGCCCTCATGGGCTACAGACTTGTCCATAGCGTTCGCTCGTGCTTCGGCAAGCGCCCTGTGCACCTGGTGCCAGGATAGAGGGCGGCCCCCTGGACTCGATGGTTGCGCGGGACGGGGAGTGGCGTCACTCAGACCGCCTTAAGGGCTGGCGTGCGCCAGCGCAGCCGCAGCGGCATGCCACCTTTGGGGCCAAGCGTGATCTGAGGCTCCAGCTCCAGTTGCTGGCTCGGATGCAGGAGCTCGCAGCGGTAGCGCTGCCCGATGGTCGCCAGGATCAGCGGGCCTTCGACCAGCGCGAACTGGTTCCCGATACAGATGTGCGGGCCGCCCCCGAAGGGAAAATACTTGAACTTGTGCCAGCCGAGCTCAGCATCCTTGGCAAAGCGCTCCGGATCGAAGCGCTCCGGATCCTCCCAGAGATCAGGGTGACGATGCATGGCATAGGGGCTCGTCATCAGGACGCTGTTTGCGGGAATTCGGTGACCGCCGAGATCGATCGGGTCGGCCACGGCGCGCACGATGAAATAGGCGGCCGGGTAGAGCCGCAGTGCCTCCTTGAAGACCATCCGGGTATAGGGCAGAAGCTCCAGGTCATCGAATCCGGGCGGTCGCCCGCCCAAGACAGCCTCGATCTCCTCGTGGAAACGCACCGCGATCTCCGGCTGGCGCGCCAGGTGATACCAAACATAGGTGAGCGTCAGGGCCGTGGTGTCGTAACCGGCAAGATAGAGGGTGAGCACCTCGGCGCGGATCTCCTCGTCGGACATGCGCGCGCCGGTTTCGGCGTCGGTCCTGTGCACCATCATGGTCAGGAGGTCGTCGCCATCGGCGCCGCTCGCGCGACGCTGGCGGATCGCCCCCAAGACAATGCGATTGAGGTCGTCGGTGAGCGCCCGCTGTCGGCGGTTTTCCGAGGTCGGGAGCCAATCCGGGATCTGTAGCAAGCGGTCGAACTGTCGCGTGGCGATGGCTTGCAAGGCCGGAACCTTGGCGGCAATCGTCTCGGTCTGGGCTGCGCTGTCGACCCTGAAGAGCGCCGCGGTGACGATGGACAGGGTGAGCCGGTCCATCTCCTGCTCCACATCGGCCTCCTGTCCGTCGTGCCAGCGCTCGGTCAGGGCGAGCGCGTGGCGCACCATGATGTCGGCATAGCCGTGCACCTGCTGCAGGTGCAGGGCGGGGGCGATCATGCGGCGATGGCGTTTCCACTCCTCGCCCTCGCTGGTCAGAAGACCTACCCCTAAGGTCTTTTCGAGGATCCTGCGCACGAGGGGATCCCGCGCCAGATGCCGATGCTGGGTCACCAGCATGTCGCGTATCAGCTCCGGATGCGACAACTGATAGACGCGCCTGTGGCCAAGCCGGAACTTGACGATGGGCGCGGTCCGCGCGTTCTCGGCGAGGAAGCCGAGACGATCCTCGCGAAAGGCCCGCAGAAAGCCGGTAAGCCAATGGCCCGTGCGCTCAACCAGTGCGTACGTCGAGGTGCTCATGGCAGCCTTCCCTCCCGTGTCCAAGCTGTCTCGTCTCGAGTGCCTCGGATGGCAGTGGCAAGGGTGTTGGCGAGAACCGTCTTTACAAGCGGCTAGGTGCGGACGGGGCCGAAGAGGCCCCGGAAAACGCGCTTGTTCTCTTCGCTCTGAAACGCGCCGAAGACCTGATCGAAGCCCTCCCGGAGCCGTTGCTGGCGGGCAAGCAGATTGCCGATCAGGGCCCCCATGGCGAGCAGGGTCGCGGTCTCGGCCTGGTCCTTGTCGCGCATCTCCTGGGCCAGGTCGCGCAGGTGCGCGGCCTGCACAGCGAGGTCCTGGAAGCCGCCCAAGTTGTCGAGCAGGGTCTTCATCAGCGCGATCAGGGCGCGGATGCGGTCCGTTGGATAGAGGCTCTGGAAGAATTCCATGAGGTAGCGGAGCTTCTTGCAGCTCTTACGCAGCTCGTGCAGGTCTTCGGGGGGCGAATCGGACCGGATCGCGCGGCCCTCGCGGCGAACCCGCTTGGCCAGCGCCCGGATCCGCTGGTCCGACACCTCCTTGATCGGACGCGCCCCGTTCGGCGTGGTGTCCGGCACCGGCGCGGGCGCCTCCAGAAAGGCGCGCCAGTCGGCCCGCAGCCGGGTGAAGCGTTTCGATCCGAGGGCACGCGCGAGTCGGCCCTGCTCGGCGGCGTAGCGGGAGTGCAGAAACCCACGGAGGGGCTCCAAGTCGGGGCCCAAATGTGCGGGAAGCTCCTGCCGATAGGCGTCGAAATCGAGCAGATAGACGTCCAGGTCGCGAACGGGCCCGGTCGCCAGTTGGAGCCAGGCAAACTCATCCTTGAAGTGCGCCACCTGGTCGTCGGGAAAGACCCCGCGGATCTGCCCGAGCGCCGAACGGGTGCGACGGGTTGCCACTCTCAGGTCGTGCAGGAACTCAGAGTCCAAATTGGCCCGCGCTCCGTCGATATTGGCCTCCAGGGTCGCGAGCAGACCGAGCAGGATCTCCTTGGTTGCCAGGTCGGCGCGTGCCTGGGGGTCCAGCCGGTAATCGAGCTTGGACGTGTAGTCCGCCGGTTGCCGCCCGGCGGCAGCCAGGGCCTCCAGCAAGAGCGGCGCGTCCGCGGGCGCAATACCCAGTCCATGCCGAAGGGCATGCAGCAAGGTCGCGGCCTCGTCCGCATAGCCTCGCACCGGCAGGATGTGCAGACGCGGCAGCAGGTCGCCTTTGCGGCCAGTGTGCGGGTCGTGGAAACCGGATTCCTCCAGCGCCAGGCATGCGACCGTCTTCTCGTCAGCGTTGCAGAGACGCAAGTGTCGCGTGCGCGTATGGATGCGCATGATGGGCAATAGGCGGCGCAGCTCGACGATCTGGAGTAGCCGATCCCGCACGGGTCCTGGGGGCAGGTCCGCGGGGAAGGCGGGTTCTGCCCCGGCGACCTGCACCAGTGTCTCCTCGGTCCGGCTCAGTCCGTTCCAGATCAGGATGGGTCGCGGTGGGGTGTTGCGCCATTCCAGGGTCGCACCGGCCAGGTAGACCGACCAGTCGAAGGTGTCGACGTAGGTCCGGCTCAGGGTCTCGGCAGGGTCCTCGGCCAGGCCCCAGCGCCCTTGGAGCAAAGACGCGAGGGCGGATGTCTGCAACGGCTCCGAAACCCAAAATTCCGTATTCATGTCGATCATGTTCGATGCGCTACCTGGGCGGCGGTTCCGCCCGCGTCGGGAAGCTGACCGGAGCGGACCCGCGGCGTCCGCGGTGAGCCAAACAACGAAGGATTATCACAAGAGCCTGTCGCAAATGTCACCGCGGCCGGTGGAGACAGCCAAATCTGGGCGCCGCCATGCTTCGGCTGCCCGATCCGCGCCCAACGGGGTTTGGATCACTCGCCCCCGGCGCTGGGCCCGATGCCGGGCTCGATCAGGACGATCCCGGTGCCCGGCGCGTTGCCGGTCGTAAGTCCGGGCGTCCCCGCGGCGAGCTCCGGCGGGACGTCGAATTCCTGCGCGATCGTGGCCGGTAAGACGACGAGATCGTACAGAACATCCTTGCGTTGGCGGCTAACGTTGCCGACCCACAGCGGGCTGCCGTCGTCCAGCCGGAACCGCGATGGCCAGAGGCGCAGGACCTCGCGCTTGTCGGTACCCGCGGGTCGGGTCAGCACCAGGACCTCGTGACGGCGGTCGTGGACCTGGGGCACCACCGGCAGGTCCGCCAGCGGCAGGGAGGGCGACAGGAGGCGCATCGCGTTCTCCCAATCGAGCACCAGCGCCGGGGTCCAGCCGGAGGCGGCGAGGGTCGCGGCGAGATCGGTGGGGGCGCCGGCGTACTGGATAGTCAGGGGGTGGCGATTGCGCTGACTCAGGTCCTCGCGGTGGTGCGGGAGGCGTGCCCAGCCGGCGGCATGCCAGTCGGAGCGCGCGATGCTAACGGTGCGCTTCGCGGGGGTCAGGCGGGCGAGCTCCCGGTCACCGGCGATCCAGTCATGCAGACCGAGGGCAATGGCCAACCCGAGGACAGCCACCCCCGCGAGTGCCTCGGCGCGTAGGCCGAAGCGGGCGTGCCGATGGAACGTGAGCCCCAGCGCGGCGACCCACACCACCCCGAGCGCGATACTGTCGACCACGCTGGTGAGCCACTCGGCGCCGAGATAGACGCGTGCCGCAGCGACCGCCGCGATGGCCGTCGTAGCCAGGGCATAGGGCGCCCAGCGATGCCGCTCGGCGAGGCCGCGGGCGACGGAGACCGCGAGGAACCCGTAGACACAGGTCGCGAGCAACACCGGTCCGCTGGGAAAGGACCAGGGCAGGGTCAGCTGCAGGCCGAGATCGGGCCGCGGCACCGCCAGCAGGGCGCCGATCACCGGCGTGACGACTAGGGGGAAGGCGGCCGCGGCCAGCCAGTAGTAGCCATGGCGCACACGGCCCTGCCAGCGCAGCCAGGCAAAGACCGCCAACACCATGGGCAGGACGACGCCCGGCGCCCCCAAGGCGGCGAGTCGTACCATCAAGCGGTCGCCCAGCGGGTCGCGCAGGCTCTGACCCAGGTCGAGCGCAGCGCGATTGAGGGTCAGCTCGGGTGAGCCGAACAGGATCAGGCCGGTGATGGCGCCGACCAGCAAGGCGCCGAGAATCAGGAGAAAGGCGAGCCCGGCCAGGGCACGCGCATCCGGATGCTCGGGGTCGGCCAGGGCATGGGCGAGTCGGCCCATGGTCGGGTGCAGATCGGACCAGCGCAGCAGTCCCTGGAGCCAGGTGCTGGCGTGGGGCGCGAGCAGGCGATAGACCTGGTGGGCGAGCCAAAAGGCGAGCGCCAGGGCAGTGACCAGGAGCGGCACGAGGACGGCAAGACGCAGCGCGGCCTCCGCAGCCAGCTTCAACGAGGCCCCGAGGACCAAGCCGGGAACGAAGTAGACGAGGGTCTGGGCCGCGGCCGAGGCGATGTTGGCGAAGTAGAAGCGCGGCGGGGGCATCCGCAGCATCCCGGCGACGAGTGGGACGATGGCCCGGCTGGGTCCGAGGAAGCGGCCGATGGCGACGCTCCAGACGCCGTACCGGTGGAAGAACGCCTCGCCCCATTCCAGCTGCCGCGGGTAGCGGGAGAAGGGCCAGAGGTCGCGGATGTGCCGATCGTAGTGCCGGCCGACAGAGTAGCTTAGACCGTCACCCGCGATGCCACCGGCAGTGGCGGCGGCGAAGGCCGGCCAAAAGGAGATGGCGCCGGTTGCGACCAGGGCGCCGGCCCCGATCAGCGACACCATCCCCGGCACCACCACCCCAATTACCGCCATGGATTCCGCCATGGCGATCAGAAAGATGGCGGCATAGGTCCAACCCGGGTGACCGCTCACCCAGGAGGCGATCCCTAGGAACAGGTCTTCCATCGTCGTGAATGCTCTGTGCCGCGCGTGTGTCGCTGCTTATGGAGCGCCGCGGACGTCGGCCAAGACACTGCCCGTCTCCACCGCGAAGGCGACAAATTGGGTGAATTGGGTACCGGAGAAGTTGTTGTCGGACACCAGGATCAGTGCTCGGCGCCCATCGGGCAGGACGGCCCCGAAGGTGACGCCCTCGAGGTTGTCCAAGGCCATGCCCAAGTCGCCGAAATCGAGCAGCAGCGCCTTGTCCATGGCGCGGAAGGTCTGGCCCTGCAGGCTACGGAGCCCGAGCACGTCGGTCACGCCGCGGATACTGGTCTGGTAGAGTCTAATGGTGGTGCCAAAGCCACTGGCATAGGCCCGCTCAAGGGCCAAAAACTCGGTCCCGTCGACGGCCAGGATCTCCACCAGTCCATTGGTGCGTATGTCGCCCGGGTAGGCGGCGGGCACCGCGTCTGTGCGGTAGACATACTCCGCTGCCGGTGTTCCAGCGGCCTTGTCATAGGCCACGATCCGCGAGTCGGTGCCGACACCGACGTCCGCGGCCGGCCCGTCCTGGTAGAGCGCATTCTCGGTCGCGACGTAGATCCGGGTGCCGTCGGGCGACAGGGTCAGGCCCTCGAAGGCCAGGTTGTCGCGGATGCCTGTCGTGTGGGACGCGGTCGGGGCGTACTTGGCGCCGTCCAGGGTCAGCTCGCGCAAAAAGGACCCGTCTGCATTCATCTCCCGCACCCAGGGCGGTTGCAGGGCGTTGCCCTCGCCCTCGCTGGTCCAGTAAAGGGTGCCGGTGGCGGGGTCGAGACGGATCGCCTCCGGGTCCAGCTGGCTGGCGGCGAATGGTTTACCGGCGGCGTCCAGTAGGGTGGTGATCCCGGTGAAGGTCACGTCGCCATCGTCGAGTCGGCCATCCGCCAGGTCGATGCGGAGGCTGTAATAGCGCGCCGGGTTGACGCGACTGCGGTCGTCGCTGATCGCCACGTAGGTGTCGGTGGCGGCGTTGTAGTCGATGCCGGAAAGGCCGCCCACCGTCGTGCCGCCGAACTGGGCACCGGTGGGAAAAACGGCTTGCCCGATGAAGTCGATAGCGGTGCTGCGCGCCGCCTCGCTGGAGTCGACGGCACCGAGTGGGATGAGTGAAGCGGCAATGGCCAGGGCGCACCGGGAGCGGAACCGGGGCGGAGCGGACATCTTTTCGCCTCTTTCTGGCGAGATTATCGAGCTCATTTCTTGTTCTTGGCTTTCGAATGGAAGATTTCCGGTGACCGGTGTCTGCGACGGCGTCTCGGTCCGAGCAGTCCGGCGCCCAGAAGCGGGACGGTGTCGGGCAGGGGTGCGGCGCAGGCGGTGACGCCCGCTGAGCCATCGGTCAGCGGGTAGACAGAAGTACTTGCTCAACCGGACGGCGTAGCGAACGCGGCATTGGATCGGCATAACCAAAGCGGACCAGCAACTGGGGTCGAGTATTGGCGAGGCCGATGGCAGTCTGGAGCTGGCGGCGAAGGTCGGTCACTTCGATTGGCTGGTTCAGGAAAGCCGATTTGATATTCAGCGAGGTCATCGTGAGTGCCATGCGCTCATAGACCTGCCCCGTGCGCACCCACGCCGTCTTGTCGTCCGATGCCGAGGTCACAACGACTGCCCCGGGTGAGCTGCGCAATTTCTTGGTATCGGCATCGGCTTGCCGCTGCGGCTTGGTCCAAGCCACCACCATACGCCCGAGCCAGCGCGGCACTTGCGGTTTGCCGGCACAGGCTGAATACAGGCCATCGCGCGAAGCCAATGCTTCCCTCTTGGTGAAGCGCAACCAGGAAATCAGCTCATCCATGAAGGCGCGATCCGCGAGCTGGCGCAGATTCCCTTGATTCACATACTCCAGTACGGTATTCAATTCCATGGGATTAGTAACAAAACGTAGCGCGATGCCAGGTTCCAGCGGCACGGCTTGCACCTGGTCAAGGTCGGCGCCCTTGACGGGCCGGCCGTCGTACTCCGAGCGCGTGTTTTGCCGCACTGGGATGGCGTCGAACAACGGACTGCCACGCGGAGTGTCCACCGTCAGACGAACATGGATCACATCCGCCGTATTGGGATAAATCACTTCCGGTGCATACCCGGCAGCGCGGGCGGACACCAGCAGATTCTCCAGCGCGCAGCCCAGGCTGATCCAGAGCTCACGCTCATCGGGGTCAACGGCCGGCAATCGCCGGGCCAGGTCCGGGTGGATGGTGATCGCATCTTCTGCGACGGCGAACCTCCACGGCTGCGTGTTGTGTCCACTTGCCGCCAGCGAGGCATAACGGACCAGCTCGCGCATTGGCGCTGACATGGGTTTAGCCTGTTCAGGCGGCATGATGGTCTTGCGGGCGCGGCTGCTCGGCTGCCGCGTCCGGCTCGGCCGACAGCACATGCGCCAGGTGCAGCTCCCGCAGCATCGACCGCTTCTTGGCCTGATGTGCCTGCATCCGCCGCAGAATGTCGTCCAGGACCCGCACCGCGGCGACCACGTAGGGACCCTTGTTGAGCATGACACACTCGGCGCGGCGACCCATCGCCGCATCCGTGATCTCGGCGCGCGACGGCAACCCCGTTTGGGCCAGTGTCTCCAGGACCTGGGTGGCCCAAATTACCGGGACATGCGCGGCCTCGCAAATCCAGAGGATCTCCTCCTGCACCTCGGCCAGACGCTCGAAGCCGCATTCGACCGCCAGATCGCCGCGGGCGATCATCACCCCGCAACAGGGGGCGCGCATAGCCGTGAGCAGCATGTCCGGCAGGTTCTCGAAGCCGCGCCGGGTCTCGATCTTGACCACGATGGCGGGCTGGCGGCTCCCCAGATGCGCCAGGCGCTGCTGGAGCGACCCCACGTCCTGGGCACGGTTGGCGAAGGACAGCTCCACCACATCGGCGTGCTGGGCCACGAAGGCCAGGTCTTCGATATCCTTGGCGCTCATGGCCGCGAGGCGCAGCTCGCTCTCCGGCAGGTTGATCCCCTTGTCGGCACGCAGCTTCACGGGTTTCAGGTGCTCCTGGGTGATGCGCACCTGCACCCGCGACCCGTCTACCCGCTCGACGACACCGCCGATCTTGCCGTCGTCGAACCGGATCGACTGCCCCGCCCGGACGTCGTCGAAGACCTCCGGGATCGTGCACCCGATCATGGCCGGGGTCAGGATCTGGCCCGCGCTGTCGTAGGTCGCCGGGCGGCCCCGTTTGAGGTCGCGCGTCAGGATCAGCAAGTCTCCCTGTGCCAGGGAGAGGATGCTCTCGCCCGGCGGCACCGCGCCGACACGCCCGTCGCGATCAACCGACTGACCGACGTCGCGGGCGTGACGCAGGACGGTCCCGGGGACGACGTAGGCGGTCTTGGCCGCCACCGCCCAACTGCCGTGGTCGGTCACGTCAACGACCGTCAAGGCGCGATGCGAACCCCGGGCGTCCCTGAAGGTCACCCGTTCCCCGGTATGCAGGTGGGCCATCCAGGCCGCGGGCAGGGGGAGGCAGGAAGTCGCCGGCGAGGGGGGCGGTTGGGGGGACTGCTCCGGGGTCAACCAGACCCGCGCGGGGGCGGTGACCCGTCCGTAGACGTCGCGACGGGGACGGATCCTGACCACGGCCGGCCCCGGTTCGAGCGGCCCGGTGCGCAGCTTGGGTCCGGCCAGGTCCATGACGACGCGGCAGGTACGCCCCAGCGACCTTTCGGCCTGGCGCAGGTGCGCGATCATCCGCGCCCAGGCGGCGGCGTCGTCATGGGCGCAATTGATGCGCATACAATCCATCCCCTGTTCGAGCAACTGGTGCACGAGGAGGTAATCGTCGGCCGCCTCGCTCGGCATCGTGACCATGATGCGCACCCGGCGCCCCGTGGGCACCGGCCCAAGCAAGGCGTCGGTGTGCTCGGCGAGCAACCGTTCGCCCTCGGCGAAATCGATGACCGCGGTGTCCAGCGTCGGCGGCTGCCAT
>JBGSOR010000050.1:0-10513 GCA_041738985.1 Chromatiaceae bacterium | reverse complement strand
TCGCCCTGGGGATCGGCGAGCCATCCTGCCCCTGGATGGGAACGGGCTCAGGGGCGGCCGCCGGCGCAGGTCAGCGGCCGGCAGCCGTGGCGGGCTCCGGCATAGCCCGGGCGGCTTAGGGGCCGGTTGGGGATCATCCATTTTCAACGAAGCCAAGCGGGTCGATCAGCCATGCTCCGGTCTCGTCACATGAAACACGTGCGCCTCCTGGTGCTGACCGAGGACCTGCCCCAGGCATCGCTCGCCCTGGCGGACACCGAGAGCTTCCACCCGGACACCAGGGCGCCCGCCGAGGCCCAGCTCTCCGGCCTGCCGGGCCGAGACTACAGGGACACCTTCAATCAGGCCCGCTCCCGCCTGGACAAGATCCTCAAGCTGGTCCCCGCGGGCAGCGAGCCCGCACTTCTCCAGATACGGGCCATCGAGTACGAAGAGCTCTCCGAGCTCAACCAGTGGCTCGGTCACACGTGGCAGGAGGCGTCCCGTTTCGAGGAAGACTTCCGGCGCCTGGACGACCGGGCGCGGATGATCCGCGAGCAGGAGGCGGCACTGGCGAACTTCCGGCACCTGAATATCGACCTGGGGATGCTGCGCAGCAAGACCCGGTTCCTGGACTTCTACGTAGGCATAGTCCCGCGGGTGAATCTGCGCCAGCTCGAAGGGGCCGTGGGGCTCGCCGACCACCTGCTGCACGTCTATATGCAGAGGGAGGACCAGGCCCATGTGGTCATCGTCGGCCCCACCGGCACCAAGGAGGCCCAGCTGTCCGCGGTGCTCAACGCCGCCGGATTCCAGGCCCTGCCCATCCCGGCGGAGCTCGATCAGGAGCCGGAGCGGATGCACGAGGCACTCGCGGACCAGCGCCAGGAGATCGAGACCCTGCGCCAGCAGCTTCGCGCGCGGATCGAGGAGTGGTCCCAGGGGTTCCGGGAGCGCCTCGCCGACGCCCGCCGCACCCTGATGCTGGCGGAGCCCCTGGTGGCCCTGGACCCCTCGGTGCGTAGCGCAGGCCACCTGGCCTACCTGGCCGGATGGGTGCCGAGCCCATCGGTGGCGGGGCTCCAGGCACGGCTGCGCCAATCCCTTTCCGGCCCCTTCGAGCTCCTGGCGCGCGACCCCTTGCCAGAAGAGCGCCTGCTGGTCCCCACGGTCCCCGCGAAGAGCCGGCTCCTGGCCCCCTTCTCCATGCTGGTCAAGCAATACGGCATCCCGGAATACGGGGAGGTGGATCCCACGCCGCTCTTCGCCGTCACCTTCCTGCTCATGTTCGGCTCCATGTTCGGGGACGTGGGCCAGGGCTCGGTCATTGCCCTGCTTGCATGGGGGCTCCGGGGCAGGCTTGGGCGCTTCTCGCTCTTCGGGATCATGGCCGGACTCGCCTCGGTCCTCTTCGGGTTCGTCTACGGGAGCGTCTTCGGCTACGAGGACGTCCTACCCGCACTCTGGATGAGCCCCATCCATGATCCCATTCTGATGCTCAAGATTGCCTTGGGCTACGGGGTGGTCTTTCTGGTCATTGCCTGCCTGCTGGCCATCTATAACCGGATGGCGGTAAAGAACTGGTGGGGGGCCGTCTTCGGGCACCATGGGACCGTCAACCTGGTTTTTTATCTGGCTCTGGTATGGGGGGGGCTGAATCTTGCCTTTGCCCGGTCATTCGGCACCGCCCCGACCCTGCTGGTGGTCCTGGCGCTCGGCGCACTCGGCTGGTACGCCTGGCGCCACCTGGATGCCCCCCTGGGGGAAAAGATCCTGGTGGTCTTCATCGAGACCCTGGAGACCATTATCGGCTATGTCTCCAACACCCTGTCCTTCCTGCGGGTCGCGGCATTCAGTCTGAACCATGTAGCGCTCTCCATCGCCGTCTTCACCCTGGCGGGGATGATGGGGAGCTTCGGGCATGTGGTCACCGTGATCCTAGGCAATGTCTTCGTGCTGGTGCTGGAGGGCGGGATCGTGATGATCCAGGTGATGCGGCTGCAATACTACGAAGGGTTCTCGCGCTATTTCTCCGGTGACGGCCATGAGTTTGCGCCCTTGAAGCTGCGGCGGGGGTCGGCCGCACCCTGAGACGAATACGACCATAGCCACACGAACGATCGAAAAACCAGGAGCTGACTATGTACTGGCTCGTCGCCCTAATGTCCTTCGCCATCCTCGGCCTCATCGCCTCCGGCATCCTGCTAGAGATTTGCCCCAGTTTCGCCCAGCGAATCCGACCCTGGTATAAACCCGCCATGGGGACCCAGCTCGTGGCCTTCGTGGGCGCCCAGCTCGGTCTGCTCCTGCTCGGCATCAACGATGCCTTTGCGGATACGGAGACCGCCGCGGCGGTCGGCGAAACCATCGACAAGATGAGCACCGGCATGGGCCTCGCCATCATCGGTGCCGGCATCCCGACAGGGCTCTCGACCATCGGTGCCGGCATTGCGGTGGGTCCTATCGGTGCTGCATCCCTGGCGGCCATCACGGAGAAGCCCGAGACCCTGGGCCGGACCCTGATCTATCTGGGCCTGGCGGAGGGTATCGCCATCTACGGTCTGGTCATCTCCATCCTGCTGCTGAATAAGATCTAAAGGCCCAGGTCCCGATGGACACGGAGCACGAGAGCGGCCGCCCCACCCGCATGCTGTTCCTGGGGGAGGAGAGCCTGGCGGACGGCTTTCGTCTGATCGGCTTCGAGACCCATCCCAATCCCACGCCGGAGGAGGCGGACCGGATCATCCGAGACCTAAGCCGTGCCCGGGAGAAGGCATTCGTGGTGGTGGACGACGGGGTCATGGCCGCGGACATACCGAGCCTGACGCGGGTGCGTCGGGAGGGCGGGCGGATCGTGGTGATCGCGGTGCCGCCGCTGAGCGCCCCTACCCGGCTCGCGAGCGAGGTGGCAGACCGACTCGCCGCCCTGTTCGGGTCCGCCAACCTTCAGTCCGGACAACCCGGCGGGACCGGCCAAGCCGGCAATTCCGGAGGGCAAGCGTGAATCAGGTACAAGAATTGGAGCAAGCCATCCTGGCGCGCGCCGAGCGCCTGGCCGCGGAGCTGACCGAGCGGGCTAACCGCTCGCGCGACAGCATCCTGCGGGAGGCGGCCGAGCGCCTGCGACTGCGCGAGGCGCGCGAAGAGTCAAGCGCCAAGTCGCTCGGCGAGCGTACCTTCCGCCAGCGGGTCCAGGCGAGCGAGCTCAAGATGCAGACGACCCTGGACCGGTTGCGCTGGAACCTGGTACAGGATGTGGAGCGCCGCCTCGCCGACCGCATGCGCGCCTTCATGCAGGACGACATCGCTTACAGCCACTGGCTCCAGGCCCTCATCGCCACCGCGGCCGCCCAGATCGAACGGGAGAACGTCATCGTCGCGGCCAACCCGCGCGACCACCAACGGCTCTTCGCCCGCTGGGACAGCATCGCCCAGCACCTGCCCAAGGGGCACTTCGCCGCCCTCGCCGACAACCCCATCGAGACCCTGGCGGGCGTCCTGGTCACCAGCGAAGACGGGCTCATCCGCGTCGACAACACCTTCGAGGGCCGGCTCGCCCGATTGCGGCCGCGCATTCAGCAGACCATCCTGGAGCGCCTGCTGCCGAGCGGCTTCGACACCGGCAACCTCTTCATCGGATGAGACCATGACAGAGCAGAGCAAGATCGGCGTCATCCGCGAAATCAACGGCCCCATCGTCACCATCGAGCTGCCCGGGATACGCAGCGGCGAGCAGGTCAAGATCGGGGAGCTGGGGCTCTTCGGTGAGGTGATCTCGCTCGCCGGCAAGCGCGCCATCGTCCAGACCTACGAGTCCACGGACGGCGTACGCCCGGGAGAGCCGGCCGTGGGTCTGGGCTGGCCGCTCTCCGTGGAGCTGGGGCCTGGGCTCATGGGCGGAATCTTCGACGGGGTGCAGCGGCCCCTGGAAAAGATCGCGCTCCAGTCTGGGGACTATATTCGCCGGGGTATCGACGTGGCGGCCCTGGATCGTGCCAAGCTCTGGGAATTCGAGCCCAATCGGGACCTGGAGCCTGGGGCCAAGGTGGGTGCCGGGACCGTGCTCGGGACGGTTCAGGAGACCCAGACGGTCAAGCACCGCATCCTGGTTCCCCCCGGTATCGAGGGGGAGCTGGAAGAGATCGCCCCCTCGGGGGACTACGACATCGAGGCGTCCATCGCTCGGGTGCGCAACGCCAAAGGCCAGAGTCTCAAGCTCGCCATGTACCACCGGTGGCCGGTGCGTAAGCCCAGGCCCTATCTGCAGCGGGACGACGGCATCTCGCCGCTCATCACCGGCCAGCGGGTCATCGACACCTTCTTCCCCCAGCTCAAGGGAGGCAAGGGGGCGGTCCCCGGTCCCTTCGGTGCCGGCAAGACCGTGGTCCAGCAGCAGATCGCCCGCTGGTCCAACGCCGACATCGTGATCTACGTGGGCTGCGGCGAGCGCGGCAACGAGCTGGTCGACGTGCTGGAGACCTTCCCCGAGCTGGACGACCCCTATTCCGGCCGCAAGCTCATGGAGCGCACATTGCTGGTCGCCAACACGTCCAACATGCCGGTCGTGGCCCGGGAGGCGTCGGTCTACGTAGGCATTACCATGGCCGAGTATTACCGGGACATGGGCTACGACGTGGTGATGCTGGCGGACTCGACCAGTCGCTGGGCCGAGGCCCTGCGGGAGGTCTCTGGCCGCCTCGGCCAGATGCCGGTGGAAGAGGGCTATCCGGCCTATCTCGCCTCCCGACTGGCTGCGGTATACGAGCGCGCCGGACGCGTGGAGACCTTTGGCGCCGGCTCCGGATCGGTCACCCTGATCGGGGCCGTCTCGCCCCCGGGCGGGGACTTCTCGGAGCCGGTCACCAGCCATACCAAGGACATCATCGAGACCTTCTGGGCGCTTTCCAAAGAGCTGGCGGACGCCCGTCACTACCCCTCGATCGACTGGGTCACCAGCTTCTCCGGCCATGTCCACACCGCCGCCCAGTGGTGGCACAGGGAGGTGAGTCCGGAGTGGGAGCGGCGGCGCACCTTCGCGCTCGCCCTGCTGGCCCGGGACGCGGAGCTCTCGCGCATCGTCAACCTGGTGGGTCCCGAGGCGCTCTCCGACGCCCAGCGTTGGGAGCTGGAGGGTGCGGCATTGGTGAAAGAGGGCGTGCTTCAGCAGAGTGCCCTCGACGAGGTGGATACCTTCTGCTCGCCCCAGAAGCAGTTCGCCCTGCTGGATCTGGCAGTGACTATCTATACCGGCGGTGCCGCTCTAATCGAGATCGGCGTGCCGGTCGCGGAGCTCCAGTCATTACCCATTCTGGCCAAGATGCGACGGCTCAAGTCCATGTACACCAGCGACCAGATGGATCAGATCCATGCCTTCCGGGCGGAGGCGGAGTCGTCCCTGGAGTCGATCCGGCTGGAGTACGCCAAGCAGGGTCACGAAGAGACCAAGAGACCATGAGCATCAAAGAATACCGGACAGTCAGCCAAGCCCGGGGCGGCCTGCTGGTGTTGAATGACGCACCGGGCATCGCCTTCGGGGACCGCGTGCGGATCGAAGACCACGCGGGGGCCTTCCGCAACGGTCAGGTGATCCGCACCTCGGACAGCGAGGTGCTGATCCTGGTCTTCGAGGGCACCGACGATCTGGACCTGGACCGGACCTGGGTGCGCTTCCTGGACGAGCCGGTGGAGATCGCGCTCTCCCCGGAGCTCCTGGGCCGGGAGCTGAACGGCCTGGGCGAGCCCAGGGACGGCCGCCCGCCTGTCCTCTCCAACCTGCGCCGGGCGGTGAGCGGCTCGGCCATCAACCCGGCCGCCCGCACCTACCCGCGCGAGTTCATCCAGACCGGGATCTCCACCATCGACGGACTGAACAGCCTGGTGCGCGGTCAGAAGCTCCCGATCTTCTCCGGCTCCGGCCTGCCCCACAACCGGATCGCCGCCCAGATCGTGCGCCAGGCGAAGCTGAAAGACGAAGACACCAGCTTCTCGATCGTCTTCGCCGCCATGGGCGTCTCCTATGCCGACGCCAAGTTCTTCCGCGACGAGTTTGCCTCCTCCGGCGTGCTGCGAAATGTGGTCATGTTCGTCAACCTGGCGGACGACCCGCCCGTGGAGCGGCTCACACTGCCACGCACCGCGCTCACGGTCGCGGAGTACCTGGCCTACGATCTGGACCGCCATGTCCTGGTGGTCATGACCGATATGACCTATTACGCGGAGGCGCTGCGGGAGGTGGCCACTGCGAAAGGCGACGTGCCCGCTCGCAAAGGCTACCCGGGCTATCTCTACTCGGATCTGGCGGAGATCTACGAGCGCTGCGGGCGTATCCACGAGCGGCACGGATCCATCACCATGATGCCCGTGGTCTCCATGCCCTCGGACGACATCACCCATCCCATCCCGGACCTGACCGGCTATATCACCGAGGGCCAGATCGTGCTCTCCCGCGAGCTGCACAACCAGGGCATCTACCCCCCGGTGCATATCTCGCCCAGCCTTTCGCGCCTGATGAAGGACGGCATCGGCAAGGACGACACCCGGGAAGACCACCCGCGCGTCGCTGGCCAGATCTACGCCCTCTATGCCCGTGCCCAGGAGACGCGCAACCTCGCATCCATCATCGGCGCGGACGAGCTCTCGGAGCGGGACCGCCGCTATCTTTCGTTTGCAGACGCCTTCGACCAGCGCTTCGTGGGTCAAGGGGAGGCTGAGGACCGCTCGATCGAGGCCACCCTGAATCTCGCCTGGGAGCTGATGAGCGTCTTCCCGCGGGACTTGCTCACACGCATGAAGGAGACGGATCTGGCCAAGTATTATCAGGGTTCCGAGTAGCGAGGGCCGAGGGCCGAGGGCCGAGGATTATTGCGGTGCGATCGGTCGTCGGCTGGTCCGTACCGGCGGGCACGACTATAGTCCGGCTATCCGCGCGTCCAACCGAGGGTTTCCGCCATGGCCCTAGCCCATAAGACCCCGCCGCCCGAGCCCGTGGCCGACCTCTACGAGGCCGACTACAGCCGCTGGCTCTTCGAGAACGCCCGACTGCTGCGCGAGGGCCGGTTTTCCGAGGTCGACATTGCCAACGTCGTCGAGGAGCTCGAAGACATGGGGCGGAGCGAGTACAGGGCCGTGGCGAGCCACATCTGCGTGCTGCTTCTGCATCTGCTCAAGTGGGAGCATCAACCGCAGCATCGCAGCAGCAGCTGGCGGGGATCGGTTTTCAATGCACGCCGCGCCATCGCCAAACGGCTGCAAGAGAGTCCGAGCCTGCGGGCTCGACTTGCAGAGGCGATCGCCGAGGAATACGGGGACGCGCGCTATAACGCGTCCAACGAGACTGGACTGCCCGAGTCCAGCTTTCCTCTCGACTGCCCCTACGCCATCGAGCAGGTACTGGACCAAGATTACTGGCCGGGGGCTCATTGACCCCGTGAGGGCATCTCTGGACCCCAGGTTCTACTCTCGCGGCCTTGGCTCGCAAGGTCCATCGGGGAAAACGCCTTGAAAAGCTCGCGATCGACCACGCGCCTGCCCATCGAAACCCAACCCGGCACGATGGCGCGCCCGCGCCCCGTGACCTGCGACGCCTGTGCCGCGGTCTGCTGCCGGCTCGAGGTCCTGTGCATCACGGAGACCGGCGTCCCCCGACGTTACACCCGCCCCAATCCCGGCGGGGTGCCTTCCATGCACCGACTGGACGACGGCTGGTGCGCCGCGCTCAATCGGGACACCCTGCGCTGCAGCATCTACGAGCAGCGTCCCCTGATCTGCCGGGAGCTCGAGATGGGTGGCCCCGACTGCCTCGCCGAGCGCGCCCGCTGGGCCGACAACTAGCCACTCGCCACTCGCCACTCGAAAAATGGCCCAACAAATCATCAAGGTCCCGCCCACCAAGAACACCCTGCTCAAGCTCAAGAAGCAGGTACGGTTCCTGGAAGAGGGCCACGACCTCCTTGAGCGCAAGCGGGAGCTCCTGACCCGACTGGTCTACGAGCGCATCGGCGAGTACTGGCAACTGCGCGCGGATGCGCAGCAGACATTGCGAGATGCCTACCTTTGCCTGAGCCTCACCCACCTGCGCATGGGCAGCCGCGGCATTCGCCAATCCGCCTTGGGGGCGGAGCCGGCACTGCGGGTGGACATCCTGCCCCGCCGGGCCCTGGGTGTAGAGTACCCATCGGTCACCGCCGAGCGCCTACCCTTAAAGCCCGTCGGGCTCTTGGGCACGGACGCGAGCTTTGACACCACCCGCGACAACCTGGCCAATGCCTGCGTGCTGCTGGCCCGGCTGGGGGAGGTGGAGATCGCCCTCTTTCGGCTCATGGAGGAGCAGCGCAAGGCCCAGAAGCGGGTCAATGCGCTGAAATACAACATCATCCCGCTCTATCGCCGGACCGTCCACTTCATCCAGTCCGCGCTGGAGGAAGAGGAGCGTAATACTCTGTTCCAGGTGAAGCTCTTGCGTGAGCAGGCAAGCGCCTGATGTGCTGTCCCGGATAGGGCGCTCGCTCAATCCGGGGTCGACCTCGCCCTTGCGTCGGTCGACCCTTCAATACACCTTGCCGATGGCGCTTCGCGCCTGGGCCGACAGGATGTCGGCGGTCCCGGGCGGGGGCTCGGGGCCGGCTATGCGGCCGGCACCGTCGACTGGCGGCTCAGCGGAAGATTACACGCGCATGGAGGGGCTGGATGGGCCTGTTGTTATGCCCATGCATGGCCGACTCCAGGAAGGCGACCTCCTCCTTGGAGACGGTCAGCGGCTCCTTCAGCACGATCCAGGAGACGCCCTCGGTGCAGGGCGGGGTGGTCAGGGAGCCCTCGAAGGCGTAGTAGTCCCGGCCCTCGGGGAGTAGGTCATTGGGATCGACAGGGATTGGCAAGGTATTGCGGGTGTCCGCCGTCTTGGGACTCGCGGCGAAGACATGGGCGATGGCGGAGTCCTCGGCACCGAGCTGGTAGAGGACCGCGATCACGGCCAGATGGCCATCCTTGTCCCCGTGGACCAGGTGGGCCTCCATCGCAAAGGGCTTCTCGTCGATGTCGTTCTCGCTCGGCGTGTGGAAGTGGAACTGTTTCAGCTCGTAAGGGACCCCGTTCAGGGTCAGGGTGGAGCCGGGGGCCACGTTGACCTGGATGGTGTGGCCGTTGTTGACGACTTCCTGGCCCAGGGTCTTGTAGTCGATGATCAGGGGCGGTAGATCGACGTCTTTGGCGTCGTGAATGTCGATGGGGGTCTGGTGGGCCCCCTTGGCGCAGGCGGCATAGGCGGGGTCCAGCTCGCCCCAGTGCTCCGGACCCTCGGGCCCTTCGTAGGACCAATGGGCATGGCCGCTCGCATGTTCGTGAGCCGCGCCCGCGGTTGACGCGGCAGCTGGGGCATCCGCGTGCTCGCCGGCCAGCGAATGGTGACCAATGGCCGCGGCGGCCAGGGCGGCGAGGGCGGCATAAGGGAGCCACTTGGACATGGGTTTTGCGCTCCTATGAGACGTTTAACGGACCGGGTTTCGCTCGATTTTCCGGGGGAATAAAGGGTATCAGCTCGCTTGCCGGCCGGACAGTGGATGGACCGGGGGCCGGGCATCCGCTATTCGCCCCCGGAGGGGACTGGTACACTCGACCCACGACGGTCCACCCGCCGGTTTCCCCGATGCAGGATCGCGACCGACAGCAGTCCGACACCCAAGTCCCGACCCAAGACCTCGCGAGCCTGCCGCCACGGGGCCTCCTTGCGTCCTTGCGTCTGGCGACGGCCGCCGCCCATGCCTCGGTGGAGGAGATCCCCGCCATGTCCCGGCTCACCTCGTCCGAGGTGACCATCGCGGACTATCGGGACTATCTCCGCGCCATCGCCGGGGTCTACGGGAACCTGGAGCCGGCCCTCTATCGGGCGCTTCGAATCGGTCTGCCCCCCGCACTGCGATCCGGCCCGCCGCCGGATCTAGGGCTGCGGCCCAAGTATCCGGCGCTACTGCGCGAGCTTCATATCCATGCGCTCCCCGTTCCGCCAACCGGGCAGAGTCCACCGGTCCCGGACCTCAGCGCTGCCCTGGGTGGGCTCTACGTCCTGGAGGGGGCGACACTGGGTGGCCGGGTGATCGCCCGCCATCTGCGGCGCCATCTGGGGGACATGATCCCGGAGGGTGGCCTGCTGGACTTCCATGGGGAGGCGACCTCCGCCGTCTGGAAAGGATTCGGGGCCACCTTGGACTCCCTGGCAGCGGACAGACTCATCGACCCGGACCGGACAGTGGCCGGGGCACTGCAAGCCTTCGATCAGGTGTACGCGTGGCTGGCCGGGGCCGAGACCGGTCACCCTTAAGCCGCCCATGAGCGCGTGCGAGATAGAGTCCGAACTAGCGGTCTACGGGCCGGACAGGACTGGAAACCAGGGTCGGGGGTGGATCGGGTGATCCCTGGTACGGAGGTCCCAGTCCAGGGACCGGGCCGCCGCCCGTGACGGACCCTGAGCCCTCGGGCGGGAGCCCCGAGGCGCCGCCGGAAGATCCGGCCGGTGGGCCGGGACAGAACGCGCCTGCCC
>JBGSOR010000047.1:0-4141 GCA_041738985.1 Chromatiaceae bacterium | reverse complement strand
CGGCAGGCGCTTGCGCTGGAGTGCGAGCAGCACCAGGATCGCCGCCGCCAGGGCCACGGCCACGGACCAGATCCCGCTGACGGCCGCGGGGGAGGTGGGTCCCCAGCGATCCTCCGTCAGATACCCCAGATTCATCTGGGGCAGGATCAGCAGGCTCATGGACAGGTTCACCGCCACCACGACGCCCAGGGGCAGGAAGGCCGACCAGACCGGGGGCAGGTCCTCGCTGACCTCCCCGCGATGGACCTCGGGCGGGTCAAAGGCGCCGGCCACGGTGGCGCGCTCCCGAACGAGCGGGTCCTCCGCTGCGCCATCGGCGGTCAAGGGTACGTCGATCGGGCCGAAGCCGAGACCGGCCCGCCGGGCGGCGGACTGGGCGCGCAGCAGCCACCACATCCCGAAGGCCATCATGATGGCCGCGGCGATAACGCCAAGCCCAGGCGCCGCAAAGGGGGTGGTGCCGAAGAAGGGCATGGGGATCGCGTTCTGGACCGCCGGGGTCCCAGGCAGGGCGGACATGGTGAAGGTGGAGGTGCCGAGCGCGATGGCCGCGGGCATGAGGCGGCGGGGGATATCGGCGTCCCGGAACAGGGCCTGTGCCATGGGGGCCAGGACGAAGAAGGCGACGAACAGACTGACGCCGCCGTAAGTCACCAGGGCGCCGGCCAGCACGACCGCCAGGATGGCATGGCGGGCCCCCAGCCGAATCCCCATGAAGCGGGCGATAGACTGAACGGAGCCGCTGTCCTCCATGAGCTTGCCGAACAGGGCGCCCAGCAGAAAGATGGGGAAGAACTGGGCGATGAAGCGGGCCGCCCCGCCCATGAAGGTCTCGGTCCAATGGGCCAGCAAAGGCTCGCCGGAAAAGAGCGCGGCCACCAGGGCCGCGGCGGGCGTCAGGAGCAGGACGCTCCAGCCCCGGTAGGCGAGCCAGATGAGAAGCCCCAGCCCCAGTAGGATGCCGGAAAGTCCCAGGATATCCATTCGTTAAACCCCTTCCAGCAGATCATTCAGGTCGAATGTGGCGCGGTGTCCCAGATCCTCGATGTGCTGCTCCAAAAATAGCCCGGCGCAGCGCCTGCCTTCGTCGCGTAGCCTGCTCGGGAACGCGTATTTCGCATTGAGCTTCAACGAGTAGCCTAGAACCAGTATCTTCTCGCTCGCAATTCTTGTGTGGTCGCATAGATGCCCCGGGGCGCACCCTCGCTCTTGCCCGGGTCCGCGACCTTGCGGAGCAGGGCGAAATCGATCAAGGCAATTCGGACGAAGGTGCTTAGGGGGCATTCGTGCTCGGCCCGCGCGCCGTGCGCCGGATCGGCTGGTGGCAGCAAAGGAGCCGAAAATGCGGTGCGCTCAGCGCGGGCCGGACTATAACATGCGGCCGGGCGGGGCACCACGGCGCTGGCCGGGCACTGGCCTAGACGGCGAATATCCTCTTGATTTCAAAATAGCATCTTGCGGACTTCCCCGGAGGCTTGGTTGTCTGCCTTGCCCATCCTCCGTGCGGCGGCTAGTATCCCCCGGTCAAGCTGTGGGACCCCTATCCGTACCGCGGGCTTACCCCGATAGGGCGAAGCTCTATCCACCAAGTGGGGCATTCCCCGATTGCGTTGGCAGCGCGATTCCAGCAAACGGGCGGGCCGCCACTAAAGGGAAACGGATTCGTATCGCTCCAATCGCCCCCCTGACCGCCTCTTAACACCCGCTCGGGTGCCTGGCCCCGGCATCCCTTACTGCGAGCCGAGCCAGCGTTCGATGGAAACAAAATGAATACTGAGCTCATTGTCGTCCTGCTCTTGCTGGGCACGGCGGTCGTTATGCTCGCGCTCAACAGACCGCGCACGGACGCGGTGGCGATCCTGGCGATGGTGACGTTGCCTCTCACTGGGGTAATAGACCCGAGCGAGGCCCTGACGGGGTTCGGCAACCCGACTGTCGTGCTGATCGCGGCGATGTTCGTCATCGGCGAGGGCCTGGCGCGAACCGGGGTCGCGCAGCGGCTGGGGGACTGGTTGGTCCGCACGGGCGGGGGCAGCGAGCTGAGGCTGCTGGTGCTTCTGATGACGATCGTCGGCCTGATGGGATCGGTGATGAGCTCGACGGGCGTTGTGGCCATCTTCATCCCGGTGGTGATGCGCATTGCCGCCCGCACCGGCGGCTCCCCGGGCCGTCTCATGATGCCCATGGCCTACGCGGCCCTGGTGAGCGGCATGCTCACCCTGGTGGCCACCGCGCCCAACCTGGTGGTGAACTACGAGCTAATCCGCCAGGGCGAGGAGGGTTTCGAGTTCTTCAGCTTCACTCCCATCGGACTTCCGGTCCTGGCCTTGGGGATCGTCTACATGGCCATTGCCCGGGCCTGGCTCCCTTACAACAACGCCGAGGCGTCCCAGGGGCGGCGACGGCCGCGCCTGATGGATTGGGTGACCCTCTACGGGCTCGCGGACCGCGAGGAGCGCCTGCGGGTGACCGGGGCCTCGCCTCTGGTGGGCCGATCCCTGGAGGCGCCAGAGCTACCGGGCGTCCCGGACGCCCGGATCGTGGCCGTGGAGCGTCGGGGGCGGCTCGGGCGTCGGGTCTTGCGCCCGTCGGCCGCCACCGAGCTGCGCGCGGGCGATATCCTGCTGGTCGATCGCGACACCCCGGGGGTCGACAGGGCCGAGCTCCTGGAGCGCCTGGGCCTCAAGCCGTTGAAGCTCTCGGGGGCCTATTTCGCGGACCGCTCCCAGGAGGTCGGCATGGCGGAGGTCATGGTGCCGGCGGACTCGCGGCTCATCGGCAAGACCGTTTCGGAGCTGCGCATGCGCACCCGCTTCGACCTGAGCGCGGTCGGATTGCGGCGGGGTCGCGCCGCCCACCTGGAAGGATTCGCCTACGAAAAGCTCAAGCTCGGCGATACCCTGCTCCTGGTGGGGCCCTGGAGGGGGCTGCGGCGACTCCAGTCGGAAGGGCACGATCTGGTGGTGCTGGGCCTTCCGGCGGAGATCGACGAGGTGCTCCCGGCCGCCAAGCGGGCACCCCAGGCGGTACTGGCGCTCCTGGTCACCGTGGGGCTCATGGTCTCCGAGCTGGTCTCCAATGTGCAGGCCGCCTTTATCGGGTGCCTGCTGATGGGGCTCTTCCACTGTATCGATTTCGAGAGCGCCTATCGGTCCATCAGCTGGAAGAGCCTGGTGATGATCGTGGGCATGCTGCCCTTCGCGACGGCCCTGGAGCGCACCGGCGGGGTGGATCTGGCCGCCGATGGGCTCATTGCCTTGGTGGGCGGTGCCGGGACCCTGGTGGTGCTGGGGAGCATCTACCTGATAACGGTCCTACTCGGGCTCTTCGTGGTCAATACCGCCAATGCGGTGCTGATCGTCCCCGTGGCGCTCGCCGTCGCCGAGGAGCTGGGCGCCTCGCCTTATCCGTTCGCCATGATCGTGGCCTTGGCGGCCTCCTCGGCGTTCATGACGCCGATCTCCCCGGTCAATGCCCTGGTGGCGACCGCGGGCAACTACGGCTTTGCCGACTTCGTCCGTATCGGGCTCCCATTCACACTGATCGCCATGGCGGTCAGTCTCCTGCTGGTCCCACTGCTGCTGCCGCTCTATTGAGCCGGAAGCCATGGCGCGGCCGATCGACTGGAGCGGGTGGATCGCGGCGGGGCTGGCCTGGGCCGGCCTGACCCTGGGCGGTGCCGCCTTCGCGGCGGACCCCCAGCCCTACAGCCTGACGATCGCACCCACCGGCATCGGGGAGATCGACCGGACGGTTGCCGAAACCTCCCAGCTCGCGGCCTTGCGGGAGTCCGTCCCGGTGGGGCCCTTTGCACTGATCTCCCGGGCCGAGCTCGATTCGGGCCGGATCGACACCGTGCTGCGGAGCTTCGGCTACTACGACGGCCTGACCGCAATCCGGATCGCCGGGCGCTCGACCGACGATCCGGCTCTGCTCGCGTACCTGGAGGAACTGCCGGCCAAGTCGCCGGTGACGGTGCAGGTGTCCATCGACCCCGGGCCGCTCTACCGGCTCCGGACCGTCCGTCTGGACGGGCCTGTGCCCCCGAGCGTGCGGTCCGCCTTCGACCTCAAGCCCGGGGAGCCGGCTCGCGCGGGGGAGATCCTGGACGCCGGCGAGTCGGTGCTCGCCGCCCTGCGGG
>JBGSOR010000554.1:0-20537 GCA_041738985.1 Chromatiaceae bacterium | reverse complement strand
CCGTCCCTGCCCCGGTGCCGACTCATGGGGCAGACCTGGGCTCGCCCGGCGACGCCAGCGGCAAACCCGGGGAGACGCCCCGGGCGAGCCGCCGGGCGCGCAGGCGGGAGACGAGTCCGCTTCCCAGCGCCGAGACGACATAGACGGCACCAGCCAGCAGGATCATGGTGGGCCCGGCCGGCAGGTCGGGCCCATAGGACAGGGCCAGCCCCCCAGAGGTGAAGGCGGCACCGAGCAGGGTCGCGATCGCCATCATGCCCCCCAGCGAATGCACATAGTGTCCGGCGATCGCGGCCGGCAGGGTCAGGAGCGCAATTACCAGGATCAGCCCGACCACCTGGATCAGAAGCACCACGGTCACTGCTACCAGGGTGAGGAGCAGCAGATAAAAAAAGGCCACCGGCACCCCGCGCAGGCGCGCGAGCTCCTCGTCGAAGCTCACTGCCAGGAACTGGCGGTAGAAGAGGGCCACCGCGAGCAGCAGGACCAGGTCCAGGGCACCCATGAACCACAGGTCCCGGACCGGTACCAACAGGATGTTGCCGAAGAGATAGCTCAGCAGGTCCGCGCTGTACCCGGGGGTCTTGGCGATATACAGGATACCGACCGCCATGCCGATGGCCCAGATGGCCCCGATCAGGGTGTCCTCTTGGGCCCGCCAGGCAAGCCTCACCGCGCCGATGACGAGGGCCGAGACCACAGCGGCGATCAGGGCCCCGAGCAGGGGGTCGAACCCGTAGTAGAGCGCCGCCCCCATCCCCCCGAGCACCGAGTGCGAGATCCCGCCGGCCAGGAAGGCGATGCGCTTGACCACCACAAAGGTGCCGACCACCCCGCAGCCGATGCTGGCCAGAACCCCGGCGAGCAGGGCTGTGCGCAGAAAGGACTGGTCCGCCAGGGCGGTCAGAAACTCGTTCACGGGGTTGGTTCTCTCAAGATCAATGCCGATGCGCCACGGAGCGCACGTCCCCCGGGTAGAGGCGGTGGATCAGGTCCCCGTCCACCGGCTCGGTCGTGTGACAGACCAGGGTGCGATTGAGACAGGCGACCCGGTCCACATAGCTTGAGATGAATGCAATGTCGTGGGAAACCACCAGGATGGTGAGCCGGGTCCGCAGGGCTGCCAGGAGATCGAAGATATCTCCCTCCATGCGCTGGTCGATGTTGGCGGTGGGCTCGTCCAGGATCAGGATTTTCGGCTCGCCCGCCAGGGCACGGGCCAGAAGCACCCGCTGGAGCTGTCCCCCGGACAGGGTGCCAATCCGCCGCTGCGCCAGGTCCAGTGCCTCGACCTCTTCCAGTGCCCGGCGCGCCGCGACACGGTCCGCTGCACGATACCAGCCGAGGCCCGGGCTCAGGCCCAGGCGCCCCATCAGCACCGTCTGCTCCACCGAGATTGGGAAGTCGCGCGGGAAGGTCGGGTACTGCGGGACATAACCCAGACGACGGCAGGCCTCGCGCGGGGCGACGCCCAGGACGCGGACCCGGCCCGACTGGGGGACTAGGAGCCCGAGGATGAGCTTGAGCAGCGTGCTCTTACCCCCGGCGTTGGGCCCCACCAGGCCGAGAAACTCCCCGTACGCCACGTCCAGGGAGACATCCTCCAGTACCGGGACATCCCCATAGGAAAAGCGCACGCACTCGATGGCGATGGCGGGCGCTCCGGGGCCCTGCTGCAGGTTACCGGTCATTGATCCGACGCACCGGCGATCAGCTCCGTGAGCTGCCGCAAGGTGCCGAAATAGTCCGCGGACAAGGGGTCGATGGACTCCACCCGCCCGCCGATGGCGGTTGCGATCTGCTCGGCGGAGCGCGGACTCATCTGGGGCTGGACCAGGACCACCCGGATGCCGTCCGTACGGGCCCTGTCGATCAGGCCCGCCAGGGCACGCGCACCGGGTTCCTTGCCCTGATACTCCACCGCCACCTGGGTGAGTACGTAGGTATCCGCGAAATAGCCCCAGGCCGGGTGGAAGACCATGAAACGTCGCTGCTCGACCGGGGCCAGCCGGGCGCGGATCTCCGCATCCAGCGCGTCCAGATCGGCGGCGAAACGCGCGTAATTGGCATTGAAGGTATCGCGCTGGCTGGGTCTCAGGCCAATCAGGGCATCGCGGATGCCGGCACCCATGGACCTCGCCAGGCGCGGGCTGGTCCAGACATGGGTGTCCTGGGCATCGGGATCGTGCGCGTGGCCTGCGTGCCCTCCGGGGTCGTGCTCGCCATCGTGGTCGTGAGCGTCGTCTTCGCGCGCGTTGCCGGGACCGGATACCCCCGGTGCCTGAGGCGCGTCCAGCTCCTGAACCGGACCCGTCTGGCGTAGCGGGAGGCCGTCCCGCGCATCGAGGATCCGCATCCCGGGGTTGGTCGCCCGGATGCGCGGCAGCCAGGCATCCTCCAGCGACATGCCCACCCGGACATAGAGATCCGCATCCGCCAGGGCCGCCACCTGACGCGGCGTCGGATCGTAGGTGTGCGGGTTCTGGCCGGCCCGCACCATCGGCTGGACCCGGACCTGGTCCCCGCCGATCCGCTCCACGAAGGTCGCGAGCGGGACGACTGTCGCAAAGACCGACAGGGGTCCCTCATCCGATCCGGCAACACGAGAAGGCGCCAAGGTCCCAAGGACACTGGCGCCCAGGAGCAAACAGCTCGAAAAGGCTCGCAGGAATCTGTGCTGCCAGGGAAGCGGTGTGTGGTTCGGGAAAGGCATTGGGCGCGCCAAGCGAATGAAGGATCGAGTCTACCCATGGATGATATCCTATAACATAGGATCGGCAAGCCTGCCGCTCGGCGTCGGCCTCAGTCCTCCGGCAAGCCCGGGAATCAATGGACCGTGCACACCATACAGGGATCGAAGGAGCGCACGATATGCTGCACGGCCACCGGCGCGGTCTCCCCAGGTCGTACCGGCGCGCCGACCAGTGCCTGCTCCAAGGGGCCGGGGACCCCGTCCCGATCCCGCGGCGAAAAATTCCAGGTGGTGGGGGCGACGATCTGGTAGTTGAGGATGCGTCCGTTGCGCACGCTCAGCCAGTGACCCAGGCTGCCCCTGGCGGCCTCCGCCAGTCCGACCCCCGTGGACTCCCGCGGCAGGTGCCCCTGGATGCAGAAGGGCTCCCCCGGCTTGAGTCTCCGCGCCCAATCCTCCATCACCGGCAGCACCAGGGCCAGCTCCAGCAACCGAGCAAGGACTCGCGCGGCGATGCCCGAGCTGCCCCGAGCCACCAGGTCCCGGATCAGGGGATGGCCCTGGACAAGCTGGCGGGCCAGCGCGCCCACCTCCACGGGCCAACCGTCCAAACGGGGGGCCTTGCACCAGGTGTAGGCCCCCGCGCGGTCCGCATCGGGCAGCGTCACGCCCTCCGCCGGATGTAGCGGGCCAGCGCTGCCCCCCATCCAGGCATGGGTCAGGTCCTCCCGGATCGCGCCCAGGTCCAGGGGCCGCGGGCCGTCGCTCCATACGCCGCGGCGGAAGACCCGATCGCCTCCCATCGGGTAACCCCCATAGCTCATGTAGTAGCCGGGGCCCGAGCCCAGCCTGTCGAGACCCAGGGCCTCGGAGATCGTCAGAAAGGCCCGCAGATCCCCATCCGCACGGCGACCGCGCCAGGCGGCGAGCGCCTCGACCGAATCGATGGCAGCCACGGACTCCAGGTCGTCCCCGAAGAGCCGCCGCTCCATGAAACCCCGGAAGGCAGCCAGGATCGCGCCGATGCGCAGTCGCTCCTGGGCCTGGACCGGTCGCGTGGAGCCCCCGGGCTGGAGGCTCAGGCTATGGGGCCACTTGCCCGCGAGGATGCCCATCAGATGCATGAATTGGGCGCGGGCCGGCAGCACCTCCCGCGCGGCCTCCCCAGAGAGGGCGCGGAAGCGGGCCTCGACGGCCGGGTACCAGGGCTCCCCCGCGTAAACGTCACGGGCGAAGTCCGGCATGAAAAAGAGATAGAAATGGGTGAGGTGATCCGCCAGGTTCTCGCAGGCGAGGATCAGGTTGGTGGCAAGCTCCCCATTGGGCGGCATGGCGAGCCTCTGGGCGTCGGCCAGGGCATAGGCCGCCGCCACGGACTGGGAGACCGAGCAGATCCCGCAGACGCGCGGGGCTATGACCAGTGCGTCCCGGGGGTCTTTGCCGTGGAGTATCTGCTCGAAGCCCCGATAGAGCGGCACGACCACCCGCGCCTCCGACACCCGACCGTCGTCCAGCTCCAGACGGACCTCCAGGTCCCCCTCCACCCGATTGAAGGGTCCGACAACGAGGCGGGTCAAGACATCACCGCCGCCGCACCGGCCGCGGCGTCGGCGGCACGACGCAATGGTCCGAGACCGCATTGCGGCGCAGCCGCTCGGGGGTCGCCGCCTTGGAGAGCGACGCCAGGGCCACGAACCAGGCCTTGGGCATGTCCGCCGGGAGTCCGACAGGGATGCCGGCGATGGTGGGGGTGTCGGCGAAGGCGTGGCCCGGCTCCTCGAACTCGGGGGCAGTGCAGTCGATGCACGCGTAACCCCCGCGGGTGCAGGAGCCCACCCCGTTCCATGGCCTGGTGTTACAGTCCCCATGGGCCTGGGTACCGAGACACCCCAGGTGCTCCATCAGACAGCCCAGGTCCCCCGGCGCACGGGCGCTCGCCTTGTACTCGTAGAACTCGTTACGCGGACAGCCGTGGTGGACCAGGTGGTCCGCAACGAAGCGCGGGCGCCGATAGGGGTCCAGGTCCGGCTCCCGGAGGCCGTCCTCCGCGAGCGCCAACAGGGTCTCCAGGACCCAGTCCGGGTGGGTGGGACAGCCAGCCAGGTTGATGACCGGGAGCCCGGAGCCCGAGCGGAACTCCGCACCCAGGAGCCCGCCCGCAAGAACGCCCTCGTACTGGAGACCGCGGGCATCCGTGGGGTTGGGGCCAGCGGCGGTCATACCCCCGAAGGCGGCGCAGGACCCCACCGCCACCACATAGCGGGCACGGGCGGCCAGCGCCCGCACCCAGTGGATCATGGCGCGGTCCGTCCCGGAGAGCAGATGGAAGCGGCCGGTCCCGTTGGGACCCAGGAGCAGCGCACCCTCCACGCACAGACAATCCAGCGGCCGGGAGCCGTCCGCCAGCCGCTCGATCAGGTCTAGGGCCTCTGTCCCGCTAGCCTCGCTCAAAGTCGGATGCCAGATGAGCCGCACCCCCGCACCCGCTAGGGTGGTAACCAGGTCGGGAGACTCGGCGCACAGGAGCGACAGCGTGCAGCCCCCGCAGCCCCCGGACTGGAGCCACAGCACCCCGAGCCCGCCAGCCGTTCCCGTCGCAGCGCTCATTCCGGCAGCTCCAGGACCAGCCGCGCCCCGCCGCCGGCAGGGGTCTCGGCTATCAGGATGCCGCCATGGTCGGTGGCGATCCCATAGCTGATGGAGAGTCCGAGCCCCGTCCCCTGCCCCACCGGCTTGGTCGTGAAGAAGGGGTCGAAGACCCGGGACAGGTTTCCCTCCGGAATCCCGGGGCCGTTGTCCTCCACGCAGAGGCGCACCAGTCCCGCCTCAGTACGCCCCAGCCGAACCGTAATCCGCGGCTCCGGGCGTCCGGCGATGGCATCCAGGGCGTTCTGGACCAGGTTCATGACCACTTGATGGATCTGACCCGCATGCCCCTTGATCTCCAGCCGCTCCGGCAGGTCCAGGTCCACAGTCAATCCGCCCCGTTGCGACTGGGTGACCCAGTGCACCGCGGTCCGGACCACGTGCACCAGGTCGAAGACCGCCCGCTCTCCCTGTTGGCCGGAGGAGAACCGCCGCAAATCCGAAACCAGGTCCCGCACCCGCTCGGCCCCCTCCAACGTGCCGCGGATCAGGGGGTCGAGATCGTTCAGCAGGCGCTCGATGCGCAGCGCCTCTTTTAAGTCCCTGAGAGACTGAGGCGGGTCGCTCGCGTCCACCGCCTTGCAATAGGCGAGCAGGCGCTCGCGATAGCGGCCCAGGGCATGGACATTGCCGTAGACGAAGCTGATAGGGTTGTTGAGCTCATGGGCCACGCCCGCCACCAGCCGCCCTAGAGAGGCCATCTTCTCCGCCGCCACGAGCTGGCGCTGGGCGTCCTTGAGCTCCGCGTGGGCCCGGTTCAGGGCTTGGTAGGCACGCCGCAGCTCCCCCACCGGGCGGCCGATCAGCACCATCCCCACCAGCCGGCCGCGCGGGTCGTAGCGAGCCGAGCAGTTCATGGCCAGGGGCAGGTCTTCGGGATCGCCCTGGAGGCTCAGCTCGCAGTCGTGGACCGCGTCCTTGCGGATACGCTCGGCGAATCCGTTGGCGAGGGCCAGGCACTCGGCGGTCAGGAGGGACTGAAAGGGCCGGCCGATCAGGGACTCCTCCGACCGACCCGTGAGCGCCACTAGGGCCTGGTTGACCTCCTGGATGCGCCCATCGACATCGCAGACGATCAGCACGTCGGTCATGGACGCGAGCACGCTCGAGATGAACTGGTGGGCATCCTCCAGGGCGCCGTTCTTCGCCTCCAGCTCCACCTGGTAGCGGACGAGGTCCGAATAGGTCTCGTCCATCTTGCGGATCACCTCGATCCACAAGGCATCCGGGGGCACCTCCGGTTCCGGCACGGCACGGCGCTTCGGATCGCCAGGAACGGCAGCGGTGCGGTTGGGGCGGGTATGGTGCATGGAGGGACGCAGGTGCCGATACGTTCTGGATGGGGTCTTGACGTGCTCGGAAATGGGAGGGGCGCGAGGCATCCAAGTCCGCAGGGTAGCCCTTTCCCTCGGCCTTTTCACAGGGCCGTTTTCGGGTATGCAGGCCCATGGCCCGGTCGCCTTGATGCCCGCCGGGGGCGCGTGTAGCATCCCCCGGCAGATCGCACCGCGAGCGGCCGATCCCCGGCGGCAGAGATCCCGGATCTTCGCCCGCCTCCCCGTCCGCCACCCTTCCGATCGCCCCCATCCAACCCCAATGACCTGCGGGTCCGGCTCGGTCCGCCGCCGCCGGACCTCCCCATTCAGGTGACTCATGCTAAAAGACTGGTCCAACGTATACAGCATCGGCATCGACGAGATCGACGCGCAGCACAAGGGCTTCTTCGCCGCCTCTCATGACCTCTACGAAAAGATCATGGACCGCACCGGTAAGGACGCGGTCGCTGCGTCCGTTGCCTATATGCGGGACTATGCGGACAGCCACTTCCGCACCGAAGAGGCATTCATGCGCAAGCACGAATATCCCGGGTTGGCCGAGCACCTGCGCCTGCATGCGGCCTTCATGGATACACTGGCACGCCTGGAAGACGACCTCCGCAACTTCGGTCCGAACGAGCGCCTGGCCGATCGCGCCCTGGACATCACCCAGGACTGGCTCATCAACCACATCGCCGACGAAGACGTGCTCTACGCCCTGCACATGAAGTCCCGCACCGAGGGGCGCTGACCCAAGCCCCCGGACCGATCTTCAACCCCCCAGCCCGATCCACCGCAGGACAGGAGGGAGGATGAGCGCCGTCAAGAAGGCGCAGAGCCCCATGGCCAATCCGGAGAAGGCGCCCATCGCGGGACTTACCTGAAAGGCCCGGGCGGTCCCGATACCGTGGGACGTGGCACCCATGGCGATCCCCTTGACGGCATCGTCGCGGATACGCAGCAGCCGAAACAGACCCGTCCCGAGCACCGCGCCGACGATCCCCGTCGTCACCACCAGCACCGCCGTAAGCGACGGAATACCCCCCAGCTTCTCGCTGATTCCCATGGCCACCGGTGCCGTCACCGACTTGGGCGCGAGCGAGATCAGGGTCTCGGGCGAGGCCCCAAGCAGCCACGCGATCCCCATGGCGCTCAAAGATGCCGCGAGGACCGAAACCGGCAGCGCCACGGCGATCGGCAGGGCCAACTCCCGCAGCCGGGCGCGCTGCCGATACAGCGGGATGGCGAGCGCAACGGTCGCCGGCCCGAGCAGGAAATGCACGAACTGGGCGCCGTCGAAATAGGTCTGGTAGGGCGTATCGGTCCAGACCAGTAGCCCGATCAAGAGGGCGACGGCGATAGCCACGGGATTGAGTAAGGGACGCTCACCCCCTTTTCGATAGATCCAGACCGCGACCAGGTAGCAGACCAGGGTCGCGGTCAGCCACAGGAGCGGCGAGGCGGCGAGATAGACCCAGATCGCGGCGAGCGGCGCCTCATTCATGACCGCCCCCCCGGCCCGCGGCCGCCCTTGTTAGCAGCCGCCGCACCCCCGCCATCGTGAGTGCGGTCACCGCAAGGGTGATCAGGGTGCCGAGAATCAGGGCGGCCGCGATGGCCACCCACTCCCCGCGCACCCGCTGCCAGTGGACCAGGACCCCGACACCCGCTGGCACGAACAACAGGGAGAGGTTGGCAAGCAAGGTATCGGCGGTGCGCCCGACCTCCTCCGAAACCCCGCCGCGCAGAAAGAGCCAACCGAGCAGCAGCAGCATGCCGAGCACCGGACCCGGTACCGGCAGGCCCGCAGCCCGCACGCTGACCTCGCCGATCAGCTGGCAGATCAGGATCAAGGTCAGGGCGCGGAGCATGGCGCGCCTGCGGGCAAGGGTCCGTGGGGGCGTCGACCCGAGTCGCTCCGCAAGGTCGGAGGACCCCATAAATCACGGTCGGATGGAACGACGTTGAGCAAGGTCGGGGGCATCGAGAGGGCCGGTTGAGAAGCAGGGGCCGCAGTATCGCCGAGCGCCCGGCGGGCGCCAACGTCCGCACCTGTGGATGCCGGCGGCGCTGGAGTAATCCCCTCTGCGCCTTGGCAGATTGAGGCGCTGGCCCCGCTGCCGGCGACCGACTGGCAGTGACCTGGCCAGACGGCATCGATCTCGATCCGGCGTGGATGGACAACCAGATCAAGCCCGCCGAAACGTGGTCTGTCCCCCTATAGCGTCCGTCCCCCTATAGCGTCCCCCTATAGCGCCCACGGCGTTACCGGATTCTGTCCCGCGCCATGGTCAAACACCTACGCGGGCGCGAATTGCAGCCGCCCGCCGCGCTACCGGCCTCCGCTGAGCGCGCACGGGCTCAAGTTGACATCACCCCGATGGTGGTGCTGGCGGTCTACAACGACCGACACAACGATTTCCTCACCTGTCGAGCCTGGGTCGAGAACCTGACCAGGAGCCGTGGAACAGGCGCCAGAGTTGCCAGCTGCAGGCTCGAAGGTCCGCTTCAATCACTGTTGGTCACCGCCGGGGAACCCGCTTTGGATGGAGCATCAAGACAGTGCTGTGGTGCGTCGATCGAGGTGGCATTCGGGAACATATCCAGGAATGAGATGCGCATACCGTAGCCATGCACCGTGACGGGTTCCTGCGGGCACTCCTGCGTGATACGGCTGGCGAGCGCCTGGAGATCCGCAGAATTGAACTTAAAGTACGGGGGCGTGAACCCGGCGTCCTCGTTGCGGAAAATCAGCGTGTCAGCGGTGTTCGTATGGACGGTCTCGATACGATATTGGACATTGCGACCATCGCCGGTCACGCCCGTGACCTGAACGTTCCACGAGTCGGGCCCCCATAGGAGCCAGAGAACGGCTATCACAATGCCGAGGACAACAACGAGGCTGATTGTGAATTTGTTTTTCATGATTCATCTACTCCTTGTCGGTCAGAGGCTTGGACTGGGTCGCAGTACACTGCGGCAAATCCGCATGCGCGCAGGCTCGCGAAGCAGAAGGCAAGAACTGCAACGCCTGAGTGGCGTTGTGATTGAGGCCTTCCGCCGTTGCCGCCAGCGCCTGGCTGCCGATCGAGCTCAGCGAGACGGCGACCGTCATATAGAGGAGGTCTTGTAGCGTGCGCTGCATCATGTGCATGTTATGTCCTGCCGGTCGCGTTAAAAATGGACGGCTGGAAGCCAAGGGCTGCTAGACAGCCATAGCGATGCTGCCGGTCGGTTGCATCCAACCATGGCGGGGGATCGATCGGTCCTAAGCTATAGTTACCAGCATAGGCGGGGTCTCGCACAGATTCCGTTCGGTGGCGTACAGAGCGGCACGAAGACATGCTCGGATCCACAGGCCGCTTTCGTCGAGCGCCTCCTGTACGCGTCGCACCCTGACGCGTCGGCAGGCGTCAGTGTCGCCGACGCCTGTTCGCCCAACCTTCATGCGTCCAGCGGACGTTCCAGCACCACTCGAAAGGCCTCTGCGCCGCCGTTCAGAAAGGACTGGGCCGAGCCCCAGAGATAGAGTCGGAAGCGACGGTAGAGCGTCTCGCCCCAGCGGGCGATGATGTCCTCCCGGGCGGCATCCAGGTTCTCGGCCCACGCCTTGCAGGTGAGGAAATAGTTGTGGCGATCGTCGTCGACCGTCAGCACCTCCAGCGGACTCTTCGCTACCTCACGCAGGAGGTCGTGCAGGCAGAGGAAGGCATGGTCCGCCGGGAAGATATAGCGGGCGATGCAGCTGGGCTTGTCATACGTGTCCCGCGATGCGCTGGCATCGAGATAAAGGCGTCCTCCCGGTTTCAGCAACCGCTGGACCTGCCGCAGCACCGCCGGATAATCAGATGCTCCATCACGCCGAGAATGACGATCGCGTCCGACGGTCTGCCAGTCCAGCGCCCCCTCGGGAAGTTTCTACCGAACACTGATCTCAGACAACGCCCTGAGAAATTATCCTAGCAAGACTAGCCGGGAATCGGAATTGGGCAAATACTGAGTGACGAGCACCTTCGGTGAAGCCGTACCACCCCTCGGTCCCCACATTCAGCGAAGGCGGTGCTCCCTGAACATCTGAGCATGATATTAGCACCGTTGGGGCGCGAATGGCACCCTGTATCCGTCTATCTCACGAGTAACGCGCTCGCCATGAAACGTCAATCGCGCCTCTGGGTGCTGATCTTGATTCTGGCTTCGGGATTCACCCATTGGATCGCCGCGGAAGCCACCGCGCTCGACGACTACGTCGCTAAAGCCGACACCAACTTCACCTATGTGCACTACGATACGCGGGTCCGCCAGGGCTACACAATCTTTGCAGTCGCTATGACGTCCCAGAATTGGCGCGCCCCTGATGAGGTCGACCAGACCCTGTGGCGCCACGAAGTGCTGATCGCGGTACCCTGGATCGCTCACTCGGGAAATCAACATACCGCGTTCTTGATCGTCAACGGCGGCAGCAACCAGGCTGGGTCCTCCACCGGGAATGATGACCTCCTCGGTATAGTCTCCTTAGTCACGGGATCTGTAAGCGCCATGGTCAGTCAGATCCCGAATCAACCGCTGCGCTTCTCCGATGAGTCGGAGCCAAGAACCGAGGACGCGCTCCTCGCCTATGGAATGGACAAATATCTATCGTCTGGCGATCCGGAATGGCTGGCGCATTTACCTATGACGAAGGCGGTTGTGCGCGCCATGGATACCATACAGTCCTTCAGGGCCAACTCCGGCTCGGGATGGCCCAGACCGCCCAGAATCGATGATTTCATTATTGCAGGGGGCTCCAAGCGGGGCTGGACGACCTGGCTCACCGCAGCGGTGGAGGCGGCGAAGGGCGAAGCATCCCGGATCAAAGCGATCCTTCCTGCCTCCATCGACCTCACTAAACCTCGGGGAACAGTTTTCTCACCATTGGGAGGCCTACGGGTTCTACGCGCCTGCCATTCAGGACTATGTGGATTTCGACCTACCCTGCAGGTCCAAAACAGCCGAGGGTAAGGCGATGCTGGAGATCATAGACCCGTACGAGTACCGGGACCTCCTTACGATGCCCAAATTGGTGCTTAACTCCGCGGGCGATCAATTTTTTCTTCCGGATTCGTCCCAGTTCGGACTCGTCTGGGCGAGCCTCATCGTACTCGCGCTCACCTGCGGCCTATTGATGTCGCTCCGTTTCTCCCAGCCCCAGCCACGAGCACCGAGCGGGCCGGCCCCCAGCGAGCCACAGGGGGAGCCAACGGAGAGCCCAGGCAGCAGAGCCGCCAACGCTTCGCGGTCCCGTGCGCTTGATAGTAAGAGCCTCCCGATCACGGCGTCTGCTCCAATTGCCGAGTCGCGCTCCATGCCCAACATCGCCTCGGACGATCCGCCGCTCGAGCTCGGGGAGCCGCTTGACGCAGACGATGACGGGGCGTCCGAATTTCTCCCACCCGAAGCAGCACCTGTCGACATCGGGCCGGCACTGGATCCCTTCGATCCGCCCTTGTACGAAACGCGTGCGCCGATCGAATCGCGTCGCGAACCGCGTGCCTACATCGGCGATACGCTGGATGCCGATGACCCTTGGGGGGCACCCACGGTTGGCGAGGATCCCATCAGTATCGGCCTCGAGCTCGACGCCGATTCTCCCGGGAGCTCGACGGAAGGTCACTCAGCCTTTCCGGCGGCCGAGATCGGCGTCCCCCTTGATGCCGGGACGCCAAAGGTCCGCTGAGTAGGCGCGGCCTCCAGATCAAGGCGGCGATGACAGGAACCGCATCGATCGATACGGTTCATTCCAAACCGCACCCTACGCGCTATCGAGCCTGGTCATTTAATTGGCCCCCTTTTTTCCCCTCGCTAATCCCCCCAACACCACGTCCTCGTAGAGGTCTTCCAGCGTAAAGCGAATCTTGAGGTCAGGCTCTCTTGTTCGCCGAGGAGATAGTCCGCGACCCTGACGGGGACCATCTCGGCGGGAAAGTTCACTCGCCTCCTTCGCGGCGGTTGGTTGGGGTCCGGCAAGCATACATCGCAGACTGGAGAAAGAACCCCGTCCGCGACGACGCCGGGCAGTCGCCCAGCGGCGTCGCGGAGAGGGTGTCGGCGCACCGCCGAGGTGCAATTAGCCCCCGGCGAGGAGTAACCGCTATATATCGGTGCAGATTCCGCTATCAGGCCGGGACGCCGAGGATGACAGCGGATGCCTTGAATACAGCGCTTGCCGCAGCCCCTTCCTTCAGGCCCAGCTCGTCGACCGCACCATGGGTGATGGTGGCGTGCACCTCGGCGCCGCCCGGAAGCGCGATGGTCACCTCCGCGTTCACCGGACCCACCTTCAGGGCCGATACTTTCCCAGCCAGACAGTTACGGGCACTCAGCCGCATGCCGGAGTCGTCCGTCATGACCAGCACGGAGGACGCCTTAACGAGGGCCACGGCCTCGCCCCCGGCAGCCAGATTCAGGACCTTGGCACTGTCGTTGGTGACGATAGCCACGATCTTGTGCCCACCCGGAAGGACGAGATCCACCTCGCTGTTGACGGCACCGGTCTTGACGGCTTCGACCTTGCCGTTGAACAGATTGCGCGCGCTAATTTTCATAAAATTTTTTCTCTATGCTACCGAGCTGAAGTCTACCGAGCCCGCTCGGGGCCCGTGCTGCCGATGCAGTGTAAGCCAGCCCGGACGCCAGCCTCAACCATCGCGCAACCTTGACATGGCTTATTACTTGCCTGTCAAATAGCGACATTCGCTATATTGATCCCTATATAGGGAAGAGATCCATGACAGCTGCGCGTCACACGCCTCCCCGCCCGGTCGGCAAGCTCTCGGCCAACACCGAGCTCGGCGCCCTCCTGGGGGACACCCGCATTCGACTCCTGGAGGCCATCGGTCGCCACGGCTCGATCTCGCGGGCGCCCAAGGCGGTGCCCATGTCCTGCGACCTGGGACGCCCTGGAGTCCATGCACAACCTGGCGGAGGGTCCCCCGTCAATGCGGAGGTCACCCTGATCCTGCCCGGCGGGCGGACGCTGACCTCCCTGATCACCCCCGCCGGCCTGGTCAAGCTGGATCTGCTGCCGGGCCGGGCCGTCTGCGCCGTGTTCTAGACATCCAGCGTGATCCTGGCGGCCTTCGTCTAATCCCGCAACGAGGCTGGTCCGGCGAGTCGTCCGGCGCTCGCGATCCGCCTCGTCTCTTTCGTCATCCAACCCACGACCCTCGGAGCTTTCACGCCATGAAGCCAATGCACAGACTTTCGTTCGCCCTCGCCCTGGTCGCCGCCGCCGTCTCCGCACGCGCGGACGAGGTCCAGGTGGCCGTCGCGGCCAATTTCACCGCCCCCATGAAGGAGATCGCCACCGCCTTCGAGGCGGCCACGGGTCACAAGGTCGTCTCGGCCTTCGGGTCCACCGGCAAGTTCTACTCCCAGATCAAGAACGGCGCCCCCTTCGAGGTCCTGCTGGCGGCCGACGCCGAGACCCCGAAGAAGCTGGAGTCCGAGGGCGCTGCGGTGCCCGGCACCGGATTCACCTATGCGGTCGGGAAGCTCGTCCTCTGGAGCGCCAAGCCGGACTTCGTGGACGGAAAGGGCGAGGTCCTCAAGGGCGGCAGGTTCGCCCACCTGTCCATCGCCAACCCCAAGCTCGCCCCCTATGGCGCGGCTGGCGTGGAGGTCATGAAGAAGAAAGGGGTCTTCGAGGCACTGGAGCCTAAGCTGGTGCAGGCGGACAATATCGCTCAGGCCTTCCAGTTCGTGCAGAGCGGCAACGCGGAGCTGGGCTTCGTCGCCCTGTCCCAGGTCATCGACGTCAAGAGCGGCAAGATCGGCTCCGGCTCCGGCTGGATCGTGGACCCGAAGCTCTACGGCCCGATTCGCCAGGACGCGATCATCCTACTGAAAGGCGAAGGCAAACCCGCGGCCAAGGCCCTGATGAAGTTCCTCAAGGGCGAAAAGGCGCAGGCGGTCATCAAGACATTCGGCTACGGACTCTGACCCTATGGGCCTCACCGCGGAAGACTGGAGCGCCATCCGGCTGACCCTCGAGCTGGCGACCCTCTCGACGGCAATCCTGATGCTGATTGGCACCCCGGTAGCCTGGTGGCTCGCCCGCACCAGTTCCTGGTGGAAGGGTCCGATCACCGCGGTGGTGGCCCTGCCCCTGGTCCTTCCGCCCACGGTGCTGGGCTTCTATCTGCTGGTGACCTTGGGGCCCAACGGCCCCGTGGGACAGCTAACGGAGAGTCTGGGCCTGGGCGTCCTGCCTTTTACCTTTCCCGGGCTGGTGATCGGATCGGTCATCTATTCCATGCCCTTCGTGATCCAGCCCGTCCAGAACGCCTTTGCGGCCATGGGCGAGCGCCCCATGGAGGTGGCGGCAACCCTGCGTGCCAGCCCGCTCGATCGCTTTTTCACCATCGCCCTGCCCCTGGCGCGCCCCGGGTTCCTCACCGCTGCGGTCCTGGGCTTCGCCCATACGGTTGGCGAGTTCGGCGTGGTGCTCATGCTCGGCGGAAACATCGCCGACCGCACCCGGGTGGTCTCCATTCAGATCTACAACCATGTCGAGGCACTGGAGTACGCGGAGGCCCACTGGTTGGCCGGGATACTGGTGGTCTTCGCCTTTCTGGTGCTGCTCGCCCTGAACACCATCAGCGGACGCGGGCAGGTGTGGCGTTGAGCGACGGCATCCAGCTGCGCTTTCGGGTCCAGCACCCCGGTTTTTCGTTGGACGTGGATCTAGACTTGCCGGGACGCGGCGTCATTGCGCTCTTCGGACCCTCCGGCTCCGGCAAGACCACGGTGCTGCGCTGCGTCGCCGGCCTGCAACGGGCGGACTCGGGATTCTTGAGCCTCAACGGCGACTGCTGGCAGGACGACGCGCGGCGACTCTTCCTGCCCACCCATCGGCGCCCCCTGGGCTATGTCTTCCAGGAGGCGAGTCTGTTCCCCCACCTCCACGTTCGCCGCAACCTGACCTACGGGATGCGGCGCATTGCGGCCGCGGACCGCCGGGTCTCTTTCGACCAGGCCATCGACCTGCTCGGCATCGGCCATCTGCTGGACCGCGCCCCGAGCGGGCTGTCCGGCGGGGAGCGCCAGCGGGTCGGCATCGCGCGGGCACTCCTGACCAGCCCCAGGCTCCTACTCCTGGACGAGCCCCTGGCAGCCCTGGATCACCAGCGCAAGCAGGAGATCCTCCCCTACCTGGAACGGCTCCACGACGAGCTCTCCATCCCGGTTCTGTATGTGAGCCACGCCCCGGACGAGGTCGCGCGCCTGGCGGACCACCTGGTGGTCATGGAAGAAGGTCGGGCCCTGGCGAGCGGCCCCTTGGGCGAGACCCTGGCCCGGCTGGACCTCCCGATCCGGCTGGGGGAAGACGCCGGCGTCGTCCTGGACGGCCGGGTCGCCGAACGGGACACCCGTTGGAGCCTGGTGCGCGTCGAGTGCGCCGGAGAGAATCTGTGGGTACGGGACACCGGGATCGCCGTCGGCCACTCGGTCCGGGTGCGCATCCTCGCCCGCGATGTCAGCATCGTGCTGGCGCCTGTTGAGTCGACCAGCATCCTCAACACCCTGCACGCCCAGGTCGTATCCCAGGGCGACGACGCCCATCCGGCGCTCGCCCTGGTCAAGCTCCAAGTCAACGGCTCGGCCATCCTGGCCCGGGTCACCCGCCGCTCCGCGGACCGCCTGGGATTGGTGCCCGGAATGCCGGTCTGCATCCAGATCAAGGCGGTTGCGCTACTCTGAGCCCCCTTCGGAACGACCAGCATGAAGATCGCCATCGCCACCAACGACTACACCCACGTCGCCGGCCACGCCGGCCAGGCGCGCCACTGGCTGCTCTACGACAGCGACTCCGCCACCCTGGAGCCACAGCGCATCCAATTGGAGAGGTCCCAGGTGTTCCACTACGGAGCCGTGGCGCCGATCCGTTCGGAGCAGATGCTCCTTGCCATCCCCCTCAGTGGCCTTACCAGTCCAGCTTAGGCAGCCTGCTGAACACCTGCCGCGTGCCCTCCGTCCATTGTTTGCCGAGCTGGCTGAAGTATTCGTCCCCCTCGTCAAAGCGCCGGCGCATCCGCACTTCAAGGCTGTCACGCGCATAGCAGATCAGATCGATCGGCATGCCGACGGACAAATTGCTGCGCATCGTTGAGTCGAACGAGACAAGGACACATTGTGCGGCATCGTTGAGCGAGGTCGAGCGGGTAATGACCCGATCGATAATCGGCTTCCCGTATTTGGTCTCCCCGGTCTGGAGATAGGGCGTCTCCACGCTGGCCTCGATGAAGTTGCCCTCCGCATAGATCCGGAACAGGCGGGGCGGCTCGCCCGCGATCTGGCCACCGAGTATGAACGAGGCGTTGAAGCCGCCACCACTCCCTGCCAGGTGTTGGCCATCGCGCCGATCGACGTCCCGCATGGCATCCGACACGACCATCGCGGCATCGAACATGGACTCCGCGCCCCAGAGATTGGGCACCCCATCCTTGGCGTTGCGCTGCTTCAGCAAGCCGATGACGGCCTGGGTTCCGGCCAGGTTGCCCGAGCTCAATAGGACGATGACCCGGTCGCCCGCGCGCTCAAACACGCTCATCTTGCAAAAGCTCGCAAAATTGTCGACCCCGGCGTGGGTACGCGAGTCCGATGCAAGTACCAACCCGGCATCGAGCATGATGCCAATACAGTAGGTCATGGCGGCGCCTCTCTGTTCAGTGCTTTCGTTTTGAGCTTCATCTCGGTCCTCTCGGTCGTCGTCAAGGCCCAGCCAGGGCCTCGAAGCCGGCGATCACGTCGAACAGCTCCTCGTCGATGCCGCTTTGGCGTAAACGGTGGAATGTCCCGTTGAGGCCCTCCATCAGCTCGTCGATGTTCTGGTCGGCGCGCTGCATCGCCGCCAGGCGGCTGGCGTTCTCGCTCGCGAGGGATTCGGCGCAGGCCCGGAACAGCGAGACGAAGAGATACTCGCGGATGAGCGCCCGCAGGGTCGTGGCGTCGTCGCCCATAACCTCGGGCAGGTTCTGCGTCGGCCAGGGAATCTCGGCGAGGTCGCGGCGCCAGGTTTCGTCCAACGGCAACAACCGCTGCTGGACCGGCTCATAGATTGCGCCGGAGGTGGGGCGGTTGTAGAAAAGATGGAGCTCGGCGATCTCGCCCTGGCTGTAGCGCGTCTCGCACTCGATGAGAATCTGTCCGAGCAGCGGGGTGATGGCCTTGACCGAGTTTGGCACGGCGAAGACGCCCAGCAATGGCAGACCCGTGTCTGCCAGGCGGGCATGAACGCGCTCCCCGATCGCCCAGATCCGAGGGGTGCCGGGCGGGGCGGCGAGGGCCTTCACCGCATAGTCGGCGATCACGTCGTTGAAACGCCCGACTAATCCCTGGTCCGACCCGAACACGATCGCCCCGACGGGTCCCACAACGGTTGGCCGCTTGCCTTCCGCCATCGACGCGGCCGGCGCGCGCTTGCGGAAACAAATGCTCAACCCCAGCTCCACGCTGCGATAGTAGTCGGCCAATGCGCGCACCGACTTCTCGTATTGGCCGATGTTCGAGGCGGCCAGCGCCTTCATGGTGCGAACGACGGAGCGGAGCTCGCCGGCACTGTCGATCTTGCGCCGCAGGCTCGTTGTCGTGTCGCTCATGTCTTCTTGGCTTCCGGCTCGGATGGGGCTTCCGACCCGGGCTGGACCCCTGCGAGCGCCTTGCGCGCGATCTGGATGATCGTGGCCCGATCGTTGTCGCTCAATTGTTCGGCGGTGGCCAATCGCGCAGCCACCTCGTTCGGGATGTCTGCCGCCGCCGCGCGCACCGCCTGCTCGGCATCCGTCATCCCTTCGATCGGCACCGGGTCGAAGAGCCTCTCTGTCAACGCCAGCAGGATGGCGATTTGCGCGGGGACGGACACCGGGGCGAATTCCGGCTGCTTGAGGCAGGCGCGGATGCGCCGTCCGTGCTCGATGATCCTGCGCGTGTCTTCATCCAGTCGGGCGCCGAAGCGGGCAAAGGTTTCCAGCTCCTCGAACTGGGCGTAGGCGAGCTTGAGGTCGCCCGCCACCGCGCGATAGGCCGCGCGTTGCGCCTTGCCGCCGACGCGCGAAACGGATTTGCTGACATCGACGGCGGGCAGCACGCCCAGCTCGAACAGCGACGGCGACAGGTAGACCTGCCCGTCGGTGATGGAGATCAGGTTGGTCGGGATGTAGGCGGAAATGTCCTGCGCCTCGGTTTCGATGATGGGCAGCGCAGTCAGCGATCCGCCGCCGAGCCCCGGGCGCAGGTGTGTCGCACGTTCCAGCAGCCGCGAGTGGATGTAAAAGATGTCGCCTGGAAAGGCCTCCCGGCCGGGTGGGCGGCGCAGTAGCAGGGACAGCTCGCGATAGGCGCGCGCATGATGCGTGAGGTCATCGTAGACGATCAGCACGTCGCGGCCTCGCTCCATGAAATACTCGGCGATGCTGGTCGCGGCGTAAGGGGCGATGTAGGCGAGGCCGGGCGGATCGTTACCTTCGGTGACGACCACGACGGTGTAATCCATCGCGCCCTGCTCGCGCAGGTTGGCGATCACCTTGGCCACACCGGACGCGCGCTGACCAATGGCGCAATAGACGCACAGCACATCCTGACCGCGCTGGTTGAGTATCGTGTCGAGCGCAACCGCGGTCTTGCCCGTCTGCCGATCGCCGAGGATCAACTCGCGCTGGCCGCGCCCGACGGGGATGAGCGCATCGATGACCTTGATGCCGGTTTGCAAGGGCACGGTCACGGGCGCGCGGTCCATGATGTGGGCGGCAGGGCGCTCGACCGGCAGGCGCGCGCTGGAGATCACCGGACCCTTGCCGTCCAGCGGCCGCCCCATCGGATTGACGATGCGTCCGATCAGACCGTCACCCACCGGCACATCCACCACGTGCCCTCTGCGCTCGACCTCATCGCCGGCGTCCAACCGCCAGTAGTCGCCGAGCAGAACCGCGCCGATCTCGTCCGCATCGACGTTGAACGCAATACCATACACATCGCCGGGAAACTTCAGCACCTCCTCGAAACCGACGCCGGGAAGGCCGGAGACCTTGGCGATGCCCGTGCCAATGCTCGCGATCGTGCCGACTTCCCGTGGCTTGAGCTGCGGCATGAAGGCGTCCCGCGCCTGACCGATTCCGGCAAAGACGCTGTCGAAAACGTCCTGGAGGCGCTCAAGCTCCATGGGCTTTGGCGCTTGGTTCGGGCCTGGGTTCATCCGCTTCAGTCTTGGCGTGCGTCTTCAGCAGCTCGGCAACGCCCTTTTCCAACTCGGCGAGGTAATCCGCGATGCTCCAGGCCAGCTTTTGTCCATCGGTGCTGAGCTCGATCCCGCTGACCAGATCGGGTGCGGTCTCGAACTTGACCTGAACCTCCGCCGAGAAGGTTTCGTTGAGCGCAGCTTGGACCGCCGCGCGTTGCTCCGCGGGTAGGTCGAAGGCACTGCGCACCAGCGCGGGTTTGGAGGCGCCCTTCAGGGCGTTCGCGAAGGCTTCCTTGGCCTGCCCGTCCAGTGCCCGCAAGCGGCGGGTGAACACCTCGGCCATGCGTTCTTCCAGACTCGCCGTGGCCAGATCTGTCAGTGCCTTGCGCGCGATGGCAAACACCTCCGCCTGGGTCCGGCGACGGATGGACTGATTCAGTCGATGGCTGTCGTTCCTCAACGTCTGCAGCCGCTGGGCGCTCAAGGTATCCGCGGCCTGCCGCGCCTCGTCCAGAAGCCGCTGGCGTTCGGCCTTGGCCTCGTCCGTGGCCTGGCTGAAAAGCGCGGCGCGCTGCTGGTCGAAGACCTCGTTTTTGTGCCTGAACTCGTCGCTTTCCTTTTGGGCCTCGTTTTTCCTCTGGTCGGCGTTGCGCAGTTCCTCGGCGATACG
>JBGSOR010000528.1:0-1741 GCA_041738985.1 Chromatiaceae bacterium | reverse complement strand
CCGATCTACGGCAGACGCGGGGGCTGGCGACAACGACCGCGAGGCTCATGTCGGCTACTACCTCATCGACCGCGGCCGCTGCGACCTGGAGGAGGCGGTGCGGGCACGGCTGGCCCCGATAACGGCCCTGCGGCGCTGGGCGAGCGGATCGGCGTTGCTGCTCTACACGGGCGGCATCGCCTTGTTGACCCTGGTCCTGGCCGCGGGCCTGCTGGCCCGGGCACGGGAGGAGTCCCTACCGGTCTGGGCCCTGGTCCCGCTGGCGGTGCTTGTAACCCTGGCCACCGGCCAACTCGCCGTCGCCCTGGTCAACTGGCTTATGCCCCTTCTCGCGGCACCGCAACGACTGCCGCGCATGGACTACTCCGAGGGTATCCCGGCGGAGTCGCGCACCCTGGTGGTGGTTCCGACCCTGCTCACCAGCCCCGGCAACGTGGAGGAGCTGCTCGAAACCCTGGAGGTACGATTCCTGGCCAATCGGGACGCGCATCTGCACTTTGGCCTCCTGACCGACCTGAGCGACGCACCGGAGGAGACGCTGCCGCGGGACGCCTCCCTGCTGGCCGCGGCCCAAAAGGGCATCGAGTCCCTGAACGCGCGCTACGCGAACGGCGGGGGCGACATTTTCTTTCTGTTCCACCGACCGCGCCTTTGGAACCCCCACGACCGCATCTGGATGGGATACGAGCGCAAGCGCGGCAAGCTGGCGCACCTCAACGCCCTGCTGCGCGACGGCGACTGCTCGGGCTTCTCATTGCTGGTGGGCACCACCGTGGTGCTTTCCCGGGTGCGCTATGTCATCACCCTGGACACCGACACCCAATTGCCACGCGATGCCGCTCGCGCCTTTGTCGGAACCCTGGCACACCCTCTCAACCGCGCGGTCTACGATCCGGCCCGGGGACGGGTGGTGGCCGGTTACGGCATTCTCCAGCCGGGGGTGAGCGCCAGCCTGCCGCTCGGCCAGCCGTCGCGCTACGGGCGCCTGCACGCCGGCGACCCCGGGATAGACCCTTACACCCGCACCGTCTCGGACATCTATCAAGACGTGTTCCGGGAGGGGTCATTCATCGGCAAGGGCATCTACGACGTCGCGGCCTTCGAGCAGGCCCTCAAGGGGCGCTTCCCGGAGAACCGCGTCCTCAGCCACGACCTCCTGGAAGGGTGCTACGCGCGTTCCGGGTTGCTGAGCGACGTTCCACTTTACGAGGAGTATCCGAGCCGCTACGGCGCCGACGTAAACCGCCGCTATCGCTGGATCCGCGGCGACTGGCAGATCGCCGCCTGGCTGCTGCCGCGCGTACCCGGCCCCAACGAAACGCGTCTACCAAATCCCCTGTCGCCCCTGTCGCGCTGGAAGCTGTTCGACAACCTGCGCCGCAGCCTGGTCCCGGCGGTCCTGGTGGCGCTTCTGCTGCTCGCCTGGGCCCTGTCGTCCCATCCCGCATTCTGGACCCTGGCGGTGCTCGGCGTGGTAATGATCCCGCCGCTGCTGGCCACCCTACTGGACCTGCTGCGCAAGCCGGACGACATGGGCCTCGGCCAACACCTGGCCGCCACCGGCCAGGGTGCGAGCCAGCGTCTCGCCCTGGCCGGCATGGGCTTGGCGACCCTACCCCACGAGGCCTGGTACGGCTTCGACGCGATCCTGCGCACCCTGGGTCGGCTGCTGGTCACCCACCGCCGGCTGCTGGAGTGGAATGCCTCCGGCGACCAGGAAGGCCCACAGGCGGCGGCGGCC